>CBFHTF010000011.1:0-44990 GCA_965658685.1 Luminiphilus sp.
GTCCAATATTATCGACGCTGTACGTTGGGTTATGGGGGAGAGCTCTGCGAAGACCTTGCGCGGGGAGTCGATGACGGACGTCATTTTTAACGGCACAACAAATCGCCAACCCGTCAGCCAGGCGTCAATCGAACTTATTTTTGATAACACCGATGGCAAAATCGTCGGCGAGTACGCCCGTTTTAACGAGATTTCGGTCAGGCGATTGGTGGCTCGAGATGGCACATCTGAATACCACTTAAACGGTGCCAAGTGTCGTCGCCGCGACATCACCGATCTGTTTTTGGGTACTGGCTTGGGGCCCCGGTCCTACGCCATTATTGAGCAGGGCATGATCTCTCGGCTTGTTGAGTCGAAGCCTGAAGAGCTGCGCGTCTTCATTGAAGAGGCCGCGGGCATCTCAAAATATAAAGAGCGTCGTCGGGAAACTGAGAACCGAATGCGACGCACATTGGAAAATCTCGAACGGCTTACCGATTTACGAGAAGAGCTTGAGCGCCAATTATCGCATTTACAGCGGCAGGCTCAGGCAGCGGAGCGTTATGGGGAGCTGAAGGCTGAAGAGCGCGATATCAAGGCCCAGCTGTTGGCACTGCAGTGGCGCGAGTACCAGCACAGCAGCGATTTGAGTCGACAGCGTATTAGCGAGCTCGAGGTGCAACAGGAAGCCGAGCGAGCAGCACTTGAGCATGCGCTCACCGGCATTGAATCCCTGCGCGCAGCGCTGGCCGAAGCCAGCGAGCAATTGAATACTGTGCAGGCAGATTACTACAGCGTTGGCGGTGAGGTGACCCGCCTTGAGCAGGCGCTGCGCTTTCAGCAGGAACGACGGATAAGTATTTCAGAGGACTTACGCCAAACGGAAGAATCCTTGCAAGAGGCGAGGGGGCATCTCAATGCCGATCGTGAACGACTAGCCCTATGGCGAAATGAACTTTCATCGATAGAGCCCGAGCTGGCAGAGCAGCGGGAGACCGCTGAGGCGGCAAGTCTCGCTTTGGCGGAAGCCGAGCAGGCCATGACTCAGTGGCAGGCGCAATGGGACGCTTTCAATCAACGAGCGGCGGGGCCTAAACAGACCTCTGAGGTGCAGCAAAGCCGCATCGTATATTTAGAGCAGGTACTTCGGCGTTTGCAGGAGCGTATCGGCAAGCTTGAACTCAGTGCCTCTGAGCTCGATGGCGACGACTCCGGGGTGCCGCTTGACGAGCTTGATCTGAAAATTGAAGAAATTAATACGATTGTGTCTCAGCACGAGGCCGAGATAGAGCAGGTCGATCAAAACATCCAGCGTCAACGCGCCGATATGGAACAGCTGCGACTAGAGCAAGATCAGCACCGTGTGCGCTTGCAGCAGCTGCGCGGTCAGCAGGCATCGTTGGTAGCCCTTCAAGAGGCAGCCACTGAAGACTCAGAAGCTGAAGATCTCGCACAGTGGCTAGCCTCGCAGCAATTGTCTGTGGCCGGCTCGGTATTCGAGTCCCTGACGGTATCCGAGACCTGGACCAGTGCCGTTGAGCAGGTATTGGGCAATGCGCTCACCGGCTTGTGTATTAGCGATCTGAGCGAGTTGTTGACAGGTCAATTTGAGTCGGCGCCATCCGGCGCTTGTCTGGTCAGCCCAGATGGCGCCATAAATGCGCCTGGCGGTACCCTTGCGGCCGAGGTGCAGGGCCCTGCAGCACTGCAGGCCTGGCTGGCAAATGTTTACACGGCCACGGATCTCAGTGATGCGCTGGCGCGTTTAACGACATTGCCGGCGGGTGCCTCTGTTATTACCCCTGACGGCCTTTGGTTTGGGCAGGGCTGGGCTCGCACGCGATCGGCGGCTTTGTCGGGTGCTGGCGTCATCGAGCGCAAAGTGGCACTTGAGTCACTAGAGCAGGACATTGCACTGACCGAGGCACAGCTACAACAGGTCGATGATCACTTAGAGCAGCTGCGTAGCCAGCGCCAAGATAGCGAGGCCAAGCTCACCGACGAGCAGCGAAAACTCAAAGAGGCCGTACGCAATCAAGCCAATCTCAGTGCCGAACGCAAGACACAAATTGCAGCGATAGAACAAACCCGGCAACGCCAGCAACAGTTAAACAGTGATTTGGCAGAGGCGCGTGCACAGTTTGACAGTGAGCAATCGACGCTTGTTGAGGCACGCTCCGAGCTTGCTATGGCCATTGAGCAAATGGCCGAGGATGGTCGTGAGCGTGACCTATTGTTAGGACAGCGCGATCAATACCGGCAAAGTCTTCAGAACGCCAGGGATCTATCCCGTGAAGCACGCGAGGGCGCTCACCGCAGCGATGTCAAAGCACAGAATTTGCGGACGCAAATTGATACGGTAGCAAGCACCATCAACCGACTAGAGCAGCAAGTCGCGCAGTTGGAACAGCGAGCCAAGGAGTTGGGTGATCAGTTGCCCGACGCCGAAAACCCCGATGAGGAATTACAGGAACAGCTGGAAACCTTGCTGGCAAGGCGCGTTGATGCCGAGGCAGCACTGACGGCAGCGCGACAAACTGTCGCTGAGCATGAGCATGCTATGCGTGAGCAAGAGCAATTAAAGGTGGCAGCGGAGCAGCGTTTGCAGGGGGTTCATGGCAATACGGAAGCCGAGCGATTAAAACAAGCCGAGCGCACGGTTCGCATTGAAAACCTTGAATCGCAGCTCTCCGAGATGGAAGCCAACGTCACCGAAGTGGTGGCGGCGCTGCCCGATGAGGCATCCGAGCCCGAGTGGCAGGTGAAGGCAGAGCGCGTAGCCGCCAAGATCCAGCGCTTGGGTCCCATCAATCTTGCTGCTATCGACGAGTGCGCGCGCCAGTCCGAGCGCAAGCAATATCTCGACGCCCAAGATGAAGATTTACGCACGGCGCTTGAAACCCTTGAATCAGCTATTCGCAAGATCGATAAGGAGACCCGTGCACGCTTTAAAGAAACCTTCGATCAAGTGAATGCGGGTTTCTCAGAGCTCTTCCCCCGGGTCTTCGGTGGTGGCACAGCCAGCCTTGAAATGACGGGTGATGACCTGCTCGATACGGGTGTCGCAATTATGGCCAGACCACCGGGTAAGAAGAACAGCACCATTCATCTGCTATCGGGTGGTGAAAAAGCAATGACAGCCATCGCCTTGGTATTTTCTATCTTCCAGTTGAATCCAGCACCGTTTTGTATGCTTGATGAGGTCGACGCACCCTTAGATGATGCCAATGTCGGCCGTTATGCACGCATGGTTAAGGAGATGTCAGGAAAAGTGCAATTTATCTTCATTACTCACAACAAAATCACCATGGAAGTTGCCGATCAGTTGATGGGGGTTACGATGCATGAGCCTGGTGTGTCGCGCCTGGTAACGGTAGATATCGAAGAAGCTGCGCAGCTCGCAGCCAGTTAGTAACAGATTCTGACCACGAGGCAGAGGGAGTCATGGATCTTAAAGATTGGATGTTAGTTGTGGGTGCTGGTCTGGTAATGGCAGTGCTAATTGATGCCGCACGACGTGTACACCTACAACGCCGTAATCACATCCGAATGAACGCCAAAGTGCGTCGCGATAACGAGAACGGCGATGAGCCCTTTAATTTGCTGTCCGAGTTACCCAATGGTGGGGCACGTATCGTACGGCGAGAGGACCTGCAGCAAGACGAATCTGCATCAGAGCCGGACACCGAATCCATGGTGATGGAAACGCTGGTGGAAGAGGACGTTCTGCTCGATGACGTACAGTGGACTGCCTCCGAGTCAGAGCCATTCAGCGCTGACGCCGGCGATGCTCAGCTCCAGACCGCCAGTAGCGTAACGACTGAAGTCCAAGACCTGAGTATCGACGATATATCGGCTAACGCCGATGTTGATGAACAGGACCCCGACACAGGTGTCACGGGCGAGACCCTCGATTGGTTGGCTGAACTTGACGCACCTGAGCCGGAGGCTGAGCCAGAGGTGCGCTTGCCTCGTTCGATTGATCCCCACGTGTTTGTTTTAAATGTCGTTGCTCGCGATGAGAGCGGCTTTGCGGGCGAGGATGTACTGCATATTTTGTTGGCTTGTGATTTGCGGTTTGGCGATATGGATTTCTTTCATCGTCATGAGCAATCAGCAGGTAGGGGGCCCATACAATTCAGCGTGGCCAACATGATGAAGCCTGGGGTATTTGACATCGACAAAATGTCCCAAATGCGCACTCGTGGATTAATGTTCTTTGTTACCTTGCCCGGACCCGATGACATGCTACAGGCCTTTGATTACATGTATGAAACGGCCCGAACGGTAGCGAAAAACCTCAATGGCGACGTCCTCGATGATACCCGCAGTGCTATTACACGGCAGAGTCTGGAACACATGCGACTGCAGATCCGTGAGCTCGAGCGTCGCATCGCCATGGAGCGGCGGCGTCGTTGACTGCGCCGATGACAGCTGAGCAGGAAATTGAGGCGCTCTCGAACCAATTACGGGGTTGGAACGAGGCCTACTATCAACAGGATGCGCCCTCGGTTACCGACGCCGAGTACGACCGGGCAATGGTACGTCTTAGGCAACTAGAGGCCGAGTACCCGCAATTTTGTCGTGACGACTCACCAACCCAGCGCGTTGGTGCTGCTGCCCTCGATGCGTTTAGTAGTGTTGAACACAAGCTGCCCATGTTGTCGTTGGATAACGCGTTTAGCGATGACGATTTGGCGGCTTTTCACTTGCGTGTTGAAGAGCGTCTCGGGCGCAACGACAGCGCCCTACGCTACTGTTGTGAGCCGAAATTAGACGGCATTGCGGTGAGCATCATATGGCATCGTGGGCGATTGTTACGGGCTGCTACAAGGGGTGACGGGTATACGGGAGAGGACATCACGCTCAATGTGAAGACTGTTTCCAACGTACCGCTTGTGCTTAAAGCGGGAAACTGGCCCGAGCTATTAGAGGTGCGTGGTGAGGTCTACATGCCCCGTGAAGGCTTTGACAAACTCAACGAGCGAGCCCGAGCCTCCGGCGATAAAACCTTTGTCAATCCGCGCAACGCTGCCGCAGGAAGTCTACGTCAACTCGATAGCCGCATTACGGCGCGCCGCCCACTTGCTCTGTGTGCCTACTCCTTGGGCTATACCGATGGCTCGGCTGCGTTACCCGAAAACCATAGCGACGTGATGGCACTGCTGGGTGAGTGGGGACTGCCAATCTCTGACTATGCGCGTACCGTGACCGGGATAGATGCGTGTATCGATTACTACAATGACATGGCGGCACGCCGCGATAGTTTGCCCTTTGATATCGATGGCATCGTTTACAAGATCGATCAGCTGGCCTTGCAGCAGCGTTTGGGTTTTGTGTCTCGAGCACCTCGCTGGGCCATTGCGCGCAAATTCCCGGCCCAAGAGGAATCTACTCAGCTCATTGATGTCGATTTTCAGGTGGGCCGAACCGGTGCCATTACGCCCGTAGCTCGTTTACAGCCAGTATTTGTTGGTGGTGTCACGGTGAGCAATGCCACCTTGCACAATGCCGATGAGATTGATCGTTTGGGTTTGCGCTTGGGCGATCACGTGGTGGTTAGGCGTGCTGGCGATGTGATTCCGCAGGTGGTTTCTGTATTACTCGATAAACGGCCTGAGAGTGCCCGTGTTATCCAATTCCCGAACGCCTGTCCCGCATGTGGCTCAGCGGTTGAGCGCGATGAGGGTGAGGCGGTTTATCGCTGCGTAGGCGGCCTAGTGTGCCCAGCGCAGCGCAAGGCGGCATTGCGTCACTTTGTCTCCCGCAAAGCCATGGATATCGACGGTATGGGGGATAAGCTCATTGAGCAGCTGAGCGACCAACAGCTTATTACTGGGGTTGCTGACATTTACCATCTCAGCGCAGACGAGCTACTCGATCTTGAGCGAATGGGTGAAAAATCCGCAAGTAATTTGCTCAATGCCATTGAAGCGAGCAAGGCCACTACTTTGTCGCGGTTTATTTATGCACTGGGTATCAGAGAGGTAGGGGAGAGTACAGCGCGGCAATTGGCACAATACTTCGGCACGTTAGAGGCATTGATGCAGGCAAGCACAGCGGCTCTACTGGAGGTGGATGATGTTGGGCCGGTGGTGGCTGAGCACATACACCGGTTTTTTGCTGAAGCACAGAATATCAGTTCAATCGAGCGCCTCCGGGCATCTGGTGTGCACTGGGCGGATCTCACAGAAACCATCGCCCAAGATGCGCCGCTTGCGGGGCAAACGTGGGTTGTTACAGGTAAGCTTGAGACGATGGGGCGTGACGATGCAGAGGCGACTTTGCGAGCACTTGGCGCGAAAGTCGCGTCGAGTGTGAGCGGTAAAACCGATTGTGTTGTTGCCGGTCCGGGCGCAGGTAGTAAGCTTAAAAAAGCGCAGACTCTGGGTATCTCTATCCTTGATGAAAGCGCTTTTGTTGAACTTTTGGAGCGATTGCAATGACAGGCACTCAGCGCCATCTAAACCCCAGTACATTAGGTTTGGTGTTACTACTTGTGGGCAGTCTGGCGGGTTGTGTGACATCGCCACCCGACGACGTGGATGATATTTGCGCCATTTTTCGTGAGAAATCTGGCTGGTATGAGGATGCAAAAAGTGCACGAGCCCGATGGGGAGTCCCCATCTCGGTCATGATGGCTTTTATGCATCAAGAGAGTCGCTTTGTAGCCACCGCCAAACCCGCGCGACGCATGATTTGGGGGATTATCCCGGGACCTCGTGCCTCTGATGCCTACGGATACAGTCAAGCGAAGGACGATACCTGGCGTCGTTACGAGCGCGAATCTGGCAACTACGGTGCTGATCGTGACGATTTTGATGACGCTGTCGACTTTGTGGGTTGGTACAACGATGTCAGCTATCGAACCAATGGTATTGCTAAAGACGATGCGTTTCGTCTGTACTTAGCCTATCACGAGGGTCACGGGGGCTATTCCCGCGCAACCTATCGTTCCAAGCAATGGCTTGTCGATGTGGCGCGTAAAGTCGATGACCGGGCGCAACGTTACAATCGTCAGTTGCAAGGTTGCGTCAAAGAGCTCGAAGATGGAGGCTGGTTTGACTGGTGGTAGTGTCAATCATTGGCTGTTGTGTAACGGGGATGTCATATTTCCATCATCTAATGCGTGTTCCCGTTTAAGCGCACTGTGACTGATCATGCCTACTCATAAAGTTCTGATTGTCGACGACGAATTTGCTATCCGCGATATGCTGAAAATGGCGCTGGAAATCGCTGATTTTGATTGCCTCGAGGCAGAGACGATTCTCGATGCTCACCGCATAATCGTCGATGAACGCCCCGATATTGTATTGCTCGACTGGATGCTGCCCGGTGGCAGCGGTCTTGAGTTGTTGCGGCGGTTGAAACGCAACGATACCACTCGAGGCCTGCCAGTCATTATGCTTACCGCTAAAACCGCTGAAGATAATGTCATTCAGGGACTCGATGTGGGTGCCGATGACTACATGACAAAACCTTTTGCCCCCCGGGAACTCATTGCTCGTATCAAGGCGTTGTTGCGGCGATCAAAAGGTGGGGAAGAGCGCGATAAGTTACAGGTGAAAGACCTGTTGTTAGATACAGAGAGCAGACGCATTTTCCTTGCAGATCGCCCAGTCGATATGGGGCCAACCGAGTTCAACTTACTGCAATTTTTTATGTCGCACCCCGAGCGTGCCTACACGCGCAATCAGTTACTTGACCACGTTTGGGGGGCAAACGTTTACGTCGAAGAGCGTACCGTCGATGTTCATATCCGCCGGCTGCGCAAGGCGTTACAAACTGAATTCGCCGACTACAGCGATCTCATTCAAACCGTCCGAGGGACGGGGTATCGCTTTTCTGCCCGTGGTTTTGACGACACGTGAATCGGCGTTATCCGTCGCTGCTTTATGTGTTTCGATGGGCCGTGTTTACCCTTGTCGCCGGTGCGACTACTGGCACGCTGCTGGGACGCCCCCTAGAGGGATTCTCTCTCGGCTTGTTTTTGGTGTTGTTGCATTGGGCGCGCCAACTGCATCGTGCCCAACGCTGGATAGCCGAGCCAGATCAAGAGCCGCCCGAGGGATTTGGGATCTGGGGACAGTTGTTTGATGGCATTTATCTGCTGCAGCGGCGCAACCGCGAAGATCGCCAGCGATTAGAGTCGGCCCTCGACTATTTACAAGATTCCCTAACCTCAATGCGCGACGCGGCGGTCATCGTCGATCGGCGCCACAACATTGCGTGGTCCAATGAGTCGGCGGAATTTTTATTGGGTATCAAGTTTCCCGAAGATCGCGGGCAACCGGTGCTCAACCTCATTCGGCAGCCAAAATTTCATCAATACTTTGAGGGCGATACCCCTGAAGCGCCGTTACGTATTGACCCAACCACCGAGGGCGAGCGTTGCTTGCAATTTGAGCTGTCGACGTTTGGGGAGGGTGATCGGCTCATCTTTGTGCGCGACGTCACACAGCAGTATCGTCTCGAGCAGATGCGACGGGACTTTGTGGGCAACGTGTCACATGAGTTGCGCACACCGCTTACGGTGATAAAGGGTTACATCGACACCCTGCAAAGCATGCCTTTGTTTGAGGAACCCCGATTTCAGCGACCACTGACGCAAATGAACGAGCAAACGGCTCGCATGGAGTCCTTGCTCAAAGACTTGCTTTGGTTGTCGCGTATTGAGAGCGCCGAAACGCTCCGAAAAACAGCATTGACGGATGTTGCTCAGCTTGTCGGGGAGACTGTCAATGAACTGCGTGCTGCCTACGCCGACAGGGAAATACGGCTCGATGTGGATTCCGGCGCTCTCGTATTGGGCGATCGGCAAGAGCTCCACAGCGCCTTCAGCAATCTCATTATCAATGCGTTGAAATACAGTGATAATGATCAGGCTGTTGACGTGCGTTGGTATGAACACGAGGGTAGGGCGGTGTTTAGTGTGCTGGACCGGGGTGTAGGCATTGCCAAACGACACTTACCGAGACTGACCGAGCGCTTTTACCGGGTGGACAAGAGCCGAAGCCAGCGCATTGGCGGCACCGGACTTGGTCTGGCCATCGTGAAACACGTTGCCACTTCGCATCAAGCAGAACTGCTGATAGACAGTGAATTGGGCCGTGGGAGTCAGTTCTCCTTGCGTTTTCATATTGCTGCGCTGGATAGCAATGAGGTCTCTGAGGAAGCTGGCGTCCCCAGCGGTATTGCGTAATGGTCGATGGACACTGCCACCATTCACGGCTGAGGTCAGTGAGAGCAGTCGCTGCTTTCATTGCTTGCTGGCTTTGTGTCGCGTCGTTGGGTTGGGCGTTAAAAGCTGAAGCCAAACAGAACACTTTGATCATAACGGGTTCGGATACACTCGGTGGTGTTGTCACCGCTTGGACTCGAGCCTTTCAGGCACGCAATCCCGATGTGACGGTGGAAATTCAAGCAGCGGGTTCCGCTGCGGCGCCAACAGCGTTAGCGGAGGGCACCGCCAACATCGGCATGATGTCCCGTGCGATGAGTGATGGTGAGCTCGCTCGGTTCGTTGCTCGCCGAGGTCACCTGCCCACGTCGGTTGCATTGGGCAGAGATGCCCTGGTGATTATTGTGGCAAAAGACAATCCACTGTCAGCCATTGATCGATCGACAGTCGACCGCATCTGGTCCAGCACTCGCTACTGTGCCGGTGGCGCGCCAATTGATAATTGGGGGCAAGTACCGGGTGTAGCAAAAGCGGATCCTCTGGCGAGTCAACCTGTAGAGGCGGTGGGTAGAACCTCCATCAGTGGCAGCTACAGTTTTTTTAAGGAGAAGGCGCTGTGTGATGGCGATTTGGCACCCTATGTGGCCCAACTGCAGGGGTTCGCGGCGGTTGTTGATATGGTGGCCAGCCAGCCCGGCACCATTGGTTATGCAGGTCTGGGCTTCGTGGATGAAAGGGTCAAAGCGTTGGCTTGGTTACAGCCACCCCAGCCGCCGATAACGGTCAATTACGCAACGGCAGACGCTTGGGAACGCTACCCTCTGGCAAGGACGGTTATGTTTTATCTTGCGACCGCCCCCGATACGGCTCCAGGGCCCCTAGAGTGTCGGTTCTTGGCGTTTATTCAAGAGCCGCAAGCGCAGCAAACGTTGCTTGATCATGGCTTCATCCCCCTTGAAACGCCCAAAACCCAGGATGTCATCACCGGTGATTGCTGACCGGCGCCGCCACCGTATCGATACGATCGCGACCGTAGGCATTCGCGTTGCGAGTTTATTAGTGATGGTTGCCATTATTGGCATGCTGTTACAGTTGGTGTGGTCCGCTTTGCCGCTACTTAAAAACCCCACACCACAATCTTTACCTGTAGCGACGCTTCCTATTTCGTTGTCGGATTTACAACCGACGCGCCCCAGTTGGGTGCCGCGCCAGTTCGATAAGATCGTCTGGGAATCCGATGGTAAAGAGCGGGTATGGGTGGCGAACAGCGATGTGGGGTTAACCGGAGGGCGCCTGTTAAAGCGTAATGGGCTGTGGGTATCCGATGTTCAATTGCTACAAATGCCAACGATACCACCCGGTGTGACCATAAGCGCATAGCATATTAGCGGCACACTCGATTGGTTGGTTGTGCTCAGTAATCGTGGCGAATACTGGGTGCACGATCTGCGCGATCATCGTTTGTTCTCGGGCACTGTACCTGCTCATATAGATGCTTATTGGAGCCCCAGTGGCCGCAGTTTGATACTGCAGCAGGAGTGGGGGTATCACATTCAGCACATAGTGATGGTCGATGGTTATCCGGCGTTACGCCCTATGACCGCCGTCGATCTAAGTCATCGCATTATTACGCTTGCCATTAGCCCAGATGGTGACCGAATTGCGCTTGCAACCGATGAGCCGACCCTACAAATTTGGCAAAAAACGGCCGATAAGCCCGCTGCCATTGTGCCAATTGCAGCGCAACCCATTCACGTCGGTTGGCTCGATGTCGATATTTTCTACACCACAGGTGTTGATACACACCGACGTTATTGGCAACTCGACCCCAGTGCGGGTGCTGTGAGTGCCAGTGAGCTTTTTTTGCAGCGGCAATACGAGGGATATCTTGAGCCGGCGTGGGTATGGCAACCGAAGGCGGCCAAAGATGGGTATCAGGAAAAATTCAGTTTAGTGCCCCTAATCATCGGCACGCTGATATCGGCGGTTTTAGCGACGCTTCTGGCGTTGCCCACGGCTATTGGCGCCGCCATTTTTACAGGGTTTTTTATGTCACCGAGGCTGCGCTCATGGATTAAGCCTACCATTGAGCTCATTGCCGCATTTCCGACCGTGGTCATCGGGGCGGTATTGGCCGTTTGGTTGGCACCGCGTTTCGATGGTTTGATACCTGAATTGCTCGGTGCTTTTGTGGTGGTGCCGGTCGGGGTGCTAATGCTGTCGCTGGTTTGGCAACTACACCCTTTGGCTAATCGAACGAAGCGTCACCTGAGTCAGTTACCGTTGTTATTGACGTTTGCGCTCCTTGGTTTCATCGCTCTGGGTGTTGCTCTTGGGCAGCATCTGGAGAGCTCTGTGTTTGATGGTAACTTTGCTAGTTGGTTGTACCGTGAGTACGGTGTTGCAGTGCGCCAACGTAACGCTGTGCTCGTTGCGATAGGGCTCGGATTCGCCATCATACCAACACTATTTTCACTGGCCGAAGATGCCATTAATGCCGTGCCACGCTCTGTGGCTGCCGGTAGTTTAGCGCTGGGTGCTACGCACTGGCAGAGCTTCCGTGACGTTGTGCTGCCCATGGCGTTCCCGGGAATCATTGCGGCGATAATGCTCGGCTTTGGACGCGCCTGTGGCGAGACGATGATTCTGCTGCTGCTCTCTGGTAATGCGCCTTTGAGCGAGGGTGCACTATTCGAAGGTGTGCGCAGTATTGCCGCAACACTGGCGATGGAGTTGCCTGAAGCTTCAGTGGCCAGTGCCCATTATCGTGTGCTGTTTCTCGCTGCGCTGCTGCTGTTCGCCATTACCTTCGTCTTTAATACCGCAGCTCAGCTCTTTAAGCGGCGCCTGCGTGCGCTTGAGGCGTCGGCGCCATGACGATGCCAAGGGGTTACAGGGTGCCCGGACAGCGCCGCTGGCAGCGGGGGGTGGGCACACTTATGATTTGGTTGACGGCGGCCATGGTGACCCTGTCAGTATTGACCACTATTGCGTTCCTCGCGGCGCTGCTGTGGTTTGCTGGCAGTTGGTTGACCGCTGAGGGCATGGCATCCGGTGGCGTGTTGCTCCGGTTTTGGATAAACCTACAGCAGCTACTCTTCCAGCCGTCCGCCACACTCGGTGTTGAGGCCATGCTGCCAGCCATCATTGGTACGGTGGTTATGATCATTTTGATGGCGGTAATCGTCGCCCCCTTGGGCGTCTTAGTGGCCATATACCTCAGTGAATACGCCAAAAATACCTGGTATACCGAGCTCTTGCGCGTGGCGATTCAAAATTTAGCGGGCGTACCGTCTGTGATTTTCGGCGTGTTTGGCTTGGGCTTCTTTGTTTATTTGGTGGGCGGTGAGATCGATAGCTGGTTTTACGCCGACACGCTGCCGCGTCCGACCTTTGGGACGCCGGGACTGTTATGGGCATCATTGACCTTGGCCTTGCTGACCCTGCCAGTGGTGATTGTTGCGAGCGAAGAAGGCTTGGCCAGATTACCGGACTCTATGCGCGAGGGTAGTTACGCTTTGGGTGCCACTCGCTTTGAAACCATTGTGCGTGTGTTATTGCCTGCGGCGGGATCCTCTGTGCTTACTGGCGTTATTTTAGCGATTGCCCGTGCTGCGGGCGAAGTCGCGCCACTTATGTTGGTCGGAGTCGTTAAATATGCGCCGACACTGCCGGTGTCCTTGGAAGCACCGTTCATTGCCTTTGAGCAAAAATTTATGCACTTAGGGTTTTTTATTTACGACATTGCAGCACATGCCAACGTTGGAGAAGGGCGTCTTGGCCTTATTTGTGCCGCAGCTGTTCTCTTGGTAGCGCTGGTCATGTTGCTAAACCTCAGCGCTGTTTTATTGCGCAAACGGCTACGAGACCGTTACCAAGCGCTATCGGAGGAGTGATCGATGACGTCCTACATGCAGCGAGATGCATTGATTCAAGCGTCGCAGTTTCAGAGCACTGCGGCACGCACCCCTCCGGGTTTGCTGGTGCAGCAGCTATCACTATCGTATCCCGGTAACGCGTCGGCACTTGTCGATATTAACCTTGATATTCCAGCGGGTGCGGTGACCGCTGTTATCGGTCCCAGCGGCTGTGGTAAGTCCACTTTATTGCGCTGTTTTAATCGTATGAATGACACCATTGATGGCTGTCGTTACAGCGGTGCCATATATGTGGAGGAAGACAATGTCTTGGCCCCCGCCACCGATCTGACGGTGCTGCGACGGCGGGTTGGCATGGTGTTTCAACGACCCAACCCGTTTGTCAAAAGTATTTACGATAATGTTGCCTATGGCCCACGTATCGGCGGTATCAAGCGTAAGCGCGATCTCGATGAAATCGTAGAGCGTGCTCTGCGGGATGTAGCACTGTGGGATGAGGTGTCCGATCGGCTGCACACCGGTGCCTTACGATTATCACTGGGTCAGCAGCAGCGACTTGTGCTCGCGCGCACTATCGCCATTGAACCCGAGGTATTGCTGCTCGATGAACCTGCGTCGTCCCTCGATCCCATTTCAACGTTAAAAATCGAGGAATTGATCTACGAACTGAAACACTCTTATACGATCATTATCGTCACCCACAATATGCAGCAGGCAGCACGAGTCTCTGATTGGACGGCGTTCATGAATGGCGGTAAGTTGGTGGAGTTCGATGAGACCGATCGGATATTTACCAACCCTGTGGAGCGCGCCACAGAGGATTACATCACGGGTCGATATGGTTGAGTCGAGGAGCGGCAATTAGCACATGAGCGAGAAGCTAAGCTACAAGCAACACATATCGGCCCAGTTCAATGCCGAGCTCGATGCCATTAAAAACGATTTGTTGGAAATGGGTGGCAAGGTCGAGAATCAAATCGAGCTGGCCATCGAAGCATTACTGCAAACTGACAGCGAGCCAGCAGAGGCGGCTATTCAGATTGATCGATCAATCAATCGTTTGGAAGTGGAAATTGATGAGCAGTGCGCACGTATCTTGGCGCGCCGCCAGCCTGCAGCAAGTGACCTGCGACTCATTATTGCCATTGCCAAAGTTACGACCGACCTTGAGCGTATTGGCGACGAAGCCAGTAAGGTGGCAAGAGTTGCCATCAAGTTGGCGCCCGTCTCCAGCCCACAACCCACGGAGCTGCGCTTTCGGCGCATTGCGAATCATGTCAACCACATGTTGCGGCAGTCACTCGATGCTTTCGCCCGACAGAGCGTTGTACAGGCGGTGAAGGTGGTGCTGAGTGATGACGACATCGATGATGACTACCACAGTGCTATGACAGAGCTACAGCAGGCAATGCGCGCTCAGCCCGAACATATTGAATACCTCATGGAGCAAGTGTGGGCGCTGAGAAGCCTTGAGCGCATAGGGGATCACGCCAGCAGTATTGCAGAGCAAGTCGTGTATTTGGCAAGAGGCGTCGATATACGCCATGCCGACAATGAAGGACTGCGCAACCTTATTAACTGATCGCTGTGCCATTCGATCGTGCTGAGGTATGCTGCGAGCCCCGCGATTTGATCCGCAGTTTAGTCCTGTTAAAAGGTCTTCTATGAGCGCATTCTGGAGTGATGTCACCCGCCAGCTACATCCTTATACCCCTGGCGAGCAGCCAAAGCTGAGTAATCTGATCAAGCTCAATACCAATGAGCACCCGCTGCCGCCCTCGGCGGCGGCCTTGCAGGCTATCCGCGACATTGATCCCGATGCGCTAAGGCGCTACCCCGACCCTGACAGTGTCGCCCTGCGCGAAGGTATCGCGCGACAAACGGGATTGACGATCGATGAGGTATTTGTCGGCAATGGCTCCGATGAAGTGCTCGCGCATGTTTTTCAAGCCTTGATCAGTTCATCGACAGTCTTTTCAGTGCCTGACATCACTTACAGTTTTTATCCCGTGTGGGCGCAGTTATACCGCATGCAGTTAAACGAAGTGCCACTGCTTGCCGATTTCCACATCGACGTAACCGCTATGTGCGAAGCGCCGGGACCTTTGCTGTTTGCCAACCCGAACGCGCCGACGGGGATTGCCCTGTCTATCGAACAACTCGAACGGTTGGTTGCCAGCGATCGGCAGCGCCTGGTGGTGGTGGATGAAGCGTATTTTGGCTTTGGCGCCACCTCTGCAGTGTCATTGTTGGCACACTACGACAATCTGCTAATTACCCGAAGCCTCTCGAAATCCCACAGTTTGGCAGGGCTGCGCCTTGGCTATGCGCTGGCATCACCGCCATTAATTCAGGGATTGATACGGGTTAAAGATTCTTTCAATAGTTACCCGATCGATGCCATTGCACAGGCGGCCGCGTTGGCCGCTATAGACGATCATGCTTGGCTCGAGGACGCGAGTGCTGCGGTGGGTCGTGCGCGTGCGCAGCTCTGTCAGGCACTTACTCAACGCGGTTTCGAGGTGCTGCCTTCCAGTGCCAACTTCGTTTTTTGTCGACACAGGTCCGTATCGGGTGAGGCTATTTTCGATGCCTTGCGCGCCCAAAACATCATTATCCGCCGCTGGAATAAACCACGCATCAAAGACTATCTACGTATTACCGTGGGCACCGACGCCCAGTGTCAGACGCTGATAGCGGCTTTGGACGATATTTTGGGCAAGTAACCGGCTAGGAAGCACCCACACCACCGCCTTTAAGGACTATTCAGGGGGAAGGTGCTGTCTGATAGTGGAGCGATGGCTAAGCTTTACACCCGCTCCAAAATGACGCTGCCAATGCTGTAACCGGCGCCAAATGAACACAAGACGCCCGTTTCACCAGCCAGAAAATCTTCCTTGTGCAAGTGAAACGCAATCACAGAACCCGCAGAGGAGGTGTTGGCGTAGCGGTCGAGAATAATAGGCGCTTCCTCACTGAGAGGTTCTCTGCCAAGTACCTTGCGAGCAATGAGATCGTTCATGTTGCGATTGGCTTGGTGAAGCCATAGCCGCTTGATGGATGTTGCTGCGATATCGTGTTCAGCTAGCTGCTCGCTAATTTGCTTGGCCACGGCGGGACATACTTCTTTGAAGACACGCCGACCTTCCTGAACGAATAACTTGTCATCCTGACCCACACCCGCAGGATCGGCGCGGTTTAAAAAACCGAAGTTGTTGCGAATGGCGTTTGAGAAAATGGTCTGTAGGCGGGTATCACGCACTGCAAAACCCGTTTTTGGGTGATCCTCGGTACTGCGCTCGAGCACGACGGCGGTGGCAACGTCGCCAAAAATAAAGTGTGAGTCTCGATCGCGGAAGTTGAGATGCCCCGTACAGATTTCGGGGTTCACCATGAGTACTCTCCGCGCACTACCAGCGCGAATAGTGTCTCGCGCCTGCTGGATACCAAACGTGGCAGAGGAGCAGGCGACATTCATGTCGAATGCATAACCTCGGGCACCAATGGCGTGTTGTACTTCAATAGCCATGGCGGGGTAAGCCCGCTGCATATTCGATGCAGCGACAATAACGGCATCAATGTCGCAGCCCTGTAAGCCGGCATTAGTCAACGCTTGCTGCGCTGCTGAAACGGCCATTTCGGCCATAACGGACAATTGATCATTGTCGCGCTCTGGAATGTTAGGGGTCATGCGCTGCGGATCAAGAATACCCGTACGGTCCACCACATACCGGGACTTAATACCCGATGCCTTTTCAATAAAAGCAGCAGAGGAGGGTTCCTTGGGACTGATCTCCCCTGCTGTTATGGCCTTAGCATGGCTATCGTTGTAGGCAGCCACCCAATCATTGAACGCAACGACTAGCTCATCGTTGCTAATGGATTGGGCAGGGGTATACAACCCCGTGCCCGTGATAACAGCCTCAACCATAACGATAGCCTGTTGTGCTTAGCGCTGATCGAGTGGCACGAAATCCCGTGCAGTATGGCCCGTGTAGAGCTGGCGTGGCCGGCCGATACGATAGGGATTGGAAATCATTTCATTCCAATGGGCGATCCAACCCACTGTGCGGCCAACGGCAAAGATCACGGTAAACATGGATGTGGGAATACCCAGTGCTTTCAAGATGATACCCGAGTAGAAATCGACGTTCGGATACAGCTTTTTCTCCACAAAGTATTCGTCCTGCAGGGCGATTTCTTCAAGGCGCTTGGCGATCTCGAGCATTTCATCTTGGATGCCCAATTCGGCCAATACCTCGTCCGCAGCTTGCTTCATCACTTTGGCTCGGGGGTCGAAGTTCTTGTAGACCCGGTGACCAAAGCCCATCAATCGGAACGGATCGTCTTTGTCCTTGGCTTTCGCAACGTACTTGTCGATCTGGGAAATGTCGCCAATTTCTTCCAGCATCTTCACAACGGCCTCGTTGGCGCCGCCGTGGGATGGTCCCCAAAGCGCTGCAATGCCCGCTGCGATGACCGCAAACGGGTTTGCCTGAGACGAGCCAGCCAAACGCACGGTCGAGGTGGAGGCATTCTGCTCATGGTCCGCGTGCAGGGTGAAGATACGATCCATTGCCCGAGCGAGTGTTGGTGAAATCTCGGTGGGTTCACAGGGATTACCAAACATCATGTGTAAGAAGTTAGCCGAGTACCCTAGGCTGTTGTCGGGGTACATAAACGGCTGGCCTATCGAGAATTTGTAACTCATGGCGGCAATAGTGGGCATTTTCGCGATCAATCGGAACGCCGCTACCTTGCGATGGTGGGGGTCTGAGATGTCCGTTGAATCGTGATAGAACGCCGATAGAGCACCGACAACACCGCACATGATGGCCATTGGGTGGGCGTCGCGACGGAAACCATTGAAGAACGTTCGGATTTGCTCATGGACCATCGTGTGGCGCTGCACGGTTGAAACAAATTCGTCTTTCTGGGCCTTGTTGGGCAGCTCTCCGTACAGCAGTAGATAGCAGGTTTCTAAGTAGTCAGATTGCTCAGCTAATTGCTCAATGGGATAGCCGCGATGCAGCAGAATGCCTTGCTCGCCGTCAATATAGGTGATCTCAGATTCACAGGCTGCGGTTGAGGTGAAGCCCGGATCAAACGTAAAGAAGCCCTTGGCGGTCAGCGAGCCCACATCGATGACATCAGGGCCGACGGTGCCCTTGCGGATCGGCAGGTCAAATGTATCAACGGAGCCCTGGCCGTTATCAATCGTGAGGGTAGCTTTCTTGTCAGTCATGGGAACATTCCTGGTGGCAATTGCAGGGAGCGCCAAACCTAAAGGTCGGGGCCGTACGTGTCAATTTTACACACTTCTCGTCGAAGCGTTACTGTGAATGGCGCGATTTGCGCAGATCTACACACGGGTTGCTGAGCCGAAATTGTCAGCTTGCGCTGTGCAGCGTATACTCCGGCGCGGCTGGAAACCAGCCTGTCCCTGTCAAGCAACAATGGATACTGCCTGTGAAGCCACTTGTTAGCAAAGACAAGCGCCCGGTAAATCTCGACATTGGCTCGATGAAACTACCGATCACCGCTTATGTCTCAATTTCCCACCGACTCTCTGGAGTCTTTTTGTTTGTCGTCACCGGCCTATTGGTTTGGGCCCTAGACCAAAGCCTCGCCTCAGAGCAAACCTTCAATGCGCTGGCAGCCACGCTTAGCGGTCCCTTGGCCAAAGCCATTATCTGGGCCGTCGCTACCGCCATGAGCTACCACGCTTTGTCGGGCATCAAGCACATCATCATGGATTTCGGTGTGGGTGAGACGATGGAAGGCGGCGTACGTGGTGCAAAGATCGTCATCGCACTCGCTGTCATATAGGCCGTGGTTTGGGGGGTTGTATTGTGGTAACACAAGTCACAAGTTTTAGTCGTTCGGGCCTGTCAGATTGGCTCGTGCAGCGGGTAGCGGGTGTTATTTTGCTCGCGTACTTTGTTTGCGTGGGAGGCACATTGCTTAGTGGCGTCGATTACGCCGCTTGGAAAGCAATGAACGAAACTACCGGTATGCGCATATTCACGCTGTTGGCAGCCCTGTCTCTGGGTGCCCATGCTTGGATTGGCCTGTGGGCTGTGTTCACAGACTACCTCACCGAGCGCATGTTGGGTCCCCGCGGTAACGGTTTGCGTCGCTTTTGCCAGCTGGGCAGCGTCTTGGCGCTTATCATTTACGTTCTGTGGGTTATACAAATTATCTGGGGTTGATCGCGACCTGAGCTGGTATCTGCGCCGTTTTTCGCTATAACAGTGGCGCGCGCACAGCGTTTTTTGGAGGCACTACTACAATGAGAACGATTTCATTTGACGGCGTGATCGTAGGGGGCGGCGGTGCAGGCATGCGTGCAGCCTTGCAGTTAGCCCAGTCAGGCTACAAGACCGCGGTAATTTCTAAGGTATTCCCAACCCGATCACACACAGTATCGGCCCAGGGTGGCATCACCTGTGCCATTGCCAGTTCCGATCCAAACGACGATTGGCGTTGGCACATGTACGATACCGTCAAAGGTTCCGACTACATCGGCGATCAAGATGCTATTGAGTACATGTGCTCGGTGGGTCCAGAGGCTATTTTTGAGCTCGAGCACATGGGTCTGCCGTTCTCGCGCACCGAAGAAGGGCGTATCTATCAGCGACCTTTTGGCGGGCAGTCGAAAAACTTTGGTGAGGGCGGCCAAGCTGCCCGAACCTGTGCCGCCGCAGACAGAACTGGCCATGCACTGTTACACACTCTCTACCAAAACAACGTCAAGAACGAGACGGTGTTCTTTAATGAGTGGTTTGCCACCGAGCTGGTCAAAAACCAAGATGGCGCCGTCGTTGGTGTAATCGCTATTTGCATCGAGACGGGCGAAACTGTTTACGTGAAATCAAAAGCCACCGTCTTTGCTACCGGTGGTGCCGGGCGTATCTACGCGTCCACGACCAACGCCCACATCAATACCGGCGACGGTGTTGGCATGGCCCTGCGAGCAGGCGTGCCTGTGCAGGACATGGAAATGTGGCAGTTCCACCCCACGGGCATCTACGGCGCAGGTACACTGGTGACAGAGGGTTGCCGAGGCGAGGGTGGTTACCTCATCAATAAAGACGGCGAGCGCTTCATGGAGCGCTACGCACCCAACGCAAAAGATCTTGCCGGACGCGATGTGGTGGCTCGATCAATGGTGTTGGAGATCCTCGAAGGTCGCGGCTGTGGTGAAAACGGAGACCACGTGAAGTTGAAGCTCGATCACCTTGGTGAAGAGGTGTTGGAGTCGCGTCTGCCCGGTATTTGCGAATTGAGCCGGACGTTTGCCCACGTTGACCCCGTTAAAGAACCCATCCCTGTGGTGCCAACCTGCCACTACATGATGGGCGGCATTCCCACGAATGTTCACGGTCAGGCACTTACCGTCGATGCCAACGGCAACGATCAAATTATCCCCGGCCTGTATGCCTGCGGTGAGGTGGCCTGTGTTTCAGTCCATGGTGCAAACCGTCTGGGCGGTAACTCACTGCTCGATCTTGTGGTATTTGGCCGCGCTTCTGGCATCTTTATTGAGGGTGCACTCCGTGACGGTATCGAAATGCGCGACGCCAGTGCCAGTGATATCGATGCGGCCAACGCAGCCCTTGTTGCGCTGAACGATCGCAAGGGTGGTGAGAACGTCTCGTCACTGCGTAAAGAGCTGCAAGGTATTATGCAGAATCACTTCGGCGTATTCCGCAAAGGCGAATTCATGCAGGACGGCATTAACAAGCTGGAAGCATTGCGTGAGCGCGTCGAAAACGTTGCGCTTGACGACAAGTCTAAAGCCTTCAATACAGCGCGAATTGAGTGTTTGGAGTTGCAAAACCTATTCGAGGTGGCAGAGGCCACCGCCGTGGTTGCCGAGGCTCGCAATGAGAGTCGTGGTGCCCACGCCCGTGAAGACTTTACAGAACGCGATGATGAGAACTGGTTGTGCCATTCCATCTATCACAAAGAAGGGAAGCGTGTGAGCAAGCGAGGTGTAAACTTTACCCCTCGTACGGTCGATACCTTCCAGCCCAAAATTCGCACGTACTAATAGTTGTCAGGAGAGTTGAAAATGTTGCAGGTCAGCATTTACCGCTACAACCCTGAGGTTGATAGTGCCCCCTACATGCAGGACTTCCAAGTCGATACTGCTGGTAAAGACGTCATGGTGCTTGACGTTCTTGAAATGATCAAAGCTGAACAAGACACTAGCGTCACTTACCGACGCAGTTGTCGAGAAGGTGTTTGTGGGTCCGACGGGCTCAACATCAACGGCAAGAACGGTCTTGCGTGCATTACGGCGCTCTCGGAGACTGTTAAGGGAAACAAGTTGGTTATCCGGCCCCTTCCAGGATTGCCCGTGATTCGAGATCTCGTGGTTGATATGAGCTTGTTCTACGCTCAATACGAAAAGATTCAGCCGTTTCTGCAGAACAACACCCCGGCTCCTGCCATCGAGCGACTTCAAACCCCGGAAGACCGCGCCAAACTCGACGGGCTTTACGAGTGCATTCTCTGTGCTTGCTGCTCTACGAGCTGTCCGTCTTTCTGGTGGAACCCAGACCGCTTCATAGGCCCTGCGGGTTTGTTGCAAGCCTACCGGTTCTTAGCAGATAGTCGCGATACAGCCACCGATGCGCGTTTGGCTAACCTGGACGACCCCTTCAGTGTGTTCCGTTGCCACGGCATTCAAAACTGTGTGAATGTCTGCCCGAAAGGTCTCAACCCGACACGGGCGATTGGTCACATCCGCACCATGCTATTGAACCGAGCTACCTGATTACTGGCTCGATCGACTAAGGGGTGCTTCGGCGCCCCTTTTTAGTGCATGCTCAATATCCATTCTTCTGGGTTATGCAGTTAATTCTTGTGGCGACTATTGTGACAAATAAACGCTTAAAATCGTCGATGTTAGTGATAGAAACCGCGGTTATCCCTTAAATACCCAGACCTCAAGAGCTACACTATTACTTTATTGATAGGTCGCTCGACGAGGTTCGTTATGACGAAAGCTTCCCCCTTGCCCAGCATGCTGGAGCTCTGGAGTAGCTCCCACATTGCAGGTACCAATGCTGCCTATGTTGAGTCGCTTTATGAGACGTATATCAGCGACCCTAATGCTATTCCACCCGAGTGGCGCGACTACTTTGATCGCTTACCTAAGGTAGCGACACAGGCACTGAGCCTGCAGGACGTGCCCCATTCGGTGGTGCGTGATCAGTTTGCCAAGATCGGCAAGATGCGGGTGCGCACCGAGTCCACGGTAGCGCATGATTCGCAGGCTACCGAGTACGAACGCAAACAGGTTCGTGTGCTGCAACTTATCGGCGCTTACCGCCAGCGCGGGCATCAGAAAGCGAGACTCGATCCTCTGGGTTTGCAAGAGCGCGATCCAGTACCCGATCTGGAGTTGGGCTTTCATCAACTGAGCGCCGCCGATCTTGATACGGTATTTCAAGTGGGGTCTCTGTACCTGGGTACCAGTGACGCCAGCCTGAAACAGATTGTCGACTCCCTAGAGCGCACTTACTGCCACACCATTGGTGCAGAATTCATGCACATTGTGGATACCGAGCAGCGTCACTGGATCATGAGCCGTATGGAGTCAGTCCGTTCGGCGCCAGAAATGACGCGCGAGCAGCGCATTCAAATACTGCGACGTCTCATCAAGGCCGAGGGCCTCGAGAAATCGCTGGGGTCTAAGTACCCCGGCACCAAGCGATTTGGTTTGGAAGGTGGTGAGAGCCTCATCCCCATGATGTCCGAGGCCATTCAACGTATTGGTGGCTACGGTGGCAAAGAAGTGGTCATTGGCATGGCACACCGGGGACGCTTGAATGTGTTGGTCAACATATTGGGCAAGAACCCCAGCGATTTGTTTGACGAGTTCGAAGGGCGAGTCAATTTCGAGAACTCTGGCGATGTGAAGTATCACCAAGGCTTTTCCTCCAATGTAATGACGCCCGGTGGGGAAGTGCATTT
This sequence comes from Luminiphilus sp., assembly GCA_965658685.1. Classification (GTDB taxonomy): domain Bacteria; phylum Pseudomonadota; class Gammaproteobacteria; order Pseudomonadales; family Halieaceae; genus Luminiphilus. Next base: position 23,026 of record CBFHTF010000011.1, read on the forward strand.
GGCCTTGGCCTTTAACCCCTCCCACCTTGAAATCGTTGCCCCTGTTGTCGAGGGTTCTGTCCGTGCCCGCCAAGACCGCCGCCAAGACCCTGTGGGCGATACAGTGGTGCCGCTGGTGATTCATGGTGACGCGGCTTTTGCTGGCCAGGGTGTAGTGATGGAGACCTTCCAGATGTCGCAAACCCGTGCCTACAAAACCGGTGGCACGTTACACATCGTGATCAACAACCAAGTGGGTTTTACCACCAGCCGCCGGGACGATGCGCGCTCCACTGAATACTGTACCGACGTTGCCAAGATGGTGCAGGCGCCGATATTCCATGTGAACGCCGATGACCCTGAAGCCGTTGTGTTTGTTACCCAGCTGGCGATAGATTTCCGCAACACCTTTAAGCGCGATGTGGTCATTGACCTGGTGGGTTACCGCCGCCGTGGGCATAACGAAGCGGACGAGCCATCGGTAACGCAACCGCTGATGTACTCGAAGATTAAGAAACACCCATCGACCCGAGATTTGTATGCGCAGCGGTTAATTGCCGAGGGTGTACTCACAGAGCAAGAGGATTCCGACCTCACAGAGCGTTACCGCGAATCTTTAGATCGTGGTGAGCCCTTAGTGAGCTCGCTGGTCATGGAACCCAATACCGAGCTCTTTGTCGATTGGACACCGTATTTGGGTCACGCGTGGACAGCGCACTGTGACACGCGCGTACCGGCGGCGACGTTGCGTGAGCTGTCTGAACTCGCTAACCGAGCACCCGAGGGTTTTTCGGTTCAGCGTCAGGTAAACAAGATTCTTGAAGATCGCCGCAAAATGGGCGCCGGCGCCCTAGAGATTAACTGGGGCTTCGCCGAGACTATGGCCTACGCCACTTTGCTGACAGCGGGTTTCCCGGTGCGAATGACGGGGCAGGATGTGGGCCGAGGCACCTTTTCTCACCGACACGCGGTGTTACACAACCAAAAACGCGACGATCAGTACATTCCGCTGCAACATTTATCGTCTGAGCAAGCGCCGTTTCGCATCTTTGACTCACTGTTATCCGAAGAGGCGGTATTGGCCTTCGAATACGGCTATGCCACAACGTCGCCCAAGGGCCTTGTCATTTGGGAGGCGCAATTTGGCGATTTTGCCAATGGTGCCCAAGTCGTTATTGACCAGTTCATTACCAGTGGTGAGCATAAGTGGGCGCGGCTTTGTGGCTTAACCATGCTGCTCCCCCATGGGTATGAGGGGCAGGGGCCGGAGCACTCATCGGCTAGACTTGAGCGTTATTTGCAACTGTGTGCCGAACACAACATTCAAGTCTGTATGCCGACCACGCCGGCTCAGGTCTTCCACATGTTGCGCCGCCAAGCCATCCGACCCTTGCGTAAACCATTAGTCGTGATGTCGCCAAAGAGTCTCCTGCGCCATAAGGAAGCCACGTCTACCCTTGAAGAGCTGGCTGATGGACGATTCCACACGGTGATGGATGAGACCGATGGACTGGATCCGAACAAGGTTAAACGCCTTGTCCTGTGTTCCGGCAAGGTGTTCTATGACTTGCGTGCCGCACGCCGAGAGCGTGGCATTGACGATATGGTTTTGGTGCGCATTGAGCAGCTTTACCCATTCCCCGGGGAAGATCTGGCAGAAATCGTGAGCCAGTACCCGAATATTGAAGACGCTGTCTGGTGTCAGGAAGAACCCATGAATCAGGGCGCTTGGTATGCCAGCCAGCATCACATGCGCCGTGTTATTCAACAACACAAAGTCGATGTGTACTTGCGCTACGCCGGTCGCGAGGCCTCTGCCTCGGTATCGGCGGGTTACACGGCGCTACACCTGCGTGAACAAGAGCAATTCATTAACGAAGCCCTGGGCCCAATGCCCTGGGGTAACTGAACTCAGCCAACGGTAGGAAAGGAATCATGGCGATAGAAATCAAAGCACCCGCTTTTCCCGAATCAGTCGCGGACGGTGAAGTTGCAAGCTGGCACAAGGCCGAGGGTGACACCGTAGCCCGCGACGAGCTGTTGGTAGAAATCGAGACCGACAAAGTGGTGATGGAGGTCGTTGCGCCTGAAGCGGGCGTGCTCACTCGAATTGCGGTACCCGAGGGAGAAACTATTGAGAGCGAGGCATTGCTCGCGGTCCTTGAGCCCGGCGTGGTGGCAGAACCTGTTGAGACGCCGGCGCCAGCGGAGTCAGCACCGGCAGTGGCAGAAGACGCCGCCGATGCGCCAGCAATGGGCCCTGCGGTTCGTCAATTGATTGATCAGCACGGGCTAGACCCAAGTGTTATCAAAGGCACGGGTAAAGGTGGGCGTCTGACTAAGGAAGATGTAGTAGCGTACATTTCCGCGAAACCCGCTGCAGCGCCCGCCGCGGCGCCGGTGGCAGTACCACCAGCGGTGGCGGCACCAGAGGCCCCCACAGGTGAGCGCATTGAAAAACGGGTGCCCATGACGCGTATGCGCGCACGCATCGCTGAGCGCTTGCTAGATGCGTCACAACAGACAGCCATGCTGACCACCTTTAATGAGGTCAATATGGCGCCACTAATGAAGCTGCGCTCGCAATACAAAGATCAATTCGAAAAAACCCACAACGGTACTCGGCTTGGCTTCATGGGTTTCTTCGTGAAAGCCTGTTGCGAGGCGCTCAAGCGCTTCCCCGAAGTTAATGCATCCATCGACGGTAATGATGTGGTTTACCACGGCTACCAAGATATCGGTGTAGCAGTATCAACCAACGATGGTCTAGTGGTGCCAGTACTGCGCGATGCGGACTTCATGAGTATCGCCGATGTAGAGGCAGCCATCCGTGACTTGGGCTTAAAAGCGCGCGACAAGAAGTTGACCATCGACGAAATGACTGGGGGCACATTTACTGTCTCCAACGGCGGTGTGTTTGGGTCGTTGCTGTCAACGCCTATTCTCAATCCGCCCCAGACGGGTATTTTGGGCATGCACACCATTCAAGAGCGCCCAGTTGCCATTGATGGCCAGGTTGTTATCCAGCCAATGATGTATTTGGCCTTGTCATACGATCATCGACTGATTGATGGGAAGACCGCAGTGCAGTTTTTGGTGACGGTGAAGGGTTTGATTGAAGATCCCGCACGTATCCTGCTGCAACTCTAAACAACAAGCGTCAAACGGGAGAGATAACATGGCGAATCAATACGATGTACTGGTTATTGGCGCGGGGCCAGCCGGCTACGTCTGTGCCATTCGTGCGGCGCAGCTTGGGCAAAAGGTTGCTGTTGTCGAAATGTGGGCAGACGAAGCCAAGAAGCCGGTGCTGGGCGGCACCTGCTTGAACGTTGGCTGTATTCCATCGAAAGCATTGCTCGACAGCTCGCATAAATATGTTGAAGCCAAAGATCACTTTGCGCACCACGGTATCCAAGTATCGGCGCCGGGTATCGACATACCGGCGATGATGGGTCGAAAACAACAAATCGTTGCCCAGTTGACCCAGGGTGTTGCTGGCCTGCTAAAGCACAATGGCGTCGACGTGATCCAGGGGCGTGGTCGCTTACACAGCAATCGTAAAGTTGAGGTAATCGGCCTCGACGGTCAGAGCCAGCATTTTGAAGCGAGTAATGTGGTACTGGCGTCGGGCTCTCGGCCTATCAATATTCCACCCGCACCCATCGACAATGACATTATTGTGGACTCCACAGGTGCCCTAGAATTCCCAGAGGTACCCGAGCGCCTCGGCGTTATTGGTGCTGGTGTTATTGGCCTGGAGCTGGGTAGCGTTTGGGGGCGCTTGGGTGCCGAAGTGGTTCTACTAGAGGCCCTAGAGGGCTTCCTGCCCATGATGGATCAGCAAATCGCCAAGGAAGCTCAGAAGATCTTCAAGAAGCAGGGTCTCGATATTCGCTTGGGCGCTCGTGTAACTGGTTCGGAAATTGTCGACGGCAAAGTGCACGTTACCTACCAAAGTAACGGCGAAGAGAAGGTCGAAATTTTCGATCGCTTAATTGTGTCAGTCGGTCGACGCCCCAATACGGAAGATTTGGCATCCACCGACTCGGGTGTGACACTGGATGAGCGTGGTTTTATTTATGTCAACGACTTTTGTGCCACCGAAGTCCCCGGCGTTTGGGCAATTGGCGACATTGTGCGCGGCCCAATGTTGGCACATAAAGGCTCAGAAGAAGGGGTGATGGTAGCCGAGCGCATCGCTGGCAAACCTACGCAGCTGAACTATGACTGCATTCCATCCATCATCTACACCCATCCGGAGGTCGCAGCGGTTGGCAAAACTGAGCAAGAATTAAAGGCCGAGGGGATTGAATACAAGTCAGGAACCTTCCCCTTCGCAGCCATTGGGCGTGCGCTGGCGGCGGGGGATACCGACGGTATGGTCAAAATTCTGGCAGATGCCAACACCGATCGCATTCTTGGGGCGCACTGTGTCGGCCCCTCGGCGGCTGATTTGGTGCAACAAATGGTGATTGCTATGGAGTTTGGCTCCAGTGCCGAAGATATCCAGTTAATGGTATTTGGGCATCCGACCTTGTCGGAAGCCGTGCACGAAGCGGCTTTGGCCGTCGATGGACACGCCATTCACATGGCGAATCGAAAGAAGCGCTAGGGACAAGAGCGCCAAAGGATTCTTGAGTGAATCCATTCGTTTCTACAAACCAACACGGGACAGGATATGAACCTTCACGAGTACCAAGGCAAAGCGTTGTTTGCCGATTACGGTCTGTCGGTTTCTACCGGTTACGCCGTTGATACGCCGCAGGCGGCAGTTGAAGCAGCGGAAAAAATCGGCGGTGATATGTGGGTGGTCAAAGCGCAAGTCCACGCAGGCGGCCGCGGCAAGGCGGGGGGCGTCAAGCTGGTCAAAACCACTGAGGAAGTGGGTGCTTTCGCTGAGGCATGGCTGGGCAAGAACCTGGTGACCTACCAGACCGATGAAAACGGTCAACCGGTATCAAAAATTTTGGTCGAGTCCTGCACTGATATCGCCGAGGAGCTGTATCTTGGTGCGGTGCTCGATAGGGCTACTCAACGTATCGTGTTCATGGCGTCTACTGAAGGCGGTGTCGAGATCGAGAAAGTGGCCGAGGAAACCCCCGAGAAAATCTTGAAGGCCATCATCGATCCACTGGTAGGCCCTCAGCCTTATCAAGGGCGTGAGTTGGCATTCCAGTTGGGTTTAACGGGTGTTCAAATCAAGCAGTTTGTGCAGATCTTTACTGGTCTTGCGAATCTCTTTAAAGACAAAGATCTTGCCCTAATCGAGGTCAACCCACTGGTCATTACCACCGAAGGCAACCTGCACTGTCTAGATGCGAAAGTGGTTGTCGATTCGAATGCGCTTTATCGTCATGCAGATCTACAAGCCATGCGTGACCCTTCTCAGGAAGACGAGCGAGAAGCTCACGCCGCCCAATGGGAGCTTAACTACGTGGCTCTCGATGGCAACATTGGTTGCATGGTCAATGGCGCGGGTCTTGCCATGGGCACCATGGATATCGTGAAGTTGCACGGGGGCGCACCCGCTAACTTCCTCGATGTTGGCGGTGGTGCAACCAAGGAGCGTGTGACCGAGGCGTTCAAGATCATCTTGTCGGATGAAAATGTCAAAGCCGTTCTGATCAATATTTTCGGCGGCATTGTGCGCTGCGACCTGATTGCAGAGGGTGTTATTGGCGCGGTCGAAGAAGTGGGTGTGACCATCCCTGTGGTTGTTCGTTTGGAAGGTAACAATGCTGAACTCGGCCAGAAAGTACTGGCAGATAGTGGTTTGAATATTATTGCTGCAACCAGCCTGACCGATGCTGCGCAACAGGTTGTAGCCGCAGCCGGAGGTGCCCAATGAGCGTTTTAATTAACAAAGACACTAAAGTCATTTGTCAGGGTTTCACTGGCTCTCAGGGTACCTTCCACTCAGAGCAGGCGTTGGCCTACGGTACCAAGATGGTCGGTGGCGTAACGCCGGGTAAAGGTGGGCAGGAGCATCTTGGCTTGCCGGTGTTCAATACTGTAGCCGATGCGGTCAGTGCCACTGGCGCAACGGCTTCTGTGATTTACGTGCCAGCACCGTTCTGCAAAGACTCTATTTTAGAGGCAGCGAATGCAGGCATTGAGCTTATTGTGTGCATCACTGAGGGCATCCCAACCCTCGATATGCTCGATGCGAAGGTGAAGTGTGATGAACTGGGCGTTCGCTTAATTGGTCCTAACTGCCCGGGCGTTATCACGCCTGGCGAGTGCAAAATCGGCATTATGCCTGGCCACATTCATTTGCCGGGCAAGGTGGGCATTGTGTCTCGCTCCGGTACCTTGACCTACGAGGCGGTGAAGCAGACGACCGATGCTGGTTACGGTCAGTCAACCTGTGTCGGTATTGGTGGTGACCCGATTCCGGGCTCGAACTTCATCGATATTTTGGGTATGTTCCAAGAGGATCCGCAAACCGAAGCCATCGTCATGATTGGTGAAATTGGCGGCACCGCCGAAGAAGAAGCTGCGGCTTTTATTAAGGCGAACGTCACCAAGCCCGTCGTGTCATACATTGCCGGTGTCACAGCGCCGAAAGGCAAGCGCATGGGACACGCTGGTGCGATTATTTCAGGTGGTAAAGGTACAGCCGATGAAAAGTTTGCCGCACTTGAAGATGCGGGCGTGAAAACTGTTCGGTCATTGGCGGATATCGGTAAAGCGTTGGGGGAGATCACAGGCTGGTAAGCGTGTGATCGGCAAGTCGGCCCGCTCAAGTCATCGAGCGGGCTTTTTTTTGTGTGCAATATGTCAGCAAGTTACGGTACGGTAGGTGGTACGTAATTCGAGCCCATCAATCCGAGGTGCGCTGTTGAGGCCTACACCGGTATCGAGAAGTCAATGATTGCCCCTTTGTTGTACGGTATTACAAGCAGCTCGGAGGGTGTGCTAAACGCCTGGTTAGCACCCCTAGCTAAAGCATTGTCCTCAGTGGTTTTCTTCAGTGTGCCTGTTGCCGATGTCGACGTTCCCCTCGTGGTGGTGTGGTTGGTAACAGCGGCAGTTTTCTTCACTGTGTATTTTCGCTTTCTGAATATCCGTGGGTTTGTGCACGCTATTCGCATAGTTACCGGTGGCACTACCACTAGAGACGCACCGGGCGAGGTCAGTCATTTTCAGGCGCTCTCGACCGCGGTGTCGGGAACGGTGGGCATAGGCAACATTGCGGGTGTAGCCATTGCAATCTCCGTGGGCGGACCCGGTGCTACCTTTTGGATGTTTGTCGCCGGCTTACTCGGCATGTCAACAAAGTTCGTGGAATGCACCCTGGGGGCGCTTTACCGTAGAGAAAACCCCGATGGCAGTGTGTCGGGTGGCCCCATGTACTACCTGCAGCGGGCGCTAGCCGATCGCCAACTGCCCGGCGTCGGTCGCTTTTTGGGGGGTGTCTACGCCCTCGGCATCGTCATTGGATGCTTGGGTATTGGCAACATGTTCCAGTCTAATCAAGCCTATCGGCAAGTGGTGGCAATAACCGGCGGGGACAGTGCGAGTTGGTTGGCCGAGCGTGGCTGGCTGTTCGGTCTGGTGCTTGCGCTTGCTGTGGGGCTGGTCATCATTGGCGGTATTAAATCCATTGCCAAGGTCACCAGCAAAGTGGTGCCTTTTATGGCGCTGTTCTATTGCATTGGTGCCCTCGTGGTCATTGGCCTTAACGCCCAAGCTTTGCCATTTGCACTGCAGGCTATTGTAGGTGGTGCCTTTGATCAGACCAGTGTGGCAGGTGGGCTCATTGGGGTAATGGTTATTGGCTTCCAGCGAGCCGTATTCTCCAACGAGGCAGGTATTGGCTCTGCCTCAATTGCCCATGCGGCGGTTTGCACCCGCGAGCCAATCACAGAGGGCTTCGTGGCACTGCTAGAGCCGTTCATTGATACGGTGGTCATTTGTACGCTGACCGCGCTCGTCATTGTTACCACCATGTACTATGAACCCACGTTTTTTCAGGGACTTGGCGGCATAGAAATGACGTCGCGAGCCTTCCAGCGTCGATTCGAATGGGCGCCTCTTTTCATTGCCATAGCGGGCTTCTTGTTTGCGTTCTCCACCATGATCGCCTGGGCTTACTACGGACTTAAGGGCTGGACGTATCTTGTGGGTGAGGGCAGAGCAGGGGAGTTACTGTTTAAGCTGTGCTTTTGTTTTTGTGTGGCTTTAGGCTGTAGTGTCGAGTTGCAGCCAGTGCTCGATTTCTCTGATGCATTAGTATTCTTTATTTGCGTGCCCAATGTCATCGGTCTGTATTTACTGGCACCGACGGTTAGACGGGAACTCGACCGTTACACGCAATCACACAATGCACCCTAGCGCGTGAAATTTTGGCGGTCGACCCCATGTCTACGGGGTCTTCAACCGCCAGGAGTTCTAGCCATGACAGCTGCCGCAAAGGAAACAATGGGTTTTCAGACAGAAGCCAAAAAACTTCTGCACCTGATGATTCACTCCCTCTACTCCAATAAAGAGATCTTTCTGCGTGAGTTGATCTCAAACGCCTCCGATGCCATCGATAAGCACCGATTCGCGGCAGTGAAAGACGCCGCCTTGGCAGAGGGTGTCAGCGAGTACCGTATTCGTGTCAGCGTCGACAGTGAAAACAATATTGTTACCATTGATGACAACGGCATCGGTATGTCCCGCGACGAAGTCATCGAAAATTTGGGTACCATCGCCAAATCTGGGACCAGCGCCTTTCTCGAGCAACTAAGCGGCGATGACAGAAAGGACAGCCAACTTATTGGTCAGTTCGGTGTTGGTTTCTACTCCTCCTTTATCGTTGCCGATCGCGTAGAGGTGGTGACTCGACGCGCGGGCAGCGCAGCCGATGAAGCCACCCATTGGGAGTCTGCGGGTGAGGCCGAGTTCGATATTGCGTCCGCACAGCGCGATGAATCGGGTACCACCATTATTTTGCACTTGAATGAAGACGCCAAAGAATTCGCCAATGACTGGCGGGTTCGCAGCGTTATCAAGAAGTACTCCGACCATATTGCCGTACCGGTCATGATGCCCAAAGCCACCGCGGACGATGAGGAAAATCAGCAAGATGCGCCCGAGTGGGAAACTATCAATGAAGCCAAAGCACTTTGGACCCGCAGCCGCAGTGACATCTCCGATGACGAGTACAAGAGCTTTTATCAGCATGTATCCCATGACATGGAGGCGCCATTAACCTGGAGCCACAATCGGGTTGAGGGCAAGCTTGAGTACACGTCTTTGCTGTATGTGCCTGCCAAAGCGCCGTTTGACTTATGGAATCGTGAAGGGGCGCGAGGACTAAAACTGTACGTTCAACGCACCTTCATCATGGACGATGCCGAGCAGTTCCTGCCCCTGTACCTGCGGTTTGTGAAAGGCGTGCTCGACTCCAATGACCTCCCTTTGAACGTATCGCGAGAAATTCTGCAGCAAAATGCCAGTGTTGATTCAATGAAATCAGCACTGACCAAACGTGTGCTCGATATGTTGCAAAAAATGGCTAACAACGAGTCTGAGCAGTACCAGAAATTTTGGTCTGTCTTTGGCCAGGTATTGAAAGAGGGTCCCGCCGAAGATTTCAGTAATCGAGAAAAGATAGCCAAGCTTCTGCGATTTGCGACGACCCACAACAACGCACCTGAGCAAACCGTGTCCCTCGATCAAGTCATTGAACGCATGAGCGATGATCAAGATACCTTGTGGTATGTCACCGGTGAGACCCATGCGACAGCTAAAAATAGCCCACACCTAGAGGTGTTTCGCAAAAAAGGGATCGAGGTATTACTCCTGTCAGATCGTGTCGATGAGTGGCTGATGAGCCATTTAATGGAATACGAAGGCAAGACATTCAAAGATGTGGCCCGCGGTGACCTCTCCCTAGATGCCGATGATGAAGAAGAAAAGCAGGCGTTAGAGCAGGCAAAGAAAGAAGCGGAGCCTCTCATCGAACGCATTAGCGCTGTCCTCGGTGACGCGGTCGCCGAAGTTAGGCCCACCATGCGACTCACCGAATCGCCCGCCTGTTTGGTTGTTGGTGAACACGAGATGGGCAATCAAATGCGTCGTATCTTGGAGGCGGCGGGACAAGAGGTACCCGATAGCAAGCCGATCCTCGAGATTAATCCAAGCCATCCACTGATCCAGCGCTTGGACATGGAGTCTGATGAGGCCCGTTTCGCCGACTTGGCGTCGGTGATTATGGATCAAGCGACACTTGCCGAGGGCTCGCCTTTGGAAGACCCGGCCAGCTATGTGGCAAGACTCAACAAGCTGCTGCTTGAACTGAGCGGCGATTAAGTATGTATGTGACTCTGTGGCGTCATGGTGAGGCGGGCTCGGCGGCTACCGATGAGCTGCGGCCGCTAACGGCGCGTGGTACCGCCAGTGTGCAAGTGGCGGCGCTTGAGTGGCGCCGCTGGGTGCAGGAGCAAGCACTCCCAGAGGCGCAGCTTATTTGGCACAGTCCTCTTGTGCGAACCACACAAACCGCTGAACTCTTGGAGCAGGCATTGGGCTGTGCAAAAGCTGAATGTGGCGGTTTGGCGCCTGGAGCGATCCTCCATGAACCAGAGTCTTTTTTGCCCCACAGCGTTGATCATGCAATCCTGGTGACACACCAACCTTTTGTGTCCCAACTGATTTGGCATTGGCTTGACGATAATGCGCTGGCACCGCTGATGCCCGGTGGCTGGGCTACATTGGAGTTGACTGCCCCCCTGCGTGGTGGTGCAACCTTAATCGGTGCGCGCACCAGCATATTTGAATGACAGCCGTGGTGCCCGACCAGCTGTATTTCGATGTCGATGGCCTGACTTATGCCGGGCTGGTGTGGGGTCGTGCAGACCAGCCTTTGGTGTTGGCGCTTCACGGCTGGCTCGATAATGCCTTGTCCTTTTCGGAACTGGCACCTGCGCTCAGCGGTTGTCGCGTTTTGGCCCTAGATCTATCTGGGCATGGTTTATCGAGTCATCGGTCGGCCGATGCCACCTACAATATTTGGGATGACTTACCCCAGTTAGAGGCCATCGTCACGCAACTCGACGCCCCCTCGCTAACAATTATGGGCCACAGCCGTGGCGCGGGTATCGCCTTGCAGTTGGCTGCCATCATGGGAGAGCGCTGTCACCGAGTCATTGCTCTCGATGGCCTATTACCCGCTTGGTTAGATCAGCGTCACGCCACCGACCAGTTGCAGCGCTTTGTTCGAGAAAAAACGAAATATGCCAGCCGCGATGAACGCTACTTTGCGTCAGTGGAGGCTTTCGTGGAGCGTCGTAGGCAGTATGGTTTTAGCGATGACAGTGCCTACAAGCTCGCGCCTCGCGCATTAGAGCAGTGCCCAGAGGGCTTACGGTTACGTAATGACCCAAGGTTGTACGGTGCCTCAGCGATGAGCCTGGGGCCTGAGCAACGTCTGCAACTGTACCAATCGGTAACAGCGCCAACTTTGTGTATCCTTGCAGATCAAGGACTTTTCACTGTATCTGAAGTGGCGCAGCAAATGCTCCGAGAGGCGCAGGGCGCAATGTCTCAGTTTAACAGTGAGACGGTTGCAGGCTCACACCATCTTCACATGGAGTCTGCCGCAGTCGCGGAACTGGCACCAAGGTTACAGGATTTCATCCATACTGGACGGTGAGAAATAAGCAATGGTTTGGTCTGGCTATCCATGGCTCGGAAAAGTATTTGGCAGCGTACGCCCATCCCATTGGGGGTTGTTATCGAAGCGGCTGGGGCTCGCGCTCATGTGCGCAAGTGTCACCGCTGCTGCTAATTCAGCGGGCAACGATCGGGCCGCCGGTAGTGGCAAGCCACTTGCAGAGCAGTGGGTGACCAATATCAATGAGCACTGGTCCACCGAATTGCGCAGCCACACCTCGGCATCGGTTCGTGCGTTTCATATCCCTCTGGGTGCCATGAAAAAAATTGGCGGTATATGGCGTGCTGAGTCATCGGAAATTATCTCGGGCAAACGCCGCCGTCTCACCTGGCAAGTTGAGGGTGAGCCTGTTCTTGCATTGTTTAATGATCTTGCATTGACCATGGGAGAGTCAGCGACCCTGCGGTGGCACTGTGAGGGCCGCGCCTGTGGTAATGGCGCCGAATGGGCCAACAAGGTCTATCAAGAGCGATTACTTTATGGGCGCGATGAGTTCATGGCGTACCGCGCATTCCAGTTGGAAAGCGGCATGTGGGTCACGCTATTTAGTGCTGCTCGCACTGCAGATAGGCAGTATCTGCACGTCGATATTATCGAGCCGATCCCAGAGCAGCGTTAACGTCTCAGCTGTAGTAGCGCGAGAAATTCATCGCGGGTGCGCGCGTCAGAGCGAAAATTGCCCAACATGGCAGAGGTTTTAGTGGTGGAGTTTTGTTTCTCGACCCCCCGCATCATCATGCACATGTGCTCTGCTTCAATAATCACACCAACCCCCAGAGCACCGGTGACTTGCTGAATGCTGTCGGCGATCTGCACGGTCAGTTGTTCCTGAATTTGCAGGCGACGGGCAAACATATCGACCACTCGTGCCACTTTCGACAGGCCCAAAACCTGACCATCGGGAATGTAGGCCACATGGCAACGGCCTACGAAGGGTAACAAGTGATGCTCACACAACGAGTACACCTCGATGTCTTGAACTAGCACCATCTCGCTCGAATCCGAGGGGAAGAGGGCGTCGTTCACAACGCTATCGAGATCTTGATGATAGCCGCGGGTGAGGAATTCAAAGGATTTTGCGGCCCGGCTTGGGGTATCACGCAAGCCAGGTCGATTGGGGTTTTCCCCAATGGATTCAATAATGTCTCGCCACTGCTGTTCCATGGTTTTCCTCCATAGCGCGGCCGGCGATGGTAGCATGCGCGCTTTTGCGATAGGGGCTTAAGGTGCCATCTTTTGGAGAAGTGCTGCTAGCGACAGAACAGGCGCTGATCGATGCCAACATTTATTGTGGTCATGGCTATGATTCGCCACACGATGAGGCGGTAGCGCTGATGTTGGCGGCAGCTCAGTTACCCAACACCACGGGGGCCGAGATTTTGGATGCTCAATGGCCCGCGCCGGCACAGACGCAATTAGCCACGTTTTTACATCAACGTACACAGCAGAGGCTTCCCACGGCCTACATTACCGGGCAGGCGTGGCTAGGACCGCTGGTGTTTAAAGCAGATCCGCGAGCCTTAATACCTCGCTCACCTATTATGAGCTTTATCGGCGATGCCTTTGAGCCCTGGTGGCAGGGAGGCGCTCCCGGTCATATTGTCGACGTCTGTTGTGGTGGCGGTAGCTTGGGATTACTGGCGGCTTGGACCTTCCCCGACACTCGGGTGTCATTACTCGATATTGACCAAGGGGCGCTTGCCCTTGCGGAAGAGAATCGCCAGTTACACGAGCTACACAATGTGGCCCTGTATGCGGGCGATCTATTGGTGCCGCTTCAAGACCAGACGGCCGACATTATCTTGGCGAATCCTCCCTATGTGGATGCCGACGATATGAGTAACTTGCCGGCCGAATATCACCACGAGCCGCGTTTGGCATTGGCCGCGGGTGATGATGGCCTGGATTTGGTACACCGACTGCTAGTGCAAGCGGCGGATGTGCTCACCACCGATGGCTTACTGATTCTCGAAGTTGGCAACAGCTGGCCGGCACTCGAAAAGGCATACCCCGATCAGGTCTTTACGTGGCTCACCCCGATTGAGGGTGGCCATGGCTTGTGTATTTTGTATGGCAGCGAAGTCGCTGCCATGAAACAGCAGGCAGAGCAGTGGGTTCAGCAGCTATAATGGCGGCAGGAGGAGCGCTGTATGTCCGGTAACACGTTTGGAAAATTATTCACCGTCACAACTTTTGGCGAGAGTCACGGGCCTGCACTGGGTGCAGTGGTCGACGGTTGCCCCCCAGGGCTGCCGCTTAGCAGTGAGGATTTGCAGCGGGATCTCGATCGACGCAAGCCGGGACAGTCCCGCTATACCACCCAGCGGCGAGAGAACGACGAGGTTGAAATTCTGTCGGGCGTGTTTGAAGGTGTAACAACCGGCACATCAATTGGTCTATTAATTCGCAATACCGACCAACGCTCGAAGGACTACAGCAATATCAAAGACCTGTTTCGACCCGCCCACGCGGATTACAGCTACCAACAAAAATACGGCCTTCGAGACTATCGCGGTGGTGGTCGATCGTCGGCCCGAGAAACGGCCATGCGTGTGGCTGCGGGTGCCATTGCCAAGAAATGGTTGGCGCAACGTTACGGCATTGCCGTGCGTGCCTGTTTAAGTCAATTAGGACCACATCGAGCAACACAGCTCGACTGGGATGCTGTCGAGCAAAACCCGTTTTTCTGTGGCGATGAACAATTGGTGCCCACGCTTGAAACATATATGCAGGCGCTCAATAAACGCGGTGATTCTATCGGTGCCCGTATCGATGTTTATGCGGAAGGCGTACCCGCTGGCTGGGGTGAACCGGTGTTCGATCGCTTAGATGCCGACCTAGCCCACGCTTTAATGGGCATTAACGCGGTAAAGGGCGTTGAAATAGGTGCGGGTTTTGCTGCCATTGAGCAAACAGGGTCGGAACATCGTGACCTCATGACACCCGATGGCTTTTTGTCTAATAACGCCGGCGGTGTGCTGGGCGGTATTTCAAGTGGCCAGACAGTGCGTGCCAGCATCGCACTCAAACCCACATCCAGTATTCGTATTCCAGGTGAGAGTGTCGATGCTGCTGGCGCAAGCGCTGAGGTAGTGACAACGGGCCGCCACGACCCCTGCGTGGGTATTCGTGCGGTGCCCATTGCCGAGGCAATGATGGCCCTGGTGCTCATTGATCACGCACTGCGTCACCGTGGCCAAAATGCCGATGTACAAACAACCACACCCGCCATCCCCGCAGGCCTGTCGTAACCGCATGTTGTCGTCGGCAGCACGCCGCCGTTGGCGCACACTTATTTTAGGTCTGCTCGCCTTTGGAGCGTTTTTTTGGGGGGCAATCGACATCGTGGGCGTACCCCCCGAAAACCTTTATCGTCTTTTGGGGCAGGTCGCTATCGGTATTGTTTTGGTGGTTGCATCCGCTCTGGTGCCGGCTTCAGCGCTGATCTGGTGGCGGAACCGACGACGTCACTAGATCGGGTCATCGAGATCGATGTCGAGTCCCATGGCATCCCCAATGGCAAATAGTCGATCTGCCCATAGTTCTCGGCTTAGGGAAGCGGGTGCATAGGCCTTAAGCGTTGCGCGGAATAATGGCTCGCCAGTGAACGCGGCGTTATCGAGGGCGGTGTCCATGGATACAACACTTATACCCGCTTGCGCGAGGGCACTTGAGATCTCGTGAACAATACCCACGCGATCTGGGCCCACAAGCCCCAACGTAATGTTAGCCTCTTGCTCTAGTGGCGTACCGTCGGCGGGTGTCACAAAAGCGCTCCAAGCGCCTGCAGGGAGCTTTTGTAGCGCTGATTCCAAAGCGGATGCGCTGCCATCAAGCTCAATAAGAATGATGCCCGCAAACTTACCGCCAAGTTGACTGACGCGGCTTTCCAGCCAATTACCACCGTTTTGGCTGATAGTGGCTGCCAGCTGTTCTACAATGCCGGTGCGATCATCTCCGATGAATGTAATGACGTAACGTGGCACAGGGCGAACTCCGATTGTTATTGAGGACGTTATAATAACGGCTTGTGCCACTCGTTGTTGAATAAACCCCTACTTTTACTAGGAGAAAGTGCATGTTACTCACTCGCTCGTTACCGCTGTTTTTAGGCGCCTTGTTGTTGGCACCACTGGCACTCGCTGAGTTTGATTGGTCTACAGCTCTTGAAGGTGATCATCGAGAAGCCGGTAATGCTGCTCGTAACAGTGAACGCCACCCCCGCGAGACGTTGACATTTTTTGGCTTGGAACCGGGTATGACAGTATTAGAAGTCTCACCGGGTGGCGGTTGGTACACCGAGGTTCTGGCGCCGCTACTAATGAATAATGGCCGCCTTATTGCCGCGCACTATGACCCCAATGGCGGCGCTTACTCCCGTCGTTCTCTGGGAGGGTTTCTACAAAAGTTGAGCGCCAACCACGATGTCTACCATCAGGTGAGCGTCAGTTACCTACAACCACCGATGAGCATGATGCCGGCACCTGCAAACAGTGTGGATTTAGCCGTGGCCTTCCGTAACGTGCACTCGTGGATGCGTATGAATCAGGTCGAGGCGTTCTTTGCCGCTATCTACGATGTACTCAAACCCGGTGGTGTCTTAGGCATTGTTCAGCACCGTGGAGAGCCTGGTACCGATGTCGAAACTATGAAGAAGACAGCCTACGTCACGGAAGAACAGGTCATTGAGTTTGCGGAACTGGCCGGTTTTGAGCTGGATGGACGCAGTGACATCAATGCCAATCCACGGGACACCAAAGATTACCCAGGGGGTGTCTGGACACTACCGCCGGTACTGCGCGAGGGTGACAAAGATCGAGCCAAGTATATGGCCATTGGTGAAAGCGACCGTATGACCCTGCGTTTCCGCAAGCCGGCAGATTGAAGTAGGGCGCTTTGTAGGGAGTAATGTAGATCGTGGTTGGTGACTCGGGCGATGCGTCCATTAGCGAGCACATTGATGCAACCGGTTTGAAATGTCCGGAACCGGTTATGATGTTGCATGCAGCGATACGACGGGCAGCTCCCGGGTCGTGCCTTGTGTTGCTTGCCACCGATCCATCGACAGAGCGCGATGTCGCCAGTTTCTGTCGTTTTCTGGGGCATGATTTAGTGTCCACTGCGCATACCGAAGAGCGCTTTAGCTACACCATTCGAAAGGCGCTGTAGACTCAATGGCTCAGCACCCAACCGCTGAATCCATCAGCGCCCAAGAGTTGCAGTGTCTGTTTGACCGCGTCTTTTGCGTTTCTTACAACACCTGTTTGAGGGGCGGGGCGACCGAGCCTCTCTACGAGCCGGCCACCGAGACTGAACCCGCTGTCATTCATTTTCGTGCTGATTACCCACGGAGTGCTCTACACGAGATAGCTCATTGGTGTCACGCGGGTTTGCGTCGTCGAGGCTTGGTTGATTATGGCTACTGGTACAGTCCCGACGATCGCGGCGCCTCCGAGCAGGCAGCATTTTTCGCTGTTGAGGCAAAGCCTCAGGCTTTGGAGGCACTATTTTGCTCGGCACTTGCCATGCCTTTTGAAGCCAGTATCGACAATTTGTCTCTGCCGGTGACCGCATCAGAGCGTCGCAATTTCGAGCGGCGTATTCAACAGGCGATTGATCATTACCGAGAGGTCGGTCTGCCCGAGCGCGCCGGCCGGTTTTACAGTGCCTTACAGCAACGCACTAACGCCCCGCAAGGCGCTTATTAAGAGCATGCTGTGCTAAAGATTGTTTGTGACAGCAATATTTTGGTAACCCCTAGCTTATTGGCTATATCGCAGGACATACAGCACTTGCCTGGCCGCGCCATTACGCGCGATCACCTTAAGGATTGCGACGTTTTACTGGTGCGCTCCATTACTCGGGTAGACGCCACGTTGGTAGAAAACACGCCGGTCCGTTTTGTCGGAACGGCAACCGCGGGCACTGATCACATAGATGGTTCTGCACTTGCTGAGCTGGGCATTTCGGTTGCTGCCGCCCCAGGCGCTAATGCCAACGCGGTTACCGAGTATGTCATTACGGCGATTGCCGCTGCGGGCCGGCTAACTGATGTGATGGCGGGTGGGGCCGTGGGTATTGTGGGTTACGGCGCGGTTGGTCAGCGAGTCGCTGCACTGTTATTGGCGTTGGGTGCACAGCCTAGCGTATGGGATCCATGGCAGGCAGTGCCGTCGCATCTGGCGGCACCCTCATTGTCGTCGGTGTTATCTCAGCCCATCGTTAGCTTACATGCCAGCCTACACAATAAACCGCCTTGGCCTAGCCAGGATCTGCTGTCACAGCCTCTGGCAGCGAACATGACGGCACCACAGTTGCTCATCAATGCGGGCCGTGGTGGTCTGGTCCCGCGTGCTGCACTGACAACCCTCAGTGAGCGAGGTGTGCAGCTGGTACTCGACACTTGGCCTGATGAGCCAGAGATCGATAGCGCATTGCTGGCAAGTGCATGCATCGCCACACCACACATAGCGGGTTACAGTGAAGTGGCAAAGCGCTTAGCCACAGAGCACTTGGTGGGTGCGTTGCAACAGTCGGGTTTGGTTATGTCTCAGGTGTTACCAGAGTCGCAGTGTGAGGCGACGTTTGATGCGACCAGCGTCGACTTACGCCGAGCTGACTGGTGCGAACAGATATTGTTGCACTACTATCCGTTGGCCGATGATGACAACGCCTTGCGTGCCTGTGCAAATCCCCATGTCAATGCCACCGATTTCGATCGTTTGCGTGCTAACTATCCTCTGCGTGGAGAGTTACGTGGGACGCGCCTGGCGTTATCTGGGGCCCCCATTTCAGCGCAAAAACAAATCTTAAAAAGTCTCGGTGCGACGTGGTGTTAAGCTGATTTCACCTACAACACATGGCGAATAAGCAACGTATTAGGAGCTACTAATGAGTGAGCAAGACGATACATACTGGCGGGAGCGATTATCCTCCGACGAATATCATGTATTGCGTGAGAAGGGTACTGAGCGTGCATTCACGGGTGAATACTGGGATTGCAATGACGCGGGTGTTTATCGCTGCCGTGGTTGTGGCGAAACTCTGTTTGAATCCGATAGTAAGTTTGATGCGGGTTGCGGTTGGCCCAGTTTTGATAAACCCGCCAAGCCCAATACCATCGCCGAAGAACGTGATACCAGCCACGGTATGATTCGCACCGAAGTGTTGTGCCAAAACTGTGGCGGACACCTGGGTCACGTCTTTCCAGACGGACCCACCGACACTGGATTACGCTACTGTATCAATAGCTTATCTATAAAACTTGATGAAGATTCTGGGGAATAGCTTCAGTCGTCCAAATTGCTTTGGAGTAATTCCTCGGTTTCTGTCTCTGGGTCTGGCGCTGGCGATGGCTCAACGACTACGCCATTGCGATCGATAAAGTGAACAATAGCGGGTGTTGAGTACTGTGGCACGATGTCATAGGCAAAGACCGCGTAATACTTGGGAATGTTGGCGTTCCCGAAACGGTCGTTGGTGTAGCCATCGCGACCTGCGTAAATCTTGACACCATCAAACGGTGATTTGGGCGGGTGAAAGCGGTTTCTCACCACTAGCGCACCCACCACATCTTCGCTATCGGCCAGCTGCCAGGTAATGCGTGCGACACCGCCGTCAACCGTTACCTTCACGTTGCTCGGTGATGGGGGCGGTGTTCGTGGGCGCTCGACAAAGTTGATGAGTAGTTCGGGTTGCTGGTGTTCAGAGGGCTCATTGCGCCAACTCACCTGAGTGTTCTTGCCGTTTTTTAGGGCCGTCGTTGCTCGAATCAAGAATTGAACGTCGCGTCGCTCTGCATAGTACTGCTCAAGAATTTGACGCGACAGCCGATCGAATTTGAAAAAATGCACTGAGCGCTTAGACAGGGTGGCTCGATCTACCTCATAGCCAATGTACTGAATGCGCTCACGCTGACGAACACTGTTGTAATCATCATCGGCGACGGCGGCTAATTCCACCGAGAATCGAATGTCTTGATCGGCATCTGGTACAGAGGTGTTTTCAAGCCGTAACGTGGCCTCAGTAATCACTGTCCGTTGGGGGGACGGCATACCCCCTAGTACAAAGTCGGCCTGGCCGTAGAGTTTATCGCCATCGGCGTTGAACCCCGCAATAAGCTTGTCATTTTCAGTCCCCGAGGGCGCCACGGTGCGTACCGATACTGGCCGAATGGCAACTTGAGAGGGTCGACGATTGAACATAACGTCAAGACTGGGCCGGTAGTGGATACCGTTACCGAAGGGGCCAAAGCCGATGTCGAACTGCATCATTTGGCTATCGTCCCCTAGGGGCAGCGTCGTAGGACCCTCGACCCTTATCAGTACTCGACCTGTCTCGATATGGCGCTGAAGTAAGCGCCGTTCGGCACCATTTAGCTGCCAGTTTAGCCAGATACCCTGTGGCACTTTGTCTGATTCAATGGCGCTGGAAGTGTGCAGCACCTGCGCATCGCGGATTTGATCGAATGATGTGATGTCTGTCACCGAGTTGGCATCGAGAAAGGCTATGCCCCATTCACCAAATCGCTCAATTTTCGCGGCGACGCGGTTCATTGGGTACAGACTGAATCCTGCACGGGTGATTTCTGCATCGTCGGGGAGCAGGTCAAGATTGAACTCCACGACCCCATAGCAAACGCCACGGCCACGACTGACCCCCACGAAGAGTGAGTTGTGCCCAAAATGGGAGGCGTTCTTCTTTTGGTTCTTTTCCGACAAATAGCCAATTTTTTGAGGGGCAGGGAATATGGTGCGGCGAAACTGATGCTCTGCCAGTTCCGTGCGCAGTTTTAGCTCGGGTGCAAATGGCCCTGCTTGATCATTGGGTTCACTGACCGCACGGACCTTGTAGTAGTAATTTGTACCCGGCTCTAGCTGTATGTCAGTGAAATGACGGTTGCGGGTAATGCCTACTCGGGTATCTTCGTTGCAGTGGGATTTATGCTCTGTGCTGCGAAAGATCTCGAAATAGACAGGGTCAGTGCCTTCGTATTCCCACTCAAGCTCTAGCTCGGTGTCGCTGCCCTGGCATAGATTGAAGTTCGTAGGGCGCAGGGGGGCGCTAGGTCCGTAATTTGCGGTAACGCTCAGCGCGTGAATGAGCGCCGGTATGTTTTCATTAACGCTCTGGGTCATGTCCTCGAAATAGTCGGGGATGTTACGCGTGCCGACTTCGACAACTGTCGACAGAATGCCGCGATGGTACAAGTATTCTCGCTGGCTACCGTTGATAAGGTTGGTGGGCGGCTTGCCCCGGTGAATACCGTAGCGCCGACCGCTTACTTTACGAATCTCCCACGCCATATTGGCGCACAGTGTGTTTAGATCTGTGGTATCGATTTCCGCTTCATGATTGAACTTATGGGCAGGAAAGAACACATTGCCCTGCGAGTGGTAATCGAGGGCTACCGCAATGTTGGGGTGACTCTCGACAAACGTTTTGAGTGCCCGAGTTTCGGGTTCGGAGAACGCCTTGGGCCCACCGTAAGTGCTGGCGCTAGTATCACTGCGACCTTTAAATCGGATGCCGAAGTTTCGATTGAGATCAACCCCGAAGGTGCCATCACCGTTGTCCCGTCGGTTTTTGCGCCAGAATGAAAAATGCTTGCGGGAGAACTCAAAGCCGTCTGGGTTCAGGCAGGGCACAACGTAAAAGGTACTGCGCTCCAGCGATTGTCTAAGCAAGGGGTTGTAACGGTAATGTCGGGTGACGTAGCGGATGAAGTGGTAAGCCAGTTCAATGCCAATCCACTCACGTGCATGAATGGTGCCGGTGAACAAGAGCGCAGGCCTGGTGTTTGCGGCTGCACCCAGACTGAGTGTTGCCAGCATAATGGGACGATCTTCCCAGGTGTCACCGATCGATTCGACCGAAATTAGGTCGGGGAATTCGAGGGCGACCTCGTCCAGATACGCCAACAACTGGGCGTATCCGATGTAGGGTTTTTTCATGGTTGGGTCCTAGATACCGCGTAGTTACCCGATATGTCGCGCTCAGGCGTGGGTTGTTCGTCGACCTTTGGCTGTGTTCGTAGCCATGTTTCGCTGGGCCATTCTTCACCGTCTCGCGGCGTGATTATTGCTAGCGGATAGCCCTGTTCTTCATCGAAGTCTTGATACATTTCACCCGTTTCAGATGCACACAAGCTGGGGTCTTGATCGAAGTGTATATGCCGCATGCGCCGCAAAACACGGCTGCTCATTTTGCCCAACTCTTCCCAGTTGTACAGTGGAATCCATGGTTTTCGGAATTTACCGTCTGACAGTAGCCACACCAAGTACTGGCCAATCCAGTCCCGAATGTAAGGGAAGGCGGC
>CBFHTF010000012.1:0-44171 GCA_965658685.1 Luminiphilus sp.
GCCCCAGTTTTCTTTCTCACCGTATTTTTTTAGATAGGTATTGTTCGCAGTTGCCTCAGGGGCAACGCGATGACCCACCGCCGCATCTGTGACCACGAACTGGGTGGATACCCCCAATGGCTGCACTAGGAACGTCGCCAGTGTCAGCAAAAGACCCAGGGCGATGCCTGCGACCTTCCACGAGATAATCGCTTTCTCTTCCTGCATGTCGATCTCCGTTATACGTCACCGTCCCATGGGCCGGGTACGGTTGCCTATTGCTTAAAATAGCCCATAGGCATAAGCATATTCCAGAGAGGCAGCACCCGACAAGGTAAAGCCTTCATCGACGTTCTGTCGCCGCTCTCAAGGATAGTCAGAGCGAGAAAAAAGAGCGTTAGTTAGTTGTCGTCAGTTTGCCGCTGACGCTCGTAAGGCTTACGGGCTGGCGATCCTGAAAGGGGCTTGAAGGTAAAGCCAGTATCAGTATCACTACTTGCCGTGGCCGAATCTTCGGGCACGGTTTTAGCCTCATCGAGGGCTACCGCATGCGGGCCAGCATCCATCGATGACTCCACCGTTGATAGGCTCGTTTCAAGGTAACGTCCAGATACGGCCTTGACACAAGCGGATCCGGCGGCTGCACGCACAAGGTTTTCAATGGGCTGCGACCAGCGATCACCGGCACCGGCTTTGATCTCCGCAACCGTTGCAGTAACAACAGAGGCACAGTCTGTCTCCGACATTGCGCTGACAGCCGCCGAATTCACAATGAATACTAACCCCGCTAATACAGTACGACCTTGCATAGTGCTCCCTCAAATAAAAACTGCGTTAACCGACGGTATCTTTATTCAATACCTATTCTCAACCGTTTTTCACAGTGCCAACCCACAAACCCACGGCCACAAATTCCAGCCAAACTCACCGTACGCCCCCCATTAGCAGCACCCAGAAGTGATGCGCCTCAACACGCACAGGCTGCACCAACGCACCCCACTGGTGCGACGACGCCCCAAAAGCGCGCCAAAAACGCGAAGAGAAAATTAGCCAGCACCAGGAAAATCCGCCCAAAAATTTAATATTTACTATAAAAAACATAAGGTTATAAAAGTTGGCCCGCCCCATGCTTTAGGACTGACTGGGCAACACTCGCGGTGATGACGTCAACACCACGACGCTGCACCGTCATTGAATGATTTAGCAATAGAGGAACCACCATGCGAAACCTTCAAAACAATCGTCAAGTACTGAAAACCCTTCCCGCAATAGCAGTACTTGCCGGCTGTGCGTTTGCCGCACCGTCTCAAGCAGGCAGCTGGAGCGCCAACGCGTCGATGACCAACAACTACATTTGGCGCGGACTTACCCAAACCGAAAACGAAGCTGCCGTTCAAGGTGGTATTGATTACGCCAGTGATAGCGGCTTCTACGCGGGTACCTGGGTATCAAACGTGAACTACGGCGCTGGCGATGTCTACAGCTATGAGCACGATCTATACGCAGGCTTTGCTTTCGATACCGGCGGCATCAGCTGGGATGTCGGCTACCTGTATTATAACTACGACAAAGAAGCTAATTTCGATTTTGGCGAAGTGTACTTCGGCGCAAGCGTCGGTGGCTTCAGTGCAATGATGTACGTGCTGGCTAACACCGAAGCCGACGAAGCGCCCGGTCAAGACTTTGGGTTCGGCGAAGCCTATTATGCGTCAATTGATTACGGCTTCGAGATTGGTAACGGCGTGGGTATTGGACTGCACGCAGGCTACCACGACGGCGATTTCGCCGAGGCGTTTAACGGCAATGCTGACGGCTATATGGATTACAACATCAGCATCTCCAAAGGCGGCTTTTCCTTCATGGTCACAGATACCGACGTAGAGGGTGGTGCTGCCGAGGGCGGTTACGACAATGACCAAATGAAGTTCGTTATGTCCTACTCAGTGGACATTGAACTCTGAGCTACCGCATAGGGTTGCGCATCATGCGCTGACCAAAAAACCCGCTACAGCGGGTTTTTTTCGTTTAGATAGAGCGGCTACGTAGCCACGCCATAATCCCGCGACTCTGTCTGACACCCACGCCCAACATAAGTGCACTAAGGAATGTCCAAGCGGCATTTGGGGTGGGCACTGTGGCCAGCACCGCATTCAGTGTTATGCGGTAGTCTGCGCTGCCATCGCCAATCAATTCAAGATCCAATTCCTCGTAAAGACCAGGAACGTAAGCGAAGGTTAGGAGCTCATTAATTCCACCCGATAGCAACGTAACATCGTTATCGTAGGCATCCTCGTACTCCAAGGTAAAGCCCGTTAACGAGCCGCGGCTACCTGGCAATACCTCCACGAGAATGGAAAAAGTAGCAGCAGATTCTTCTGGGCTGATTTCAATTTCATAATCGCGGACCTTACCGTCCCTCTCTTCGACAAGGGTGTCTCCCACTGTCAACAGCAAGTCAACGCCACCGGCAACACTTTCCGTCGCCATTAAGCCACTCAGAGCGAAGCCAAAGCCCATAAGCCACGCCGCTGCTCTATAACTAGATTTCTGCTTGTCCCTCATGACGATCTCCTCGGGCCAACTCAGTTCTGAGTCACGCCGTATAAGCTGAGAAGTTATGACCGAAACACATGTGCAACAAGGAACAAGCAGTTGAGTTGGGAGGTCAGTCACAGCAATGGCGCCAAGCTGTGAACAGCATCACGCCGAATGCACGATCTAAGAACAAAAAAATCCCGGCACCCTAAGGTTGCCGGGATAAGCTCACATCAGCTTTGGGATCATTAAGCCCATTCATGGGCCTTGTTTAACCGGACCCGTTTACCACCGGGCCGCCTACTGCATACCTACGGGCGTCATGTCAACTTAAGTCGTTGGGTAAGCACCGCTCCGACGTCGACGCCCGCGCAGCCATGCAGCACCGCCCATGGCGCTTAATAGTAGCCACGCAGTGGCCGGCAGAGGCGCAGTTGATAGGGTTGAAACCTTTAAATTGTAGTTGGTTCCCTGACTTCCCTCGACACGGATATCCAAGGTGTGATCGGCGGTTTGCACATAGGAAAGGGTAAGCATCTCATTCGCTTTAGCATCGTAAAGCTCAATGTCATTGCCACTCGCCAACTCATATTCCACCCGTACGTCTGGGCTATTTTCATTTAGCAACGTCAGTAGCATCTCTACAATGCTCTTTTGACCATCGAGCGCCACCGTCACTATATAGCTACGCTCGCAGTCACCATCATCGCAATAGTCGGATGACAGCAGCTGATTATTGAAGCTAACAACGGAGTCTTGGCCCAATGTGGCGCCGGTTTCGTCAAAGTCCAAGCCGCCCGCAAAAGTGGTGCCAGACCCCATGACGCTGCACACGATGAACGGCAGCAAACACGCCCTCAACATCGATTTACTTTGTTTCATGCACCTACCCTCTCCACCAGCTTGCACTGGGGTTTGCTGACATAACTGCGATTCCTTTTGGCTCGCAAGCTACGCCCGACTGTTAGTGAGTTTGTTTGCACAACACCACGCTCAAACAAGAATGAGTTCTATTATGCATCTAAAATTGATAAATGCAACAAATATTGCAATATGAAATTTAGCGCAAAGCTCGCAAAAACAGGGTTAGGTTAATAATGTCGGCTAAAATGTTGCAATATGCGAAACGCATCACAGATCAGGTTGCAGACATTGACAAGGGCCCGCCAATACCATTTCGCGCAACAATTGACGCGTCTAGCGCACGCCCCTACAGTTGAAGGTGATTTTGAATAGAAAAGGGTCGACGTTGAAAAGCAGCTTGAGCTACCCGTAAACGCGCCCCAAAAAAGATGTTAATAAAAAGGCAATAACTATGAATAAGGCACTGTCAGCATCTGCTGGTTTTCATCACATGAAAGAGGGCACGGCCGAGGATTGGGGAATCATTGCCGGTGAGGCAAAACAATTTGCTGCCAGCCTTCATAAACGCATTACAGACCACCTACTATTGCTCAATGGCGATTTTGGGGGCTTTGCAATCGATCGGCTAACTCACTGCTTGCAGACAGCCACACTAGCCCACAAGGATGGTAAAGACGAAGAATATGTGGTGTGTGCACTATTGCACGATATTGGCGACACGTTAGGGCCAACAAATCACGCCGATGTAGCAGCCACCATTCTCGAACCTTACATCTCCGAAGAGAACCATTGGATGGTTAAGCATCACGCCATCTTCCAAGGCTATTACTTTTTTGAGTACCTAGGTCTAGACAAACAATTGAGAGACCAGTACCGAGACCACCCTTGCTACGAGCGCACACTCGAGTTTATTGAAAAATATGATGCACCGGCTTTCGACCCCGATGCAGAGACCTACCCGCTGTCATTTTTTGAGCCCATGCTGGAACGTGTTTTTGCAAAACCCAAACGGTCGCTGTACATGACCAAAGACAGCGACCCTTTCGAGTGAGGCACAAGACTGCCCCATTTCATAAGAGGCTTAAAAATCGAAGACCTGGAATAACGGCCTAACAATAAAAACGAGAGACAGTCGGCCAGCTTCAGCACGCAAACCGAAGGGCTAAGCATCCTCTGCAGCCAGCGGCGACTCCATAGCGAGCTGCAGCTGGCGATCATTGGGCAGATGAAGCCGCACACCCACACCCAGCAGCCTGACGGGCAGGGGTTTGCGGCCAATACCTGCAAGTAGTAACTCGCGATAATCCGCCTCGTTGGGTGCAGCCCCTATTCGCTCTACGGTGGTCCCGGTAAAGTCATTGAACTTCACCTTCACGAAAACCTTATGGATATGGTCTGATGCGTCGGCTCGAGTAATTCGGGCTTCGAGTAAATCCATAAGCTCGGGCAGCTGCTTAAGACAGGCGTCAGCATTGGGTAAGTCTTCAGGAAACGTGCGCTCCACACTGATCGATTTACGCTTTCGATGTGGGTTAACCACACGGTCGTCGCGTCCGTGAGCCCGCTCCCACAGGGTATGCCCAAACTTCCCGAAACGGCGCACGAGCAAAAGGCGATCCTGCTTTCGAATGTCCCGGCAACTAACCAATCCAAGACGGCCCAATTTTTCAGCAGTTACCCTGCCAACACCGGGTATGTGACTAACGCTGAGCTCCGCTACAAAGTCATCGACTGTATCGGGCGGTACTACCGTTAAACCATCGGGTTTGCGCCAATCCGAGGCCACTTTGGCGAGAAATTTATTACACGAGACCCCCGCAGAAACAGTAATACCCAACTCATCTGCCACGGCAGTGCGAATTGCCTGAGCGATGCGTGTAGCACTGCCGCCGTAGGCGGAGACAGAACTTACATCCAAATAGGCCTCATCGAGGGACAAGGGCTCAATGTGATCGGTGTAGCGCTTGAAGATACAGTGCATCGCCCTGGAAACCTCACGATACTTCGGCATATTCACAGGCCCCACCTCAAGCTGCGGACATAGACGTAGAGCGTGCCGGGTGGGCATGGCAGAGCGAACACCGAATGCTCTCGCGGGGTAGTTACAGGTGGTTAATACGCCTCGCCCGTCGGGTCGCCCACCCACAGCAAAAGGGATGTCTCTTAGCCTTGGTTGATCACGCATCTCGATAGCGGCATAAAAGCAATCCGCATCGATGTGCACTATTTTTCGCTCTGTATTCATGAATGTGGCGCGTACCCATTGACCAACTGACCGAAGGCTAACCCCACGTTGAAGCCCGCGTCATTATTAACAGACCACGTTCAGTTTGGGTTCAGCTATCTCCCTGTAGGCTAGCAATATTCGATAGATACAAATACCTACAACGGGAGATACCCTATGAAAATGGCTACCATTGTGCTCGCCCTAATCCCCACTGCAGCGGCCCTGGCTGATAGCCGGAGCACAACCATTCACGCGCCGGTGGAGTCTGTTCAACCCCTCGTTGAAGTTGTCACTGAGCGGATACCCTATGAAACCTGTCGTACCGAGCGGGTCCGCGTCGTGGAGCGCAGGCCCAATAGGGGTACCACCATGCCAACTCTGGTCGGTGGCCTGGTGGGCGGTACTGTGGGTCGGGTGATTGGCCACAATTCAAGTCATCGCGGCCTTATCACAGGGGTGGGTGCGGCTGTGGGTGCTGCAGTTGGTCACAATAGTGCTATCGACAGCTATGGCGACCCAAGCAGAGAATACTACGATACAGAGGAAGTTTGCTCTGTGGAATATGAATTACGCGAGCGCGAGCGGAGTAATGGCTATCGCGTCAGCTACCGATTCGGCGATAACATCTATACAACCCATACCCACACCGAACCAGGACAATCCATTCCCGTGCGGGTACGACTCGAACCCCTGTTATAACGTACAGGGCACATCAGGAGGCGCTTTGCATTGCTCCCAAGCATTTTGTCGATATGTCTAGTTACCGCCCTATGGGGAGCGATGCCGATACAAGCTCGAGCCGATGACGAGGGTAAAGCTTTCTTCCAAGCGCTACGAGGACTTGCCGAGGGCGCTAGCCAAACCCAAAAACGCGACCAACAGCCGCCACTGGTGCAACAATTGGCACCATCAGCACTCGAGGATGACGCTGCCATAGCCGCTGCGAAGGCGGAGAAAGAATACGGCGGTCGGGCGCTGGCCGTGACACCTTACCGGGATGGTTTTCGCGTTCGTCTGCTGCTCGAAGGCGGTAGGGTGACCACTGTCACCATCGACGATTAAGTGATGAGACTCCTTATTGTTGAGGACGATCGACGTCTACGAGAGCGGCTACAGGCCTATTTTCGTCAAGAGGGCTGGGTTGTGGATGTTGCTGCCAACGGCAAAGAGGCTGCTTACTTGGCCGGCGAATACCCCAGCGACATCGCTATTGTCGACGTGGGGTTACCCGATACGTCAGGTATTGAACTGATTACTCGCTGGCGCGAGCAAGGGCATGGCATGCCCATTCTCATTCTCACCGCTCGCTCCGATTGGCAAGAAAAAGTCCATGGGCTAGAAGCCGGCGCCGATGACTATGTGACCAAACCCTTTCACCTTGAGGAACTGTCTGCGCGACTACAAGCGCTATTACGCAGAATCGAAGGACGTCGCCACAGCGTGGGTCATTATCAAGGGCTATCCATTGATTTCTCGGCACGCCAAGTACAGAAAAATGGGCAAGTAATAGAGCTCACGAATTACGAATTCAATACGCTGGCGTATCTCGTCCATAAAGCGGGAACGGTGGTATCGCGCGGTGAACTTCTCGATCACCTCTACGATCGTGACAGTGATAGGGACAGCAACGTGCTTGAGGTATTTGTCGGTCGATTGCGCCGTAAACTGGACCCCAACGGTGAGCTACAGCCAATCGAGACCCTTCGGGGCGCCGGCTATCGCTTTAGACTTGAGCGCAGCAGCGCATGATTCGTGCTAACGACTCGCTCACGGTGCGGCTGTTGCTGGCCTCTACCCTGTTGCTGCCCCTCTGCCTGGGCGCTGCGGGCTGGGCACTCGAGCGATCACATGAGGAGGCATTGACACAAGCCACCGCAGAGCGACTTCAGCTACAAATACTGGCACTACTCGCCCAAGCCGACGTCAAGCAAAGCTTCCAGATGCCACAGCAACAGCTAGAGACGCGGCTGAATCAACCGGCATCAGGTTTATATGCCACCGTCACCGATGCCCAAGACCGCACAGTATGGCTATCACCATCGGCAAGTCGTTTAACCAATGCGCAGACACTTTTTTCAGCGCAGTTGCCGGTACTGCAACCCGGGCAGACGCACACCAGTGAATTCAGCGGGCTTTTACGCCAAACCTATCAAGTCGTCTGGGAATTGAGCTCAGGTAATGAGCAAGCCTTACGCTTCACGGTTGCCGAAAGCACCATGAACCGCAACCGGGAAATCGCCGTGTTTCGCACTCAATTATGGCTATGGCTTGGCACCACAGCACTGCTCATGCTGGGCGCGCAGCTAGCTATCGTACGCTGGGGCCTGAAGCCACTGCGACAATTGACTCAAACCATTGCAAAAATTGAAGCCGGTGAGGAGCACCGTCTCGAGGGTACGTGGCCTAGAGAAGTCGAAGCGCTTGCTGGCAATCTGCAAAATCTATTGGAGGGAGAACAGCGACGCAGACAGCGCATGCGCGATACGCTAGGGGATTTAGCCCACAGCTTGAAAACACCACTTGCGGTTTTACGCAGCGCAGAGCGCGACACTGAAGACTATGCCCGTCTGTGTGATGAGCAGCTATCGCGTATGGAAGAAGTCATTGCCTGGCAGTTACAGCGCGCTACACAGGGCCACGTTCACCTTCTCCAGCGAACAGCGGTAGCTCCTGCGTTAACACGCTTGCAGCAAACATTGCAAAAGGTCTATGGCGATAGGGGCATCAACATTCGCATCAACTGCCCAGAGCACATCAAGTTTCGTGGCGACGAGCGGGATCTGTTGGAATTACTGGGCAACGTCCTAGACAACGCCTGTAAATACGGGAACAGCTTGGTGACTGTTCACGTCTCTGGGGGCGGCGACACGGCGCTGACTATCGTTGTAGACGACAACGGCGATGGCATCTCGCCAGACCTTCGAGACAGCTTGGTAGAGCGTGGCAACCGCGCTGATTCCCGCCGCGAGGGCCAGGGCCTCGGCTTGGCCATCGTACAAGAATTGGTGTCAGTGTATGGCGGCTACCTCACCATAGGCACCAGCAGTCTAGGTGGCGCCCGAGTGGAGTTATCCCTGCCCTGAAGCCCGCCTGCGCATTAGCAATGCACTCAAGAATCGCAAGCGGAAGCCAGGTAATGCGGGGTCGGACTTGAGCGCATTTGCTCGGCAGCTTGCGCTCCCAACCCCGTGGGCTCAAGGCTAGGCAGATGACAAAATTGCTCGAAGAAGTCGTGGTTTTTCGTCTTGAGCTCTTGAAGTAAAAGACCCCACTCACGTTTTTTGGCGTACCGTTGGTAACGCCCCCCCTTCCAGTCGGAGTATTGGACACCTGCCACCACCATATCAACCACTCGCCACTGACCGTCGAGTAACTCGGTGAAGAACGTGACCTGAACGGGCAGACCCAAAGGGCCTCGTAAGCTCAAATGAATATGGGGCGCCCCACCGCCATCCAAAATCTCGACGGCATCGAGCGAACGGTTATCAATAGCATTGTCGAGCAACACCTCATAAACATAGCGGGCCATTGTGCCCTCTAGTACCCGCTCTAATGCCTGATACTGATCGGCTTCAGGCCTTTGGCTTGCATCTCCCAATAGTCGATCGAGAAGCGCCGAAAACTGCCACCATTCGAGATAGGGAACGACAACCAAATCGTTGACCTCAGCAGCCCATCGGGCTTTTTTTTGGTCATGGTCCACACTGGCAAGGGCCACGGCCTGCTGCCACAAGGTGTCAACCGCGGTAGCCAACTGTCGGCCTGGTGCAGCTGCCTCGGCCGCTTCGATGGCCTCGGGCGCATCGCCGGAGTAGGCATTGACTGCACTTATCAACAATGCGCAGGTAAGAACGCAGCCCTGCCGGATCCGCCCCCACATTATTGCCTCGGTGTTCTGCTAAGCTGAGAGTGCATGATCGTGAATTTATACCTTTAGCATGAACACTGGAAAAACCGACGCATTTACAATATGCAGCGGTTTAATGTACCACCTCAAATTGACTTCCGCCTCCAAGAGCAGAGTCACAATGACACATTGACCGCGATCTTTTGCCACTCGGCGCAATCGGCGCTCACGGCGAACGGCTGATCTGGCGAACTGCTGATATAAAGAGGACATCAACATGACGACTGGCTCCATTATCACCCTCTCGCTACTGGTTGTGCTGGTACTCTGGGGCGTAGCAATCTACAACCAACTGGTTGCTCTCGCGAATCGACACAAGAATGCGTTTGCCCAAATTGAAGTGCAACTCAAACGTCGTCACGATTTGATCCCAAACCTCGTCGAATCAGCCAAGGCCTACATGGCCCATGAGCGCGATACACTCGAAGCAGTCATTGCTGCGCGCAACGAAGCCGCTGCCGCTCTGGGTGCCCTCAGTCGTGACAACTTAGCGGGTTCGGCCGTTGCCACACTTGGCCAAGCCGAGTCGGCCCTGGGCTCTGCCCTCGGTAAATTGAACGTTGTTATGGAGGCCTACCCCGATCTGAAAGCCAGCGCCAACATGCAGCAACTTAGTGAAGAACTCACCTCTACCGAAAACCGTGTGGCCTTCGCTCGCCAGGGCTTCAATGACGCGGTTATGGGTTACAACACCTATCGACAAAGCTTCCCCAATATCCTCTTAGCGGGCTGGTTTGGCCACCGAACCGATGCCAGCCTGCTGGAGTTCGCCGACAGTGCACAGCTACAGACGGCACCGAAAATCAGTTTTAACTGAGCCTCGGTCACGTGGACTTTTTTCGTGAGCAGGAAATAGCGCGACGCAACAGCCGACTACTAACGGTGTTATTTGTCGGTGCCGTGCTGGTACTCATTGTGCTGACCAACCTGCTGGTATCGGGTCTGTTGCTGTTCCAAGATACACCATCGGACTCACACGCAAACCATTCCAATATCGCCCAGCAATGGCCGGCGTTCCTGTTGGTCGGTGCCGCCATCGCAGCAGCGGTGGCCTCTGTGGCCCTATTCAACTGGCTGCGCTTTGCTAGGGGCGGGCAGCATGTGGCAGAGGCACTGGGGGGCCGACTTGCGGTCTCTAACAGTAATGATGCACTGGAGCTACGCGCACAGAACATCGTTGCCGAAATGGCGCTCGCGGCAAACATGCCAGTCCCGCCACTGTACATTCTCGATGACGAACGGGGCATCAATGCCTTCGCTGCCGGCATTAACCCCAGTAATGCCGTGGTTGCTGTCACCCGCGGCGCCCTAGAGCGTCTTACCCGAGACGAACTGCAGGGGGTTATTGGCCACGAATTCAGCCATATTTTAAATGGTGATATGCGCCTCAGTGTCCGTTTAGCCGCCATGCTCAGGGGCATTACGTTTATTGGCGATATTGGGTCAATACTGCTGCACAGCGCAAGCTATGGACGCCATCGGCATCGTCGGCAAAAAGATGATTCAACCGTCGCACTACTAGTGCTGGGCTTAGGTTTGTATCTTCTCGGTCTTTTAGGAGGGCTGCTCGCAGGGCTCATCAAGTCGGCGATCTCAAAGCAAAAAGAGTTCTTAGCAGATGCATCGGCAGTACAATTCACTCGCAACCCCGGGGGAATCGCGAACGCACTCAAGGTCATTGGCGGTTACACGCCTGGCACCCTAGTACACAGTGCACGCGCCGAGGAGCTGTCCCATTTGTTTTTTGGTCAAGTCAAACATCGATTGTGGTCGCTGTTTGCGACCCACCCTCCCCTAGAAACACGCATTCGACGCATTGAGCCCTCTTGGGATGGGGAATTTGTGACGCGGCCGAGCACGGATAACACCCCAGGAGCTATGGCAGACGAGCCAATATCGGCCACCTCGGGATTACACCAAGCGGTGACAGCATCACTACCCGACATTGAACTCAGTGCACCCGGTGTCCCAATCAACGAACCGGCGTCAGGCGCACCTCTAAACACCTTACCTGCGGTAGTGTTAGCTCAAACCAAGGAGCCTTTGGAGGCGGTGGCACTGATGCTGGGGCTGCTCTGGCGAGAACCCGTGGCTGCAGATTTAAATACGATTTTGAGCCAGGGGCAGCTACCAGGTTTGGAGCATCTGGTGGCACAGAGGGGCCGCGAGGTGAGTCAGCTAGACGCTTCTTTGCGACTAACCCTAGTGGAACTCTGCTTGCCCACACTAAAGAGCTTGTCCTATGAACAATATCGAAATTTTAAAAGCATGCTGCTGCAGTTCATTCGTGCGGATGGCCGCGTGGATCTGCAAGAGTGGTGTCTGTATCAACTAATACGGCACTATTTAGATCCTGCATTCGGGCCGGTACGAAACAGTAAACCACGCTACCGTTCGCTGACAAAAGTTAAACCGGCCCTCGAGATAGCCCTGGGCACGCTGGCCACCTTAAGTCACGGGTATACAGAGCGCGCCTTTGCCCGCGGCGCCAATAGTTTGCAAATACAACTGGTATGTCCGCCCATAGACGCTCTGGGAGTGCAAGCCTTTGGCAAGGCCATAGACACCCTAGCCGACTGCTACCCACTCCTGAAAGTAAGTCTACTGAAAGCCATGGCTGAGATAGCATCAGCAGACGGGTCAGTGTCGGCTACCGAACTCACCCTTGTTAAAGCTATCGCTGCCGTCATCGACTGCCCAGTGCCTGACTCTATGCTGCCCGTAACACAGACAAGCAGCCAAAACCCATCAGTGACAGCACCCTGACTAGACAAATACCGTCAGATGCTTACACTGGAGTTCTCGTCGCTGCACCAAGCATGGTGCGCTCGAGAGGGTCGACAGGAAGTCGTCCCGACCAAAACCCAAAAGGTCATCGCACAGGAGGTGCACAATGACGCAACACGCTACTGGCGTTCGCACGCCCGAAAACACCGTCAATCCGAATCATTTTCAAAATATCCAACCCAGAGGCGCAGCACTTGGTCGTCCACTCAGAGTGGTACCACCACCCAGCCCTGTCGATATGGAGCAAATCACCGAGTTAACCCAACGCTCGGCCGAGAGCCTGTCAAAAACCAGCGCTCACGTTCTGGCCTTGCTGCTCGATGGTGATTTAGCCCGCTTACGTTCAGACGTGGTCGCCGATGAACTGGGTATTAGTCCAACGACCTTGCGACGCCGCCTACGCGCAGATCGCTTGTGCTACCAAGAATTATTGGATCTTGCTCGCCAGCATCGTTGTGAACAGCAGCTCGGTGAACGCTGGGTGCCGGGTAAAACACTGGCCTTTGAGCTAGGTTACGCCGAGGTCAACAGCTTTTATCGAGCATTCAAGCGCTGGACTGGCACTCGCTACAGTGAGATCAAGCTGCAATACATTTAGGGTCGCAAGCAAACCTCTGTAGTGTCACATCAGCGCTAAAACTTACCCGATATATCGTATACCCAGTAACCGACCCACTCGTGAATCGCTCGTGTCGAACGCGCCATGTGGTCGGCCTGGGGCAACCAACTGGGTACCACTGACGGATAGCGGGGTATTTGATGGTCAGTGGCAACGGCTGTTACTTGAAGGTCTTGTGCTTGAAATAGTGCTAGTGCGCGACGCATGTGTAAACCACTGGTCACCAGCAGAATATGACGATGGCCCGCGCGCGCCAACAATTCGGCAGACAGCACGGCATTATCGGCGGTGGTTAGGCTGGCCGTCTCCAATAACAACGCGTTCTCTGGCACCTGCAAGGCCTTCAATGTATCGGCCATTAACTCAGCTTCAGTGCGCTCGGGAGGCAGTGCGCCGCCACTGAGTAAAATCACCGGCGCTTTGCCGGCAAAATACAGCTCAGCCGCGAGCAGTAATCGATCGGCTGCGTGGTTGTAATCAGCACCACGACCGAACCGTGATGCGCCCTCAGTGGCACCGCCTAAAAGGACAATCGCATCGGCGTTGGGTAACTCGCCGAGCAAAAACGCGGGATGACGTCCTTCCAGACCCTCCATGAGTGCATTGGCTCCGAATTCCGTCGACGGAAAATACAGCAGCACAAATGCCAATACCGCCAATAGCCAACTCGAACCTCGCCGTCCAACCGTAGCCGCTGCAATCGACAGCGCCAACAGCAATACACCCAAGGACAAGGGATACACCAACAGCGATAGCATTTTGGTGATGGTAAACATTAATCAACCAAAAGGGTGACGTAATACGATCGTTTCCTCTCGGTCAGGCCCGGTCGAGATAATATCGATAGGCGCTCCCACGAGCGTTTGTATCCTGTCGATGTACGCCAATGCGTTCGCTGGAAGCGCATCCATTGACTTCACACCCACGGTGGATTCAGCCCAACCGGGCACGGTTTCGTAGATTGGCGTGACCCCTTCATAATCGCAGGCGTCTATCGGATTGGGGGTTGGTTCACCGTCTGGGCCTGCGTAGCCAACACAGATCGATATTTCATCGAGTCCATCGAGCACATCGAGCTTGGTCAAACACAAACCCGAAATAGAATTAATGTTGACTGCTGTACGCAATGCCACCGCATCGAACCAACCACAGCGTCTGGCACGGCCAGTGGTAGCACCAAACTCGTGACCACGTTCGGCGAGTCGTGCCCCCGTGTCATCGAATAACTCTGTTGGGAACGGACCCGAGCCAACACGTGTGGTGTAAGCCTTCGTAATCCCTAGCACATAATCTAAATAGAGAGGTCCAAAGCCTGACCCAGTGGCTGTGCCACCCGCGGTGGTGTTCGAACTAGTCACAAAGGGGTAGGTACCGTGATCGATATCTAGCAGGGAGCCCTGGGCACCTTCGAATAAAATCTTTGCCTGTGTTTTTCGGTAATCATGTAACAGCGCAGTGACATCACCCATCATGGGTAACAACTGCTCCCCTTCACCCATGGCTTGATCCAGCACCTCGTTCGCATCGAGGGCTGCCACACCGTAGTAATGCACCAGCGCATGGTTATGGTAATCAAGCACCTCTCGCAGTATTTCCGCGAAGCGAGTGGGATTGCGTAAATCACCCAAACGTAAGCCACGTCTTGCCACTTTATCTTCGTAGGCAGGCCCGATACCCCGACCAGTCGTGCCAATTTTGTTATTGCCTCGTCGTAATTCACGCGCCTGATCGAGCGCCACGTGGTAGGGCAAAATCAATGGGCATGCAGCTGAAATTGTCAGCCGGTCACGAACGGGCACATCGCGCTCTTCGAGCTGCGCGATTTCCTTGAGCAGCGCCGAGGGCGACAGCACCACGCCGTTGCCAATCAAACAGTGCACATCGGGACGCAAAATACCCGAGGGAATGACATGAAGAACGGTCTTCTCACCGTTTATCACCAGGGTATGACCCGCATTGTGGCCGCCCTGAAAACGTACCACCGCCGATGCCTGTTCGGTTAGCAGATCAACGATTTTGCCCTTGCCTTCGTCACCCCACTGCGTGCCCAGTACAACAACATTCTTGCTCATAGTGCTTATTCCT
Organism: Luminiphilus sp.; assembly: GCA_965658685.1. Lineage (GTDB taxonomy): Bacteria > Pseudomonadota > Gammaproteobacteria > Pseudomonadales > Halieaceae > Luminiphilus. The sequence continues at coordinate 15,004 of CBFHTF010000012.1, forward strand.
TGCTCTGCACCAAAGGGTCACAGAGGTTGTAGTTGCCAGTTGCCATCAACCATAACGAGGGTTTGGGTACAACGGGGATCATGCTGGCCCTGAAGGGCTCTGACGACAGTTAGGCCCTGCTGACGCAACGTCGTCACTTTTGTTTGTAAATCCGGATCGTCGATGCTTGGTACTGACACCCAGCCAGGCTGTTGACGATGGGTCGCAGAGGCAGCCGACAAGGCCTTGAGATCACAGGCAAATCCTGTGGCTGGTCGCGCGCGTCCGAACACGCTACCTACATTGTCGTAGCGGCCGCCCTTGGCGACAGCCGAACCAATACCCTCTAAATAGGCCGCGAATACCAGTCCGGTGTGGTAGCGAAAGCCTCGCAGTTCAGCCAAATCAATATAAACAGCCACCTCGGGGTGACGTGAGGTAATTGTCTCGACCACTGCGGTAACATCATTGATCGCCTGACGAACACTTGGGTTAGACCCCAGCAATGTTCCTGCACGATTTAAGATGTCGGGCGCACCGTGTAATTCGCTCAAGGCCTTAATTTTGGCGGCGAGTTCCGTGGGCAGGGCTTCAAGCACAGGCGCAAGGTCAGGCAACGATTTTCGCTGCAGTGCATCAAATACTTGCGCACTGGCTGCTTCACTGATTTCGGCTTCGGCCAGCAATGCTTCGAAAATACCTACGTGCCCAATATCGAGGGTTATAGGTAAGTGTTGGCTTTGTAATTGGGATTCATTGAGTAGTGCCAAAAGTAGCTCTACCACCTCAAGGTCGGCCGCTAAATCGCTGCAGCCATAGATTTCCGCACCGAGTTGGATAGGGGAACGTCCCGCCATGACCGACTGGGGCACGCTGTGTAAGGTAGAACCCGCATAGCACAGGCGGGTAATGCCTTGCTCGCCCAGACTGTGGGCATCAATGCGTGCCGCTTGGGGGGTCATGTCAGCCCGCACCCCTATGGTCTTGCCGCTCATGCGATCGGCAAACTTACATGTGAGGGTTTCAAGGTCTGCACCCAAACCCACCAACAGGCTGTCAGTGAATTCAACAAGTGGTGGAATCACATAACGGTAGCCCCAGCCCGCACAGTGGTCGAGCATGGTCCGGCGCAATGTTTCAACCGCCGCCGCGCGCTCGGGTAGCAATTCGTCGATGCCATCGGGCAACAGCCAGCGCGTATCTGAGGTCATGAAGTCATTACGTGGTAGTGAAACAATAAAGCCCCAATGGGCCGCTGAACAAACTCGTCGAGTCTAACACAAACACAAAAAAATGGCCGCGTTACGCGGCCATGGTATCCGTGGGCAGCCTATTATTTAGCGCTGCCTTTTGAGTCTCTTAGGTATCGGAAGAATTGCCCGTCGGGCTCAACTAACATGACATCACTGCCGGCACTAAACGTCTCCTGGTAGGCCCGCAGACTTCTCACGAAACTGTAGAACTCAGCATCTTGATTGTAAGCCTCAGCATAAATTCGAGTAGCTTCCGCATCGCCTTCACCGCGAATGATCTCCGACTCACGGAACGCGTTGGCCTCAATGATGGTGACTTCGCGATCTGCCGAGGCGCGAATACCCTCTGCCAGCTCCTGACCCTGAGAGCGCAACTCTCGCGCCTCTTTCTCACGCTCTGCGTTCATACGACGATAAACTGACTCTGACACGTCCGGGGGTAAGTCAATCTTCTTCACCCGTACATCAATGACCTCAACACCCAGCTCACTGGACGCTACCGTCGATAGCCGCGGGGTGATGGCCTCCATCAGTTCATCGCGCTCCCCCGAAACCACTTCCTGAACCGTGCGAATCGCGACTTCATTCCGCAAACCGTCATTGATACGCTGGGCAAGCAACGCCGCTGCGCGAATCTCCTCACCGTTGGTAGCAGTGTAATACTTCTCAGTATCGGCCACTCGGAACTTAGCGTAGGAATCAACGATTAGCGCTTTCTTTTCCTGAGTAAAAAAACGTTCCGGGCTCGAATCAACTGTAAGAATGCGCCCGTCAAACAGTCTGACGTTATTAACGAAGGGAACTTTGATATGCAGGCCGGGCTGCAAGTCTGGATTCACTACCTCGCCGAATTTTAGAAGCACACCACGCTGGGTCTCCTTCACGACATACAATGAATTGGACAACACCATGAGTACTAGCGCTGCGCTCAGACCTAACCACATCGATCGAGGATTCATTATCGACCACTCCGTCGGGTATCTGCGTTGTTTATGTTACGGCGCAACTCTTCTGTCACTCGCTCGGTAAGGTTGCGTAGATCGCGTTCGCTCAGGCCGGCGGCGCTGGAACCGATAGCAGTGCCACGATTGGTTGCATTAGCGGGTACCATTTTATCGAGGGGCAAATACAACACATTGTTACCGCCCTCAACGTCAACCATCACCTTATTGGTGTTGCCCATGACTTGCTGCATGGCATCGAGGTACAAACGCTCACGAGTGACCTCGGGGGCCTTTTCGTATTCGGTAAGCAACTGGCTAAAGCGCTCTGCCTCACCTTCAGCCTGCGCTACCACCTGATCGCGATATGCACTGGCTTCTTCCAGCGCCCGCTGCGCCCGACCACGGGCTTCCGGCACAATGCCGTTAGCATAAGATTGCGCCTCGTTTTTAACCCGCTCCTCGTCTTCGCGCGCTTTAATAACATCGTCAAAGGCACCTTGAACTTGCGCTGGCGGCTTTGATTCATCAATGTTGATCTTCGATATAAGAATACCGGTACCGTAATTAGAGACGTAACTCTGCAGGCGGTCCCGTACCTCGATACCAATAGCTGCTCGCCCTTCCGTTAAAGCAAGATCCATAGTGGTGTCACCCACTACGTGACGCAGCGCACTTTGAGCGGCGTGCTGTAAGGAAATTTCCGGGTCACGTACCTCGAGGACAAACTTTTCGGGGTTTTCGATCACATACTGCACCGACATGCTCACCTCGATGATGTTTTCATCTTTGGTAAGCATGACCTCACGTAAGCTCACAGCCCGAATCTTGGTGGTATTGACCTTGATCACTTCGTCGATCAGCGGCGGATTCCACTGCAGACCCGGCTGCAGCGTGCCGTAATACTCGCCAAATCGGAGTACCACTGCACGCTCCTGCTGATCGAGCTGATAAAAGCCCAGAAGCGCCCAAATAGTGACAGCGCCGGCGAGTACAACCCCAATCAGTGCACCGGATAATTTGCCACTGCCACGGCCGCTGTTACCACCGCCGCCACCGAACATACTGTTGAGTCGTTGCTGAAGTTTTTTGAGGGCTTCATCGAGGTCTGGCGGACCTTGATCGTTTCCACCCCATGGATCGCGGGGACGGTTGCCACCACCGCCGGGTTCGTTCCAGGACATTAGGCATTCCTTGATTGAAAGTGACTGAAGTTTAGCAAACCTTTTGCAGCGACCCTAATGACTCGGGACGTCAATGTGCTGCTGCAGACGCTCCCAATCTTTACGCGGCATTCGTACATCAAGCACGGCACAACCTGTTTCGTCGAAGTGTTCCGCCGCCACTGCACCTGCCGCAAAGAGAGCGGCTCGAAGCTTACCTTGGGCAGGCTTTAAGGTCACTTGTTCGCAGAACATATCCATCTGCAGCCGCTCGCGCAGCGCTTGCTCGAGCAAATCTAGGCCCTCACCGGTACGCGCCGACAGGTAAACTGCGGCCGGCAAACCCGCTTCATCGCGTATCAATTTCGGGGGTTGCTCAAGTAAATCGTTTTTATTGTAAATACGGAGCTGGGGAATGTTGCCAGCCCCAATATCCGCCAAGACAAGCTCGACCTCATTGATGAGGTGGTCACGCTGCTCCGCGGCCACATCGACTACATGTAGCAATAACGTTGCATTCAAGGTCTCTTCAAGGGTGGCCTTGAAGGCATCGACAAGCGTGTGCGGCAAGTGGGCAATGAAACCGACGGTATCAGCCATGACAACCGGACCCAGATGCTCAATATCTAGGCGCCGTAGCGTGGGATCTAAGGTGGCGAACAACTGATCGGCAGCGTAAACGTCAGATGCTGTGAAACGATTAAACAACGTCGATTTACCCGCGTTGGTGTAGCCCACCAAAGACACCAAGGGAATCTCAGCGCGTTGGCGAGAACGCCTACTTTGTGCACGTTGGGATCGGACTTTATCGAGTCGGGCTTCAATCGAACTGATCCGGGCACGCAGCAGTCGACGATCGGTTTCTAACTGGGTCTCACCGGGCCCACGTAGGCCGATACCCCCTTTTTGTCGCTCCAAGTGGGTCCAGCCTCTGATGAGACGAGTGCTCATATGCCTCAGCTGCGCCAACTCAACCTGCAACTTACCTTCATGGGTGCGAGCGCGCTGGGCGAATATATCTAAAATGAGCCCCGTGCGCGCAATGACTCGGCACTGCAGGGCGCGCTCTAAATTCCGCTCTTGGCTCGGGGTAAGCGGATGATTGAATACCACCAACTCTGCACCGTGAGCCTCTTTTGCCGCATTGATTTCGTCGAGCTTGCCCTCCCCCACGAAATATTTCGCAGTGGGGGCTTTGCGACGCCCAGTAATGAAGTCTGCGGGATAGCCGCCCGCCGAACGCACCAGCTCCTCAAATTCCAATGGATCTTGGGGAACTTCCCCGTTATCCATTGTCATCTGAACCAAAATGGCACACTCGCCCCCGGCATGGCGCTCAAAAAAGCTACCGACCAATCAGGGGCCTCCGGTATCGAAAATGCATCGTGCTTGCCATGGCAAGCGCAAATGATGGGCGCAATTCAGGCCTCGGTGTCGGTCTCGCCTTCATCGGCGGCCGAGAGCGGGATACGGATATTTCGCGAGGGCACCACGGTTGAGATAGCGTGCTTGTAGACCATCTGAGATACGGTGTTCTTCAATAGCACAACGAACTGATCAAAAGATTCTACCTGCCCCTGAAGTTTGATGCCGTTTACTAAATAGATTGAGACCGGCACGCGCTCCTTTCTCAGCGCATTCAGGTAAGGGTCTTGTAATGTGTGCCCTTTTGACATGGAAACTCCTTATTTGTCTTGGGTACAGGAGATACTGATTAGCCAGCAACTCGAAAACTGCGCACTTGTGCGAAGTCTATTCTAATATGACGGTTTAATGTTTATGAAGTTCCTTCAGCGCTTGTTCAATTATTTTCATCATTGTCACAGTGTTTGTCTCAATGCCATTTGGCTTTTTGTCTACATAACCAAGCGCGTTGTAGTTAGCAAGTGCTAACTCACCCTGAAGAAGCCAAGTTTTTTTGCCAATATCGGGCGTCAGCCAGTTGAGCCGAGGCCAACGCCGCAGCCACGTTAGCTGCCGCTTAGCCAGCTGCCGCGTCGCTGCGATAGCTTTACTTCGCGCGCTATCAAGTGGATCAGTACCCGCTGCAACTGCCCACAATTGCTGGTAACCCACAGCGCGAATAGCGGGTAAATCGAGGTGTAAATCGCCACGGTTGTAGAGACTTTGCACCTCATTCATAAAGCCAGCGGCCAACATCTGGTCAAAGCGCGATTCAATGCGCTCGTGAAGCACCGCCCGGCTTGACGGACAGATGCCTAAGCACAGCGCCGGCACCATCAACTGATGAGTGGCTACACCTCGCTGCCACTCACTAAGCGGCTTGCCGGTCATCCGCCAAACTTCCAAACCTCGGCTGATACGCTGGCTATGATTCGGATGAAGCCTCGATGCAAGCGCTGGGTCTACTTGCTCTAGCTGGTGATGCAACGCCGGCCAACCTCGCTCAGCAGCCTCCTCGGCAATGGCAGCGCGGGTCTCTGGGTCGGAAGCAGGGATGTCATCAAGGCCCTGCAATAGCGCTCTGAAATACAGCATGGTACCGCCCACCAAAATAGGCAGTCGACCTCGGGCTCGTACTGCGTCAATGGTTGCAAGGGCATCGCCAACAAAATCTGCAACGCTGTAAACCTCAGAAGGATCTCTCAAGTCCACCAAATGATGGGGCTCAGACGGCTTGGCGGCACCAATGTTAAGACCGCGGTACACCAGGGCGGAATCCACTGAAATCAACTCGCCGCCAAGCGCCCTGGCCGCGGCAATGGCAAAGTCAGTTTTACCCGCTGCCGTCGGACCCATGATGCACAACAGCGGTGGCGTAGACACTTAACGGCCTCGCAAAAACAGTTTGTCGAGCTCCGTCATAGTCAATTGCACCCACGTGGGACGGCCGTGATTGCACTGACCCGAGCGCTCGGTATGCTCCATATCGCGTAACAGGGCATTCATCTCAGGAATGGTTAACCGGCGATTGGCACGCACCGAGCCATGACATGCCATGGTCGAGAGCAACTCATCCATGTGGGCCGCCATCCGATCTGATGTTCCATATTCCACCAAATCAGACAAAACATCGCGCAATAACTGCTCGACGTTAGCTTGTGCCAAGGCAATCGGAATTTCTCGAATGGTTAGCTGCTCTTCGCCGGTTACATCAACTAAGAACCCAAGGCTCGCGAGCTGCTCTCGCCCCTCCTCCACCACAGCAACCTCTTTCGCCGACACCGCCAGAGACTGTGGCACTAACAAGGGCTGAGCACGCACACCACTGTCATCACGCATTCGCTTTAAACGCTCGTAAGTGATGCGCTCGTGGGCAGCATGCATATCGACCAAAACCATGCCTACATTGTTTTGGGCCAAAATGTATACGCCGTGCACTTGAGCCAGCGCGAACCCCATGGGTGGTACATCACCGTCGGCGTCAGCCACTTCCGCGGAATCCGCTATGGTCGACCCCGAACTCCCGGTCCATGGATTGGCGCCGGAACCTGATGGCACACCACCATAGAGTCGAGCTAAGGAAGCCTGTTGCGCTAGCAGTGCGCGGGGATCTTCGCCTTTGCCCGCGGCATCTGATGTGGCCAGAGCCATTGGCTGCTGCACCGGGTTGCTGCCACTCTGCAGGGCGGTGAGTTGGTCGTCGACCAACACGGTTGGGCTTGCGCCATCAGATCCGGGTCGCAACTCAGCCAGCGCTCGGTTTAAGGTGCTAAAAATAAATCCATGAATCTCGCGACCATCGCGAAAACGCACCTCATGCTTGGTGGGGTGTACGTTGACATCGACCCGCGCTGGATCCAGCTCAAAAAACAACACATAAGCCGGATGTCGACCGTGAAACAACACATCGCGATACGCCTGCTTAATCGCGTGGGCAATGAGCTTGTCGCGAATAACTCGTCCGTTAACAAAGAAATATTGCAGATCGGCTTGGCTGCGGGAAAATGTCGGTAAACCCACCCAGCCGCGCAATGAAAGATCCCCTGCCACTCGCTCGATAGGAACCGCTTGCTCCATAAACGCTGGCCCGCAGACGCTAGCCACACGTCGTTCTAGCGCCACCTGGTCAACAGCCGGTTTCAAGCTGTGAACAGTTTTACCGTTATGCCGCAGGACAAAGCCCACCTCGGGCCTCGCCAAAGCCTGGCGCTTAACCACCTCTTCAATATGGTTGAATTCGGTTTTTTCCGTGCGTAAGAACTTTCGGCGAGCGGGCGTGTTGTAGAACAGATCCCGTACATCGAGGGTAGTACCCCGCGGATGTGGTGCCGGTCGTACCGAAACCTGCATATCGCGGCCCTCACTGGCCGCACACATACCCGCACTGGCATCGTCACAGGCGTTGGAGGTAAGCGCCAAGCGCGCCACAGAAGCAATCGATGCCAAGGCCTCGCCGCGAAAACCCAAGGTTGCGACGGCCTCCAAATCATCAATCGATGCTATTTTCGACGTGGCATGGCGCGCTAGCGCCAGCGTCAGGTCCTCGTGCTCAATACCCAAGCCATCATCTCGAATACGTATCAGCTTGGTGCCGCCCGCCTCGATATCAATCCCTATGTTACTGGCATTGGCATCGAGACTGTTCTCCAAGGCTTCTTTCACCACCGAAGAGGGTCGCTCTACTACCTCACCAGCGGCGATCTGATTGGCAAGACGGGCATCGAGGCTGCGAATACGTAAGCGAGACATCAGGCGTCTGGAATAACCAATGTTTGACCAATACGAATAGTGTTGGAAGCCAAACTATTACGTGCTCTCAGCGACCGAACACTCACATTAAAGCGCAGCGCTATCTCGGACAAGGTGTCTCCCCTCGCTACTATGTACTCACGCCCCGACTGCTGGCGCTGCCATGCCAGCAGCGTACCCGGGGGTGGGTGGCCACGAAACCAGTTGAGAATGCCGCGCTGGATTGCCCGCGCCATTTTGTCTTGATAATCAGCACGCGACAGCAATGCGGCTTCAGCTGGGTTGGAGATAAACCCTGTTTCCACCAAAATCGAGGGTATATCGGGGCTTTTGAGCACCGCGAACGCCGCTTGTTCGACTTGCCGTTTGTGTAGCTTGGCAATGCCGCCAATTTCTTTGAGCACTTCCCCGCCCAAACTCAAACTGTTGTCGAGGGTGGCGGTCATCGTTAGATCGGTGAGCACGCCAGCCAGCATGTCATCGACATCAGCCAATCGAACACCACCGACCAAATCAGCCGCATTTTCGCGGTCGGCCAAATATTGAGCCGTTGTCGATGTGGCGCCCTTGGTCGACAGCGCATAGACCGAAGCCCCGCGGGCTGAGGACAGACGAAACGCATCGGCATGAATCGATACGAACAAGTCGGCCTGGTGCTCACGGGCTAGATCGCGTCGGCCTTTCAAACTCACGTAATAATCACCAGTACGTATCAAAACAGGTCTGAAACCCGGCGTCTGTTTCAGCTTGGCCGCCAGCTTCTCTGCAATGGCCAACACCACCTGTTTTTCACGCAGGCGTTTTGGTCCACTGGCTCCCGGATCTTCGCCGCCGTGCCCGGCATCGATAGCAACGATAACGTCTCGCTTACCAGCCAAGGCATCGACACTTTTCACCACTTTTACATCGCCGCCGTCGGGACCAATATCGTACAGATCAAGCACCAAGCGTGGTCCCGTTTGGGCGTTTGCCTCTAAGGGAAAACTCTTGGGCCGAACTTTAGCGTTAAGATCTAAGACCACACGGAGATCATCACTCTGACGAACCGCTGATCGGACGCGATCAATAGGTGTTTTTTCCAAAGGCAGGTCGGTTAGCGGATCGCGCAGACGCGCCTGGGTTAAATCGATCACCAACCGATTCGGATCACTCAACTCTAGCAACGAGTGGGCCACCGGTTCGGATAAATCAAAGACAATCCGTGTGTGATCAGGTGCACGCCACAAGCGAACATCGAGAATATCGGCGGCAATGGCCGCTCTACCCAGAAAGGTTTGTGCCATCGCTAACGACAGCAATAAGGTCACTGCTAGCTTAACGACCGCTCTCACACTGCGCTCGCCATGTACTCAACAACAGTACGTCCAGACTCTGAGTGTGCACAAAGCGATGCTCTACGGCCGCTGTCAACGACATCGAGACGAATACTCAAATCGGGGGAAGGCAGCCAACCGGCACCTCGCTCGGGCCACTCGAAAAGCAACAACGCGGGTTGCTCTAGGTAATCCCTGAGACCCAAGAATTCCAGCTCCTCGGGATCGCCCAGCCGGTAGAGATCGAAGTGATAAACAGCACGGCCCGCCAAAGTGTAGGGCTCAACGAGGGTATAAGTGGGGCTTTTAACGCTGCCTTGATGTCCAAGGCCCTGAAGCAAGCCGCGACTCAAGGTGGTTTTTCCGGCGCCCAGCTGCCCCTCTAGAAAGACCTTTAGTGGCCATACCAGCGCCATAGCCAAACGCTTACCCAGCGCGAGGGTGGCGGCCTCGTCGGGCAAGTTGATGGCGAGTTGCGACATATCGGTTGTGGTCATGGGTGTGCAGTGTAGCGCCGTTTCAACCCAACGCTAGCCAGTTCTGCCAAAATAGGCCTATGAAATCCTCTCAAGCATCGCCAGATCACCTCAAGACGCTGAGCCGAACCCTGCATGCGTGGGCAACAGAGCTTGGCTTTCAACAGTTAGGGATTACAGGGGTTGATCTGGGTCAGCACGAAGCTTACCTCGAGCGCTGGCTCGCACAGGGCTTTCACGGGGAAATGGACTACATGGCCAAGCACGGTCGCAAGCGCAGTCGCCCCAGCGAGTTAGTGCCCGGAACCTGCACGGTGTTATCGCTACGCATGGATTATCAGCCAAACGCTGCCGATCCAGAACAGATTCTGGCTCAGCCCAGTAAAGCGTATGTTTCACGCTACGCGCTGGGTCGGGACTATCACAAGCTCATGCGCCAACGCTTGGCTCAACTCGCCAAACGCATAGAAGAAGAACTGGATGGCGGCTGCTATCGAGCCTTTGTCGATAGTGCACCGGTACTGGAGCGAGCTGTTGCAGAGCGCGCAGGCCTAGGTTGGATAGCGAAAAACACGATGCTCATCAATGAACGAGCGGGTTCGTGGTTTTTTCTAGGTGAAATCTACACGGATATTCCATTTCCCAAGGATCCACCCAAAACGGACAAACACTGCGGTAGCTGCCAAGCCTGCTTAGACGTGTGCCCAACACAGGCCTTCGTGGCACCCTTTGTGCTCGATGCAAGACGCTGCATCTCCTACCTCACCATTGAGCACAAAGGCAGCATTGACGAGAGCCTTCGACCCCTCATGGGGAACCGCATTTACGGTTGTGATGACTGTCAACTGGTGTGTCCATGGAATAAGTTTGCGCAGACCACAAAGGAGCGCGATTTCGCCCCAAGGCACCAATTGGACAATCAGGATCTGATCGCTTTATTTCTGTGGACTGCACCCGAGTTTAAGCGCCGCACCGAAGGCTCCGCAATTCGCCGAATAGGTCACGAGCGCTGGCTGCGCAACATTGCAGTGGCTCTGGGCAACGCACCCACCACACCGGACATCCTGAACGCCCTACACCAACGACTCAGCCATCCGTCTCCGCTTGTACGCGAACATGTGCAATGGGCACTGAAGCAACACCGCCAAGCGCACTAGTCGGATTGCGCTTGTAGCTGTAAAAAGTGTTGTCGATAGTAACGCAGCTCTTCAATTGACTCTCGAATGTCGTCTAATGCACGGTGGCTTGTTTGTTTATTGAGGCCTTGCAAGTCCGGCCGCCAACGCTGGGCCAGTATTTTCAGGGTGCTAACATCGAGATTGCGGTAGTGGAAAAAACGCTCCAAGCTCGGCAAATGGCGTGCCATAAAGCGGCGGTCCTGACAGATCGAATTGCCACACATAGGCGATTTACCGGCGGGCACCCACTGCATCAAAAACGATAGGGTTTCGGCGGCGGCTTGCTCCTCGTTCACCGTACTGGTTTTGACCCGATCCACCAGACCAGAGCGGGTATGATGGGTCGTATTCCACTCATCCATGGCAGCCAGCGTGGCGTCACTCTGGTGTACGGCAATGACCGGCCCCACAGCCAGCTCATTAAGGTCGGAGTCGGTCACGACAGTAGCGATTTCGATAACCCGGTGCTGCTCGGGTATAAGGCCGGTCATTTCCATATCGACCCAAATCAAATTGTCGGGGTTTGGCACGAGATACTCCCAGTAAAAATGTCAATAAAAGCGGTGGTCTGGTAGCCAGACCAATCGACACGAAAGCAAGCGTCAGCTGGCACTCACAGGGTACACTACACAGCATGTCCAAGCGTCATCTCAGTCAGCAACAGCAACGCCGTATTCGCGCAGCTCAAGCAAAGAGCTTGCGCGATGCAGAGGCATCCCTCGAGGGTGTCGAACAGGGTTTGGTCATTGCACGCTATGGCAAAAGAGCATTAGTAGAAGATGGTACCGGTGAGCGCTGGCAATGTGAGTTGCGCGCCAATATTGACGGTGTCGTTGCAGGTGATCATGTCGTCTGGCAAAAAAGCGACAACAATGCGGTCATCGAAGCCAGAGAGAACCGCAAAAGTGTTCTCTGTCGACCCGATGCGCGGGGCAGGCTAAGGCCCGTCGCTGCCAACATCGACATGATGATCGTGGTGTTGGCCCCCAGCCCCGAACCGCACCGCCATTTGATCGATCGCTACCTCGTAGCAGCCCATCACATGGGTGTCGAGGCGGCGCTCATTCTCAATAAAACAGACCTACTCGAAGCCCACAGCGAAATTCCCGCCTTAATCGATAGCTACAGGCAATTGGGTTATGTCACCGCTAAGACCTGCGGTGACACAGATCCCAACGCCGACGCTCTTAGACCGCTGGCACACAATCGCACCATTGTCCTAGTCGGCCAGTCAGGGGTGGGTAAGTCCTCATTGATTCAGCGCCTCATCCCCGATCTTGCGATTCGAATCGGCGAGTTATCGCAAGCTATCGACAAGGGACGTCACACAACAACCGCCGCAGAGCTCTATCATTTACCTGGGGGCGGGCGTCTTATTGACTCACCGGGTATTCGGGAGTTCCACCTCCATCATTTACCTGCACCGTCAATAGCGGCGGGGTTCATTGAATTCCAAACCTATCTTGGGCTCTGCAAATTCAGAGACTGCAAACACGACAGAGAAACGGGTTGCGCATTGAAAGCCGCCGTAGAGGCGGGGGAAATCAGTAGCGTCCGCTTTGAGAGCTACCGGCGAATCGTGGATGCGCCGGTGCCGTGATCTGTTGCACTATCGCGCCGCAAACCCTCTTCAAAGAGGAATTCAAAACGCAGCTCCAAACGCCAAGCGCCCTCTCGAGGCAAGCCTGGCGTATCGATACGCCAGTTGTAACTTGGCTCAAGTTCTACGAATAAATAATCTCGGTAGGTCTGCCGTCGGTAGCGCACACCTAGCCGATAGTTCGATACATAACTTTCGGGCTGGGTCTGACCTGAGAGTCCAGCATAGATCATGGTGGCGTGCTCTCGAGCTGCCACAGGCGAGTCAGTGGCTGTTGTCCAACGGGCGATGTGTGCAACTGACGTGCTCCATTCCACACCCTCGCTGCCCTCGCCGGCAAATACACGGGAAAAGCTAGTCAAAAGCTGGTTATCGTCAAGCACATGATCAATATCCAAACGCGAACTGGTTTGAGCACCGTCACCGAGTTCATATTGCAGTCGCTGAGTAAAGTGGACGGTATCGACAGGGGATACCTGATGGTTATATCGGTATTTGAGTCCAGGCCTAGGTCCAGAGGAGCTGAGCCCCACCGTCAAGTCAAAGCGACTCAATGCGTCCGCCTTGTCACTATTAAGTTGGTATTGCAAACCCACCGGCGTCTGGGAAGGATCATCTCGGCCGTTGATACTGTCGGTAGGGTCATCACCCTGAAAAACCAAATCGAGTCGACGGGACAGTGCCGGCAGATTCACCTTGCCCCCAAGACTCACCCTGACATCATTTGCTTCGCGCTCATCCCAGTTGTTGATAAAACGTAGGCGCAAACGCGAATAGGCAGTTTCTTGGTCAACTTCCGTGCCACCAAAGTAGCTATCAACCCAGCGTGTAACCGCGTCCGCTTTTTGCGTGACATAGCCGTGGCTGTTATCTACCCAAGAAGGATTGGGCTGCCCCCAAGCACCTTCGCTAACCAGCAGGTTCACAGCGGCAGTCATTAACCAAGTGAAGAAAGAGCAGCTTTGGTCAAGCCGTAATCGCTTCGTGTAACTTTGGCTTATAGCGCGACCCATGAATTTCGGTTCCAATGCATGTCCACGTTGAAAAGGTACTCCGACACCGATGACAAAGCTATTTATCAGTCTGCAGGCACTGTTGCCACAACATACCCTGTCCCGATTAATCGGCATGCTGGCACAACTTGAGCGCCCGCTGTGGCTGAAGAACACCCTGATCAAAATTTTTATGCGTGTCTATGGCATCTCTCTTTTGGAGGCCGAGTGTGAAGTTGCTACTCAGTTCAACCATTTCAACGCTTTCTTCACACGGAGCTTGAAGCAGGATGCTCGCCCCCAGGGAAATGCGAAACTTTTGAGCCCCGCCGATGGCTGTGTCAGTCAGCGCGGCGCAGTAACACAGGGGCAACTTATCCAAGCCAAAGGCCACTACTACACGGCCGGCGCCCTGTTAGCCGATGGCACTAAAGATACCCTAAACCCGGTGTTTAACGAGGGCTCTTTTGCCACCATCTACCTGTCACCCAAAGATTATCACCGGGTACACATGCCCTGCTCAGGCACACTGCGCAGCACCCGCTACGTGCCAGGCGCCCTATTTGCAGTCAATGACAGCACGGCACAAAACCTCCCAGGGTTATTTGCCAAAAATGAGCGATTGGTCTGTCTGTTCGACACTGATGAGGGGCCACTTGCGGTGGTGTTGGTGGGCGCCATGATCGTTGCAGGCATCGAAACGGTATGGGGCGGCGTGGAAGAACCGGCTCCGGGGACAGTGCGTGAACGTCATTGGCCCTCGGATGCGGCACCCCGCTTTACGGCCGGCGATGAGATAGGACGATTTTTTCTTGGATCTACCGTCATCATTCTCAGTCCCAAGGCCGATCTAGAATGGGCTGTGGACACCGGCGCAACCACTCGCGTTAAGGCCAATCTGGCTGATTACGGCACAGATCAATGAGCGGCCCGCAAATCAGCCCCTACTGAGTGCTCAGCAACGACGCGTACTAGAGATGGGCCTCGGCGAACGCGGCCAAACGCGACCGGACAATGCCGTTAATAAACATGATGCCACCATGGGGGTAGCCCTTTGTTTTCTCTACCAAATAGGTGAGCCCCGAGGTCAACGGTGAAATGTATTTGTTATCAATTTGAGCTAGGTTGCCCAGAACCACAATTTTAGAGTCTGCACCCACCCTGCTGATGATGGATTTTAGCTGGAATTGGGTAAGTCCCTGGGCCTCATCAATAATAATGTAAGCATTATTGAAGGAGCGGCCGCGCATAAAGTTTAGGGATTTGAACTGAATATTGGCACGCTCTTTGACGTAATCAATGCTGCCACCCGAGCACTCGTCACCGCCGTGCAGTATCTCTAGGTTGTCATCGAAAGCCGCCAGCCACGGCGCCATTTTTTCTTCCTCGGTACCCGGCAAGAAGCCAATGTCTTCCGCAATAGGCGGCGTCGATCGCGCGACGATGAGCTTCGAATATTTGCGCTGCTCTAAAATGGCATGTAGCCCATAAGCGAGTGCCAGCAGGGTTTTGCCCGAACCCGCAGGGCCAGTCAATAACGTCATGTCCATGGCGTCATCATCAATTAAGCGCATCGCCATCGCTTGCTCAAGATTGCGCGGCGCGAGCCCCCAAAATCGCTGATTCATAAGATTGTCGCGACTGTCGACCCGCAGAAACAAATGCTCCTCGCTAACGCGCACTACTTGCGCCAGAAACGCCCCGTCGTCGTATAGAAAAACATTCGGGTACGCATCGGGCACTGACCCAATGGGTATGCGGTGCAAAGTAACATTGTCCTCACGTACCGTATCAACGTCGCTGACCGTAGCCCAAAAATCGCCGGCGATGTGGATATAACCCGTGGCTAAAAGGTCGATATCATCGAGCACACGATCGTGGCGATAATCCTCAACATTCGCCAAGCCAGAGCCCTTGGCCTTGATGCGCATGTTGATATCTTTCGTCACTAAGCACACAAAGGTGCCAGGGTTTTCTGACTGCAAACGCAGCGCCACGTTGATGATGCGGTTGTCGTTAGCCTGATCTTGAGTGCCATCCAAAAAGGGGATGTCTTTGTCGCTCTCCTGCAACAATTGATCCGGATAAATAGCCAGCGTTCCCGGTAAGCCACCAAGTGCCGTTGTGGGCATCACAACGCCCTGCTGTATATCTTGGGGCGTTGCCTCGCCGACTACTCGATCGATCATTTGAATGGCAATCCGCGCCTCGCGGCTGACGGTTTTATCTCGTCGATCTTTGATGTGATCTAGCTCCTCAAGAACCGTCATGGGAATGACGACCTGATGCTCAGCGAAGGTCGTTATCGCTGTTGGATCGTGGAGTAACACATTGGTATCCAACACGTAAATTTTGCGCGAAGCAGACTCAACCATAGGCGGGATGACGGGTGATACAACACTAGCTTCCATAATGAGGTCCTCGGACAATTAACAGCGTGGACGGGGTACGGCAAAGGTGGCAAACGACCAAAGAGGGGCGAGTCAATAAAGTGCGGGGCGTCGACCGCCACGTGGCGGCTGCAGTGGCGTCGAATAGCACGGGACTGGAAGAGGAGTCCCCAAAAGCCAGCAAGTTCGTCAAACGACGTATGTCCTACTCAATGAAATTTTCGGCGTATCCACAGTAAAGACCTGCCAACGCTGACTGTCAACGGCGAAGGTGAATTGATGTGAGATGGAATTGAGCACTGACACCGTGCCCAAATTTAGTTAGCATTCATGCAACGACAGGGGGATATCGTGCTTAGACCTAGCCCCCCGCCATCCATTAACAGCACCACCGGCAGGAGCCTCAACAAGCCATGCTGAACAATGACGCCATGGCTCAACTCAAGGGCCTCAAGCAAGAGATTGAGGCACAAAAAGAGCATGTCGAAGCAACAGTAAAAGGCACTCAGAATCGCTACGGGTTTGCTGTTGTTGATGATGGCCGGGAAATCTTTATTCCACCCGATGAGATGCTGAAAGTGCTACCGGGTGACCGCGTTCAAATTTGCATTCGTCCGGCACCGCCCAATCGCGACAAATCATCAAAAGGTGGTAAAGCTGCCAAGGAAAACCGCACCGTCGCTGACATTGAAAAGCTGCTGAGTAGCCAGCTTGACCGCTTTGTCGGTCAGGTAGTTACCAAGGGCAAAGCTGTGTTTGTTCAACCCGACGTGGCTAACTTGCACCGCTGGTTGTTTATACCGCCCCATGCCCGCAACGGTGCCAAGGCCGGTGACTACGTCGAGTGTGCGCTGTTTCAACACCCCATTAAAGATGGCAAACCGTCGGCAAAAGTACTGCAGCGGCTAGGGGATACATCGGCACCGGGCATTGAAAACCGCTACTGCGCTGCCCGCGCTGGCTTGCCGTGGCAGTGGCCTGAAAAAACCGCCCGTGACCTGTTAAGTCATGTTGAGCAACAACAGCCCCTAGACGATCCCGACCGCACCGATCTCAGCCACCTTGCCTTCGTCTCTATCGATGCGGCCAGAACCGTCGACATAGACGATGCGCTGTACGCCGAGGTAACCGCAGAAGGCTGGGCGTTGTACGTAGCGGTAGCCGATCCATCGGCTTTCCTGGAAGGGTTTGCTCCGTTACGTGAGGAGTTGCTGCACAGGGGTAACTCCGTTTATTTCCACGGTGATATGGTGCCCATGTTCCCCGAGGCCCTTAGCCGCGATTTCTGTGCACTGGCCGAGGAGCAGGTTCGCCCCGCACTGGTTTGTAAGATGACCGTCAGTGACGCAGGCGAGATTCGTGACTTTGGCTTTTTCAAAGCGATTGTGAAGTCACAGGCAAAACTATCGTACGCAGCGGTTCACCGTTACATAACAGGTAGTAACAACGAACTCATGGCTTGGAGCAATCCGCTAGAGGCTCTGGTCCAGGCCTATCGCGCTTTGCGCAAACGCCGCGAGCAACAGGAATTGGTGATGGAGGACCGGCTTGAATACCGCTGGCATCTCACCGATGACCGTCAAATTGATCACATTGAAGCCACTGAAAAAATGGCCTCTCAGCACCTTGTTGAAGAGTGCATGATCGCTGCTAACCGGTGTGCGGGGCAATTTTTAGTCGATTCAGGGGCCAGTGGTCCTTATGTAGTGCATCGCGGTTTCCGTAAAGATCGACTGGAGGAAGCAAAAGCGTTCCTGACGCGCTACCAGCCCGAATTGGCTGATGAAGCCCTCGATTCGGTATTGGGTTATCAAAAGGTGCTAAAAGGCCTAGCACTCGCTGATCATCCGTTACCTTTGCGCGCAATGATTAATCGACTATTGACCCGGGCCGAGCTCAGCGCCAAACCCGGACATCACATGGGAATGGCACTACCGAGCTACACAAATTTCACATCGCCACTGCGTAAAACCGTCGATTTTCTGGTTCACCAACAAATCAAAACCGTGTTGTGCGGAGAGCCGGCACAAGGCGTCCAACAAGCTGAACTCAACACCGCCAATGCGTCCATCCAACGCAGCCGCGGCGCAACCAGTGCAGCTGAGCGATGGTTAGCTGCCAACTACCTAGAACGCCTGAGAAAAGATGGCCTGGTCACCTTTAAAGGCGTCATTTGCCACATCACGAGTAGCGGCTTCACTGTGCGACTGCAAGACACAGGCATCGAGGGTGTTGTTGACCTCCGAAAAGACCCGGAAAAATTCAGTTTTGATAAGTGGACTGCCAGCTTAACGTCCAGTACCCGGCGCTTCCAGTTGGAAGATACGGTAGAGGTATCCTTCACTGGTGCGGGCCCCACAGAAAACTGGGTAGCAAAGCTAAACCTTGTTGAGGGTTGCGGTCTCAAGCCAAGCAAAGAATAACCACCCGGCTCGAAACTGTCGTAACCGTCAGTACCTGATCATTTTCTATCTTTGGGAGTAAGCCATGACAACAGGGCTTTCCATTAAGTCTGTGCTCAATGACGCATCACTCATCGACACCGAGGTGACCGTGCGTGGTTGGTTGCGCAGCAAGCGTGACTCGAAAGCTGGGATTTCATTTCTGGCAATACATGATGGCAGCTGCTTCGATGCCATTCAGGCAGTCGTGCCCAACAGCGTCGACAATTACCAGGCTGAAGTGCTGGCTCTAGGTACCGGTTGCGCGGTTATCGTCACCGGCAAACTTGTAGCCTCTCAGGGTAAAGGCCAGTCTGTTGAAATTCAGGCCAATGGGGTTCAAGTGGTAGGTCAGGTCGACGATCCTGAGGCCTATCCGATTGCCAAGAAGCGCCACACCTTCGAATACCTGCGCACGGTGGCTCACCTGCGAACCCGCACCAATACCTTTGGGGCCATCACCCGGGTCAGGCATGTACTGGCAAATGCCATCCACCAATTTTTCCACAACAACGGGTTCTACTGGGTGAACACACCCATTATCACGGCCAGTGACTGTGAAGGTGCCGGCGAGTTGTTCAAGGTGAGCACCCTCGATTTTACCAATTTGCCTCGGACCGCCGATGGTGCCATCGACCATCGACAAGATTTTTTTGGTGGCGAGGCATATCTCACGGTATCCGGCCAGCTGGCGGTTGAATCTCACTGTTTATCGATGTCGAAGGTTTATACCTTCGGTCCAACGTTCCGCGCCGAAAATTCCCACACGTCACGACACCTTGCGGAATTTTGGATGGTTGAGCCCGAAGTAGCCTTCGCCGACCTCAATGACAACGCGGATCTCGCCGAGCGCTTACTTCGGTATGTTATTGCCCAAGTACTCGAGCAGTGCGCTGATGACATGGCTTTCTTCCAGCAACGTATCGACGACACGGTACTTAGCCGACTCCAAGGTATTGTCGATTCATCATTCGAGCGCATCAGCTATACAGAGGCCATCAATATTCTCGAAAACTGCGGTCAGTCCTTTGAATATCCTGTGAGTTGGGGCATTGATATGGCCTCCGAACATGAGCGCTACTTGGCGGAACAGCATATCGGACGCCCCGTGGTTGTGACCGACTACCCTGCCGACATCAAAGCGTTCTATATGCGATTGAACGATGACGGCAAAACTGTCGCGGCAATGGATGTGTTAGCACCAGGTATTGGCGAAATCATCGGTGGCAGCCAGCGTGAAGAGCGCCTGGACGTGCTCGATAGCCGCATGGATGCACAATTACGAGACGACTTGTGGTGGTATCGCGATTTACGGCGCTATGGCACGGTTCCACATGCTGGCTTTGGCTTGGGATTTGAGCGGCTGTTGGCCTACGTGACCGGCATGGAAAACGTACGCGACGTTATTCCATTCCCCAGAACACCGGGCCATGCCGAGTTCTAGTTAACTGGCGGTGTGCAAGCCGCACTCGCGGCCCGGAAGTACTTTGGTGGGGTCAAAATAGTGCCGACATGTGGGTAACTCATGCTTACTCATGTACTGCTCTATTTGTCGCTCGGAAAAACGATAGAACGGTGCCACCTTCACGATACCCCGACGATCTCTGGTGACGATATCGAGTTGCGCGCGATGCTCAGTTTCATCAGCTCGGATACCGCTTATCCAAACCTTGGGCTGTAATGTGTTCAAAGCCCGCTGAAAGGGCTCGAGCTTAACGATTTGAGTGAAACGCTCGTGGGCAAGGGGTTCCTCGAGTGTTGGGACCCCTTGGAACTCGCGCACAATGCTGTCTGCAGACATGGTCGGGCGAAAAACGTGCAAATTGGCGCCCAATCGATTCATAAGTAGTTTAGCCACCCGGTGGGTGTCGGCGGTATTAAACCCTGTGTCAACCCAAACCACTGGAACCTGTTGGTCCACCGATGACACCGCGTGCAGCGTTGCCCCGGCATTTACGCCCATACTGGTAGTGACGACGGTAGGCTCACCCAAGGCCAGTGCCCACCGGACAATAGCCTCGGGATCTTGATTGGCTAGCGCCCTATTAGCAGCCGCCAAATCAAGAGAATGGGACACGCCCTTTGAAACATACTCGGGTAAGGTCACAACAATCACCACTGCTCAGTCGATGGCCGAGACTCTACCAAGCGAGCATTAAAATTATAAATACTGTTTTTTAATAACCCTATAGCATAAATAACAATGGGCACTCAGCCTAAGTTCAACGCCCTTTACGCCGCTTCTTCAGCCCTTTCTCGAGGCGCGTATGAAGATCGAGGTACGTTTGGGTCAACTTGTGGGTTGGCGCCAAATAGATCAGCGGCTTCATTTCATAGTGGGATTCACGCATCTTCACCGAACTGGCTAGGTAGGTGTCGAGCACAGGAAAGCCCTCGGCTTTGAGCTCGGCAACGAGCTCCCCGGGCAGTCGCGCTTGCGCATTAAACTGGTTGATAACAATGCCTTCGATCATGAGATCGGGGTTGTGGTCCTCTTGTAATTCTTCAATATTGGCGGTCAAGTCGTACAAGCTGTTGCGCGCGAAGGAATCACAATCGAAGGGCACCAAAACACTGTCAGCGGCGATTAATGCCGACTTTGAGTAAAAATTGAAATTGGGGGGGGTGTCGATGTAGATACGGTCGTATTCTCCCTCGAACTTGGCAATAGCGTCGCGCAATTTATAGATTTTGTAGCGGGCCTCAAGTTCTTTCTCAATCTGCCCAAGGGTAGGGCTGGAGGGCATTAGGTAGAGATTCTCAAAGGGCGTTTCCCACACGAACGACTCGGGGTTCTTGTTCATTTTTCGAGGGCCAACAGTCTGTTTAAACAGCCCGGCCACGCCCTGTGCTTCGGCAGGAAATTGCTCGGCATCGATCTCGCCCACCAAGTAATGGGTAGAGTTTCCTTGCACATCCAAGTCAATGACCAATGTTCGCAAGCCCTGACTGGCGCCAATGGCAGCTAAATTACAGGTGATAGAGGTTTTTCCCACCCCGCCTTTCTGATTAAAAACCACTCGATGCACGCTATCGTCTCCCTCGTCGATTTCGCTCCAAGCTTAGCTGCTATACAGCACAAAGTAGCTGCTATCTGCCTATACACATGGAATTTACGCCATTCAGCGCGGCATTGATGCCTATAAAAAGCGTAACGTCGCTACACGAGTGTAGCGCTCAATGGCATATCGTGCCGAGTAGTGCTCAAATGATGACTATTGCCATAGTCTTGTTTTTGCACAGTCCGGAGACGCTTCATGCCACCTGCCCCCAGTATTGCACTCCTACTCACAGGTAATGAGTTAATGACGGGGGATACTCTCGATAGCAATTCTGCAGCTATTGCTATGGCGTTGGCCGCCGACAATGTAGGCGTTGCAGAGAAAGTTACCGTGGGCGATCACCGCAAACGCCTGTTGAATAGCCTTGATCGACTCACCCGAGAGCATCAAGTCGTCATAATGAACGGCGGCTTGGGGCCTACCGATGATGACTTAACCGCTGCCATCGTCGCTGAATTAATGGGAGTGGCACTGGTCGAGAACCCAGATGCCAAAGAGCACGTGGTGAATTGGTGCCATCAGCGTGGCTTTAAAGCTGCGGGCGCCAACCTAAAACAGGCTCTGTTACCCGCCAATTGCGCGCTTATCCACAACCCCCGAGGCAGTGCTCTGGGTTTTGCCGTCACTCATCGTGGCGCGCTCATATTGACGACCCCTGGTGTACCCGGAGAGCTGCGAGTGATGCTACCCGAAGTCTGTCAACGGCTCCGCGATCACCTGGGTCCGGCTATCGACGGAACCCAGCAATACACACAACGCCTGCAGACCTTTGGTATCGGTGAATCGACCATTCAAGAAATGGTCAGGCAGCAAATACCCGACTGGCCCCAGCAGGTGTCATTGGGTTTTCGCTCTGGACTACCACAACTGGAGCTTAAGCTCACAGTGATGGATAAACGGCACTTGCCCCTGCGTGATGGCTGCCGACAGGCACTGGCTGACATCATCGGGGACCATATTATTGGCGATAATGACACGAGCTTGGCTGCCGCACTACAAACAACGCTCCGAACACAGGGCAAAACCGTTGTTACTGCCGAGAGCTGCACCGGTGGCTTGATTGCAGCCATGATCACACGAGAGGCGGGCGCCTCTGACATATTTCACGCGGGGTACGTCAGCTACGCTAACAAGGTGAAACAGCAATTGCTCAATGTGCCCTCGGCAGCCCTCGAGCAATATGGTGCGGTTAGCCAGCAGGTGGCTGAGGGCATGCTCCAAGGCGCCCTAAAGCGCTCCGAAGCAGATATTGGGGTTGCGGTAACGGGAGTTGCCGGCCCCGGCGGCGGCACGGATGAAAAACCTGTCGGCACCGTCTGGATTGCCTGGGGTAGCCCCAATCAATACCATGCTGATTGCTTTCAAATCCCGGGAGACCGGCATGTTTTTCAAACACTGACCGCCGCCGCAGCGCTCGATTTAGTCAGACGCCAACTGCTGGGTTTACCGCCACAACCCAAATTGCTAACCCGCTTTAAATCGTGCCCCTAGTCGCCGCAAGTAACACCAGTCCTACGACAAGCCCTGGTGGAAAGGGTGTGCTAATCGGCCGCGCAGGGCCAATCGAGCATGCCGTTGCATCATCACAAAACAACAGGGTGTCACGGCTGCAGCCGTTCAACCTTCCAGCAATTGTCAGTATCGAGCTGATAGCGGAAACGATCATGCAACCGGTGCTCACCGCCCTGCCAAAACTCGATAATGGTAGGCACCAAACGGAATCCTCCCCAAGCGCTGGGTCGGGGCACCGCCTTCCCATCAAAGCGCTCGAGCACCTCTGCATACTGTTGCTCCAGCACCTCTCTACTGGCAATGGGTCGACTCTGTTGTGACGCCCAGGCACCCAACTGACTGGCCCTTGGTCTGCTGGCAAAATAGGCCTCGGAAGTATTTTCCGCCACGCGTTCAACCTGTCCCGAAACGGTGACCTGGCGATCTATCTCATTCCAAGGGAACAGTAATGATGCGCGGGGCTCCGCAGCAAGTGCCCGGCCCTTGTGACTTTGATAGTTGGTGTAGAACACGAACCCACCAGACTCGATGCCCTTAAGTAATATGATGCGCTGGGAGAGATTACCGTTTGCTTCCAAGGTGGCAAGAGAAGCGGCGGTGGGATCTTTCAGTCCAGCGTCAATAGCCTGCTGCTGCCACTGCTGGAATTGCTCAATTGGACAATCGGCCAACATGGAACGCCGCAGGCCGCCCAGCACATAGTTCCTTCGATAGTCTTCGTAATTCATAGTAGAGTGATACGTCCTTTAACACCTTATTTACAGTAGCGCTTGTTTCGATGACAACAGAGAGTGTATCAATGAAGGTACTGCGCGACGCATACCAACAACGTGTTAATGCCTTCGCACAGAGGCTGAGCAACTCGACAACAGGAAGTGGCATGCGACACCTACTTGCCCGTTGCTGCCTCTGTTTACCCCTAGCTTACAGTGCGGCTCACGCAACGGCACTCGATACCGGCATGGTGGTTACCGCCAATCCTCACGCCACTCAGGCGGGGGAGTCTGTGCTCGCCGCAGGAGGCTCTGCAGTCGACGCCGCCGTGGCGATTGAAGCTGTACTAAGTCTCGTTGAGCCTCAAAGCTCTGGTTTGGGCGGTGGCGGCTTCATGCTCCACTACAACGCTCAGGATCAAAAGATCACCGTATACGAAGGTCGTGAAACCGCACCCGCCGGCGCCGAGCCCGATATGTTTCTCGACGACACCGGCAAACCCATCCCATTTTTACAAGCAAAAAACAGTGGACTATCAATTGGCGTGCCCGGCGCAGTGGCTATGCTCGAACTGGCCCACAGCGACCACGGCGTGCTGCCTTGGTCAACATTGTTCGACCATGCCACCGACCTTGCTGACGAGGGTTTCCTGGTGTCACCCAGACTGCGCCAATTCCTCACGGCGTATGGTGGTCGCTTGATCCCCAAAACCCCAGAGGATGGTCCCCTAGACGCTTATCACTATTTTTTTGATCAGCAGGGCGAACCCAAAACCAAGCTGGTGAATAAAGCCTATGCCAATACGTTACGGCAGCTAGCTCGTAACCCACGAGCGCTGTACGAAGGACCTATTGCCCAGGCCATCGTCAACGCCGCCCGGGCAACACCCAGAGCCGGCACCTTAGCGCTCAGTGATCTTGCCCGCTATAAAGCCAGACGCCACCAACCCTTGTGCATCGATTATCGGCGCTGGCGCGCCTGCGGCCCACCGCCGCCTTCATCGTGGGTGGGCCTGGGTATGATGCTGGGTCTTTTGGAAGCCTCCGACTTCCCAAGTGACCATCGAACTGATGACTGGGCACGAATAGCCCAGGCGCAGCAACTGGCCTACGCCGATCGGGACCAGTTCGTCGCCGACGACGACTTCGTGGCCGTTCCCCTGGCGGGTATGCTGAATAAGCGCTACCTGGCGCAGCGCGCCAAGGCCATTAATCCGGCAAAGGCTCTAGCAAACCTTAATCACGGCGATCCGTGGGCCTTTGACGCATCGCGCCCCACGCCACCCTCATCGGGCGCAGACACTACTGACGATCGCGCGGGTACAACACACTTTGTTGTTATCGATAACGCCGGTAATGTGGTTTCCATGACAGCCAGTGTCGAGAGTATCTTCGGCTCCAGCCGAATGGCAGGTGGTATGTTTCTCAATAATCAGTTGACGGATTTTGCCCGGGCCCCAAGAGACAGTCACGGTAACCTTGTGGCCAATCACGTAGAGCCGTTCAAACGACCGCGCTCGTCCATGTCGCCCACGGTGGTCACCGACAACGAGGGTCGATTTGTGATGGCAACTGGCTCACCTGGGGGCAATTCAATCTTGGCCTACACCCTTAAAACATTGGTTGCCGTACTGGATTGGGGATTGAGCCCTGCAGATGCCGTCGCTCTACCCAATATCGTGGCCCGAGGCGAGACCGTTCGCATTGAGCAGGACCGAGCAGACCCAGCGCTACTGCAAACCCTGACGCAACGAGGTTTCGCTGTGAAGGCATCAGCTGGCGAAAACTCCGGTCTCAGCGTGATTACTCGGGGCAATGATGGACAACTGAAAGGCGCCGCCGATCCTCGCAGAGAAGGCACGGTGGCAACCGTGCCAGCGGCACCCACGCCCAGCAATGATTCAGCCCGGTAAACGCACCTTCATGGTTTGACGCGACAATGCCACTAAATGGCCCTCACTGTCCCAAAAGTCGCCATCGGCCTCGATGATTCCCGAGGTCAGGTGGCGCGATACCAGGCGGCCCAAGAGCGGGCCCGGTACAGGCTTGCGACGACACTGTACTGTCAGTTCTACCGTCGGCACCCAGCCAAACGCTCCAAACAGGCTAAATGGGGGTGGCGGCATAATATCGGCAAACATCAGTAAATCGACGCTGTCTATGTCGGCGCCGTCCTGATGCCGTAGCCAAGCAACGAACTTGCCTGTGCCAGGCTTGGTGCCCGTTTCGAATAACTCCTGCCCGGCGGTCAGCCGTATGTCGATGCGATCGTGGATTTCCAAGAAACCCTGCTCTAGTGCACGGGTGTCCGCAAAAGCAGGCGACGATGGCGGGTGGTCGCCAGTCCAATCTTCACCACGTAATTGCTCAAGATCCGTATAGGCGGCGGTGGCGCGTACTTTTAACTGGCCCTCTTGATACAAGCTGGCGCTAGCAAAGCTAGTACCTCGTCCTGATTGCAATGGCTCTACGATAATGTCAACAGACCCCAGAGCGGTAGGTGCTAAATAGAACGCATTGATCGATAAGGGATCACGGTGAGGCAGTGCCGCTTGTAACGCGCGCCCTATCACTGCGAGCACATAACCACCGTTAACCGCAGTACCAATACGCACGCCGGGGTGGAACTCACCGCGCCAACGGTTCTCCGCAACACGCTCTACTGCGGTATCTTGTTCAAACTGGCTCATGGGTTGCTCCGTTATCGCCTATCTACCGTACATTGTGTGATATTCCGTTATAACTCATGCAGGTGTCGCGCCAACGAACAAAATTGAAAAGCTCATGGGAAACCTACGTTTACATAGTTGTTGCAAACATTTTCTTGTTGCCGCGATGCTGGTCGCGCTGCCTGCCCTGTCAGCCCAGGATGAGCCGACGGCCATCGCTGTCGACATGCGCAACACGAAAGTCTCAAATGCTTCGCCGGCACTAACCATCGACGAGCCGGAAATCCTGCGTGAGTATCAAACACTCATCGAGCAAATTGAAGTTGAGCAGGGAGCGTACGCGCCGGCACTACCTGAACAACTGCTGGGTTACGGCACTACCCTGCAACAATTTGAGCGTCATGCTGAAGCGGTAGAGATTTTGCGACGGGCTACCCATCTCGCGCGCATTACTGGGGGATTATACAGCAGCGAACAAATAGCGCTTCTCAAAGCCGAGATCCGCAGTCATATGGCCCTGGGCGACTACAGCGCTGTTGATGACCGTCAACGGTATCTTTACCGGGTTGAGCGCCGCGCAATCGATAACCCCGAGGCATCAGCGAGAGCACTACTGGCCCAAGCGGATTGGCAGCAACAAGCCTACCGGTTAGGTTTGGGTGATGAAGACACACTGAGTGGTCGGTTAATGCTGATGTGGGATTTGTATCGCATGGCGCTCACCGCTCACCTAAATGCCTACGGCGATTCGGCAGTGGAGCTGCGAGCACCGCTGATGGGCATGCTGCGCAGTCAGTACTTGATTGCCGGCTTTCGTGGTTATGATCAGAACAATGCGCAAACGACGGCCGAGGCACGCTTGGTAGCACTGAACTCCGAGGCCTATAAGCGCGGTAAATCGGTGATTAAAGCGCTGCTAGAAATTGACATCGCCAATGAACTGCCGGTTGAACAGCAGTTGCTTGACACCGCGGCCCTAGGCGATTGGGCACTGTGGTTTGGGAAGACCGAAGAGGCGTTCGATCATTACAAACAAACAATCAACGTGTTGAAAAAAGACACGGACACGGACACGGACACGGACACGGAAGTTAACGATAAGTTATTGGTATCGCTTTTTGGGCAGCCCGTACCGCTTCCCGCTATTCCCGGTCTTGCGCCCTTCCCTGCACCGAAAGCGGATGATACCGGTGCCCTAGTGCTGACTTTCGACATTGAAGAGAGCGGACGTATTACCAATTTTGAACGTACGCGCGAACCTGACGTCAAAGAAGGAGGCCGAGAGCTCATGCGCTTAGTCCGGGCTGTGCGTGACGCGCGGTTCCGACCTCGTTTCGAAAAGGGGTCACCCGTACCCACCGAGGGTATCGTTTGGTCCTGGGAATCTGATGCTTGGTTGACAGATACAACCCTAGCGACACCCGATTAACGGTGTCACATCACGAATCATCTTTATCATTGAGGGACAGGCCGTTGAGACATCGTCATGGTTACCGCCAACCTTCGTCGCAACCAGACTGCTGCGTAAACCGATTGCCAATGAAGGTAGCAAAGCTAGGTGGCATTGCCGCTGTACTCGCGTTGCTTACAGGCTGTCCCAGCGCCACCAATCCGACGACACCCAGTGTTCCAACGCCGAGCATGCCCAGCCCCAGCATGCCCAGCCCCAGCATGCCCAGCCCCAGCAGTAGTAGCAGTTCCAGTTCCAGTTCCAGTTCCAGTGCCAGTTCGACTACCAGCTCAGGTGCTAGCAGCTCATCAAGCAGTTCAAGTGCCGCGGGCAGTTCAGGCCCTACAGGCACCTCCAGCAGCAGCGCCAGCAGCAGTGCCGGCGGCGGTTTTCCAAGCCCCAGCGGTGTCAGCACGAACACCGGAGATATCGCCAACAATGATGCTCCAAGTGGCACATCAAAATCAGACGGCGATGCAAGCGGCAACGCCGATAGTGCGAGTGACGTAGCTGCACAGGGCGCAACGGCCACCAGCGCTGTTGAGCCCGGCTTCGGTGAAGCTGCCAATGGTGCCGCCATGCCAGACATGCGCGACAATCTACCCAGCATGGAGCAAAGTTACGGCGACGCTAGTGAAGCAGGCAATAGCGGAATTGCCGAATCAGGTGCAAGCGGCGCCAATCAAAGCGGAGCAAATACAACCGATAATGGCATTGACGGTGGTATGGAGGGCATCGATAGCGGTAGCTCAGCGGGTACACAAGTCGGCACTCGCGCCGACGGTGGCATGATGGGAGCAGAGGGCTCGGTATTCGGCAACGGCACCCTTACAACCGCCGAACAGGTGGCTATTTTGGATAAACAGCTAGAGCAGAGTACCAGCGACTTCGACGCTATGATTCTAGAGGAGCAGGAGCGGCAACGTGAACTCGACCGCAACCGCCCGCAAAGTAACACGACTGCCGCTGACGCCACCAACGAGTCTGGCCGCGGCGCCAACAGCCCCTACCGTGATGATGTGGCTATGGGAGGACAACCCGGGGGCATGGGCGGCATTGGTGGTGGCCGTACGAGTGGCCAAAACCCGGCTATTTTTGAGGCACCTGAGGATATCCCCAGCGGTAACGATGATGACGTCGTCGCCCGACAGCTGCGTGAAGCGGCTATGCGTGAACCCGACCCCGCTGTCCGCGAGCGGCTTTGGAACGAGTACCGCAAGTACAAAGGACTGGAGATTCCCGAGTGAAACCACAGACCCTGCTGAATATTGCGTTATGTGTATGTCTGGCGGTTATCGGCGGCTGCGTAAACCAGTCCGTTAAAAGCACCGCAGTCCCACAACTGCAGCAACCTACTACTGTCATACCCGAGCAGGAAGTACT
>CBFHTF010000013.1:0-43426 GCA_965658685.1 Luminiphilus sp.
CCGTTAAGCCTTCGCGCAACAGTATTTTAAGTGCCTCACTGGCGGCACCCGATACCTGCTCTACGTTAAAGGTGAGTTTGCTAATAAGACTGCCGCTGGTATGCCGATCGTAGTGGGCTTTTGGTACCCGCAATAGGTTGTCAAACAAATCGGTACGAATCGTATGTACGACGGACCGCGCGACCACATGCATAAAATACGATCCAATGAAAAACCCCATGGCACGCCCAAGTGATAGAACGATTGCCGCAGTGGGCACGGCGATTCGCGCGTAATCGAGTGTGGACGCATCAGCGGGTGGCCATATCCAATGAGCGGCGCTGGCCACTAAACCCAAGCTGCCTACCGTCGTCTCACCCAGCGAGTCGAGGAGAAATTGAATGAGATCCGCGAGTAGCACATTGCCCGCGGAATACATCAAAAATCCTAGGATACTGAGGCTAAACGCCATCGTGTGTGGGGCAACATAGCCCAACAGACGCCTATACAAGCGGGCATCAGCACGGGCACTGCTGTTACTCATTAACCGTACCTTTACTGCCAGGGCTTTGGGTTGCAATTGTCAATTGTGCCAGCCCGAGTTGAGAGGCCACATCGAGCGCCATCACCACATGACGATGTGCAGCGCCACCATCGGCCGCTACCGTCAACGGGATATCCCTTCGCTCCCCGGCGGCTGCGCGCAGTGCTTTACGCAGAGCCTGAGGCTCAGCAGGCACCTCTGCGCCGTTAAGTTGGAAGATACCAGCCGCACTGATTGTTAGCTCAAGACGCAAACTGTTAGTGGCTGCAGGTTCGCCCTCTGCCTCAGGTAGATCCACGGCCAACTGGGTCTGGGTCGTAAAACTCGTGGACACCATGAAAAAGATGAGCAACAAAAACACCACATCGATTAGCGGTGTTAGGTTGACACTCAACTCATCGCGTCGTTGTCGTCGAAACTTCAAACGTCATATTCCGTTTTTTGCTTACCACTGTGCAGTGCATCCACCAATTTGATGGTCTCTTGCTCTAATCCCACCACAATGGTGTCAATTTTGCCGGTGAAGTAGCGGTGCATGACCAACGCAGGAATAGCCACCGCAAGACCCGTGGCGGTAGTGATCAGAGCTTCCGAGATTCCACCCGCCAATGCATTGGCATTACCTGTGCCCTGCACGGTAATTTCGGTAAATACACGGATCATGCCCACAACCGTTCCAAGAAGGCCCAGCAATGGTGCTACCGCCGCCACCGTACCCAGCGTATTTAGGTATTTCTCAAGATCGTGAACGACGTGGCTGGCCGCCTCTTGAATGCTCTCTTTCATCACTTCTCGGCCCTGTCGACGGTTGGCGAGGCCCGCCGCCAAGATGGCACCCAGAGGCGAGCCCTGGCGCAACTGCTTCATTCGCTGGGCATCAAGCTCACCAGCTTTGAGCTGTTTCCAAACCAACGCCAACAAATGGGGCGGCGCAATACGTGTTTGATTCAATGCAATCCAGCGTTCAATCGAAATGGCAAGCGCCAGCACGGAACACAACACAATGAGGGGCATCACCCAGCCCCCGGCGGCAAGTAATTCAATCACACCAAGCTCCTTTATATAGGCACCCAGTATACCGTCAGGTTAGGCACACCCCAATCACTACAACTGTAACCAATACGGTGACCAGGGGCCTCGCGCCTGGCGCAACGTAACAGCACCCGATTCAAGCACCGACACCGTCAACGTACCCGACTCGGCAGTATTCACAACATGCGCGCCAAGGCTATTGAACCGCCCCATCACATCGGGATCTGGGTGTCCGAAACGGCTGGCTATTGCGGCAGAAACCAAAACGTAACGCGGCTGTATCCATTTCAATATGGTCCAGCTACTCGATGTGTCGCTACCGTGATGAGCCGCAACCAAAACATCCGCTTTGAGCTGCTCCCGCCAAAATCGAACCATCGCCAGTTCACGGGAACGGGTCACATCACCGGTTAACAACAACGTCACACCGCGATGACGTATGCGGATAACGCAACTTGCCGTGTTACTACTTATCCCATTACCCCCAAATCCATCGCCATTCATGACGGTAATCTCCGTGTTGTCGGGCCAGCGTTCGTGCAGGCCCACACGGCATGGTTGCCCGCCATAGCCCCAGTGGCGATCAATAGTTGTTGTCCCGCGAAGCGCATTAAGCCCACCGCTGTGATCGTTATCGCTATGGCTCACGACAAGTAAATCGATGTCCGCAATACCGCTCGTCGCGAAATATGGCAGGATAATTTTGTCGACTTGGCTGAAACCGCCCTCGACACCAGCGCCAGTATCAAAAAGTAAAGTGCGCCCACCGGAGTGCCAAACAAGCGCCAGACCCTGCCCCACGTCGAGCATCACTAAACGACCGCTCACGGCGTATTCTGCTGGGGCACTTCGGGTCATCAGCAGAACCGTAGCTATGACGAACGCTCTTCTACAAGCAGTGGTAGCAGACCAACCGTTGCTATAAAACCCGTACCCAAGCTTCGTCATTAACAGGGTGAAAATGATGGCAGCTAACGCCATTGAGAGTGACCAGTGCTCACCTTGTAAGGCAACACCTCGTGTCAACTGATAGAAATAGTCGAGCACACCCAACCAAACCGTGATGACATCGGCGGCAATACCCCACAGCAGTAGTCCTGCTGCGCTGCTTACTACCATCGACACTGCCCCGACAAGTAGCAGGGGCACCACAAGCAGTGTTAGCGGTGGCACCAGCAGCAAATTAGCAAGCACACCCAACACGCTGGCTGTACCATACCAAAATAACGATAGCGGTAAGGTACCCAGTGCCACCACCGCCTGCAGCAACAGCAACTGACCAGCAGCGCCTAAATTTTCCCGAGGCCAATGCCACTGTGCGTAACTCAGCAAGATGCCCGTAGCCCCCACGCTCAACCAAAAACCGGAGGATAGCCATGCCATTGGGTCGAGTATTAACAGTAACAATATGGCTGCCAGAAGCCCCCACAAGGGGCGTGTTCGCCAGCCCAGTAATTGGGGTAAGCCCACCACCATCAACATGAACAATGCGCGTTGTGTAGGTAATGAAAACCCTGCCAAAGCTGCATAAACAGCAGCGGCACACAGTGGCAGCAATCGTTTACATGGCTCTGCTCCAGACCAAGGACGAGCCAGCAATCCAAAGCAGCGACGAATCAACCACCAACACATGACGAATACCAAGCCCACATGCAGACCGCTAATAACCAGTACATGTGATAAACCCAGAGAACGCACTCGCAGCCAGTCATCGCTGCCGACGGCGCCACCACGCCCAACCAACAAAGCATTTAAGACATTTCGCGTTCGGGGAGATGTATCTACCTGGGCTAGTGACGTCGACAGAAATTGACGCCCTTGGGCCAGAGGGGAGCTGGCTTGATCTACTCGAACGATACTGACGACGGAGCCCCGTGCTGAGATCCGTTTAGCAATATTGCGTGTCTGATCAGGAATGCTACCCGGACTTAACTGCGAGGGCGCCGGCCGTAGTTGAGCCACTAGCGTGACGCGCTGCCCCAAGGTAAACATTGGCGCTAAATCCCAATAGCTCAGCTGGATATGCTTGATAGCACCGCATTCTTCCGGTTGAAGATCACGAACGCTGAGCGTGAAGCGCTGGCCGTCTGAGTCCTGACCAAACTGTTGTCGCTCAGGAAAGTCGGTGATAACACCGGTCACCATCACTTCTCGGCGCCAACAGCTTTCAGGTAATTGCTGTGCAATCCAACGATTACCCGCCAAAGCGGCCACTAACATACCAACCGCAAATATCACCCATTTATCTCGCTTCTTTGCCAAGCACTCCGGAAAGACAAAGGTGAGGCTTACAGCAACACAAATAGCCATACACAGCGCTATTCCGGCCACACTAGGGGCTATCGGCAAAACGCTGGGCAGGCATAGTCCCAGTAATAAATACACAGGACGCGGCATCGGAGAAGCTAGCTGGACCGCCCTTTCATCGGCATAATAAGGATCTCTTTTACGACCGACACGGATTACAGCGTGCACTCGCCCAGTGAAAAACATCGGTGGCTAATAACGATGGAAGACGCCTGCTGAACGCTGCCGAAAAATCGGTACCACGGAGCTAACTGCTACCAAGGGATGGATAAGCGCCCTTGCAAGCACTTGTCCGTGGGAGTATTCGGATCTTCAAATTACATGCCCAAGAAATTGTTTCGCAGACTTGCCCTGCCCCCCGAGAAGCTTCGGGAGATACGGTCTTTGCGACCCTTGGGTGATTGGATCTATGAGCCAAATTTGTGGCATATCAATCGAACCTCAACCGCAAATGCCTTTGCCATAGGGCTTTTTTGCGCCATGGTGCCAGCGCCGGGACAGATGTTCGTGGCTGCGTTTTTGGCGGTACGACTCAGGGCCAACCTACCTCTGAGCGTTAGCCTAATTTTTGTGACCAATCCACTGACCATGCCAGTCATTTATTTCGCGGCCTATAAAATAGGTGCGCTAATACTGAGCACAGAGGTTCACGATGTCGACTTTGCCATCAGTTGGAGTTGGCTAAGCAGCAGCTTGGGTCACATTTGGGAACCCTTTTTACTGGGCTGCTTAGTCATGGGCATTGCCGCATCGGGGCTCGGATGGCTGTTCGTCAATCAATTGTGGCGCTGGCGAGTGAGCCGTGATTGGCGTAAGCGGCAACGCCAGCGGGCCCGTTCCTGATGCAACCCGATCCCGATTAACAGTTAACGACTAGCGGCCGCCATAATATGCGCCACTGGGAGTTTGGCTGCCCGTTTGGCTGGTAGCACCGCAGCCACTAGACACAGACCAACCGAGACCATCCACAGCACTACCCCGTCACGCGCACGGATATCGACCGGTAAAAACGACAAGGGGTAAATGTCGGTGTTCAGTAGTTGTAGCCCCAGCACCCATTCCAAGGTGTTTGCCAAGGAAGGTGCTGCCATCGCGAGGCCATAACCGGCCAGAAGCCCAAGCGTTGCACCCGACACACCTATCAGCGCTCCATGCAACATGAAGATCCACCCTATATCACCGGGCGTTGCGCCCAAGGTTCGAAGCATTGCAATACCCATGCGTCGATCATTCACGACCAGTACCAACGATGACACAACATTGAAAGCCGCTACCGCGATAATCGATAGTAAGAGAAGACCCACTAAATCCCGGGACAATTGGATCGCCGCGTACAGATTTCCCTGAGTGGCCGTCCAATCCGTGACATAAAAATGGCCGGGTAACGTCCGGCTGATAGCACGGCGGGTGGCAGGCGCCTGAAACAGATCGTGCAGCTGCAACGCCAAACCCGTGGCCGTGATTGGCACACCCGTCATCCCAGCTACCGCGGAAAAATCAGCGAGCACCAAACTCTCATCAAATTCGGTACCCGAGACCAAGGTTGCCACAACCTTCAAAGTCACAGGTCTTGCTCGATTTTTGGGTTCACGCGGCGCTGCCGGTAAAATCAGACGAAGATTCTCCCCCGGCTTCACTGCAAGGCGCTGCGCCAATACATGTCCCAAGACCACTCCCCGCTCTATAACGGGACTAATCTGACCTTGAAAAAGCGGTTGCCAGCGCTCGAGTGCAGTAGGAGTGACGCCTAAAAGCTGAGCAGGAAACACGCGACTACCCCGCACAGCCAACGCATCACGCTCAAAAAACAACTCCGCAAAGCGTACTTCATCCAACTCTCGCATGACGCTTCGCTGACGCTGCCACTGGTCGAGATCGCTATAGCCGCGAATGCTTACATGGGGCACCAGCCCCAAAATCCTATCGCGCATCTCACGCTCAAAGCCATTCATAACCGACAATACCGCGAGCAATACTGCCACGGCTAAGATCAGTCCCAGCATCGACAACTTCGACAAGAATCCGGATAAACCGCGACTGGAACCCGCCGTTTGGGCAAGTGCTAACTGCCAACGCGCCGACCATGGCATCATTGTAGAGGTACCAAATGCCCTTCGCGTAATTCCAGCTGGCGATCCATACGCTGGGCAATTCCCGGATCATGGGTCACGACAATAAAACCGGTATCGTCCCGTTTCAATTCATCCATCACATCGAGTACTCGCTCGGCAGCCTGAGGATCAAGGTTACCGGTGGGCTCGTCCATCAAGACGCAGGACGGTCGGTTGATCAGCGCTCGAGCAATAGCGACGCGCTGACGCTCGCCACCTGAGAGCATCGCAGGACGATGTGTCAATCGATCCGCCAATCCAACACTCGCAAGAAGCTCGGTTGCGCGCAGCGATGCAGTCTCACGTGGTAAACCAGCAATACGGGCTGGCATCGCGACCGCTTCGAGGGCGGTGAACTCGGGCAACAGATGATGAAACTGAAAGACAAAACCCAGTGAACGATTTCGCCACGAGCAACGGGCTTGTTCAGAGAGGTTGCTCAAATTTTGTCCCGACACCCAAACAGAACCAGCACTGGGCTCGTCAAGTCCACCCAATAAATTTAACAGCGTCGACTTTCCCGAACCGGATTGACCAACGATGGCGATGCGCTCGCCGGCAGCCAAACACAAGTCAACCGCATTCAAAACATCGATCTGTCGGTTACCGTCGACGAATGACATACTCAACTGTTTGCAGGCCAATACCGATTCAGGCATCGTTCAAAGCCTCCACAGGCTGTATTTTGGCGGCGCGCCATGCGGGGTAAAGTGTTGCTAACAAGCTCAACATAAAGGCGGCCACAACGGTGAGAGCAACATCCTGCCACATAAGCTCCGAGGGCAAGCGTCCGATGTAATAGACCCTTGGATCAAACAAAGACACACCGAGCAGCTGCTCAACAAAGGCGGCTAAACCACTAATCTGAGTGGCCAATGTAACGCCCAAAATGGCGCCCAGAGCGATCCCCAAGCCACCCAGTAATAATCCGTGTCCAAGGAATACCAGCAATATAGCATTGGCTGGCAGTCCAATAACTCGGAGCAAAGCGATATCTCGTCGTTTATCGGTAACCGACATAGTCAATGTAGAAACAATATTAAACGCGGCAACCGCAATGACTGCTAACAGCAAAATGGCGACCGTAACTTTCTCCATCGCCACCGCGGCAACCAGCGACCCTCGACCATCACGCCAGTCAGTAACTCGATAATCCGATGGCAGCTGATTGGTGAGACTCGCTAAAACACTGTCGAGCAAATCCGGGCTCATTAGCTCAACCTGAAGATAGTCAGCACCTTCACGGGAAAATAACTGCCGAGCAGTATCTAGGCTAACCCATACCTGCTGGGCATCAAGATCTGCGCCAACTTCAAACACCGACACCACTGTGAGGGTGGCCGATCGCGGGAAAACCCCGAGAGGTGTCACGCTGAGCGTGGGTAGTGTTACCTGCAGCTTATCCCCAATACCGACGCCCAAGAGGCGCGACAACGTACTACCGATGGCTACTGTGAAACGCTGGCGTTCTATCTGCTCAAACTCGCCCAGTACGATTTGATGGTGCAAGTCACTTACCAATTGTTGGGCTTTAAGATCGACGCCGGTGACCCGCGCCGGCCGTTGACGGCCCCAAGCCTCAAGCAACACCGTATCAGTGATAGCGGGCGCAATACCGACAATGTTCGCATCAGCGGATTGAATCTGAGCGGCTAATTGCTGCCAATCTGTAATTTGGCCGTGAGTATCTCGAACCTCTACGTGGGGTACGAGAGCCAGTAGGCGCCCGTAGAGTTCTCCAGCAAAGCCGTTCATGATGGACATCACTGTGATTAGGCTGGCCACTCCCAACACCATCCCCAACATTGAGGCGCGAGCAACCAGGCGGCTAAAGCCAGCACGTCGGCCCTGGAGACTGTAGCGAACAGCGATATCCCACAGGAACGCAAGCCGCGGCATGCTACTGAGCATAGCGATCACTAACCGCGCGGATCGAAAGTACCTACACCCGGATTGTTAGCACCTGTCGAACTCTGGGATTCACAACGGTTTGGATCATCGCCACAGATTTCACATTTTTGTTCGATGCCGAGCCGTCCTATACCACCACAAGAACCGGCGATAGGCGCACGCCCTAGCATCACACCAATAGCCATGGCCGCCATGATGACGCCGAAAGCTAGAAAAGTTACAAGAAAAATCACAGTCACCTCTGGGGTCTTTCGATCCCTGTTATCTATGGATGCCGCCGATGCGGACCTTACTGAACCGACTGGGGCTCAGGAAGGAACGGCGCAAAGGCACTACTCCATTGCTCAATAAGTTCATCCCCCACTCGACTCACGACATAAACAGCCAATCCTCGTTGTTCAGCAACCGCCAGCGCCTCATCGGTGCCCATAATACATAAAGCCGTGGCCCATGCATCGGCAATCATGGTGGATGGATGCACAACCGTAGCGGCGACCAAATCATGCTCTATGGGATAGCCGGTTCGAGGATCGATCAGATGGGAGTAACGCTTACCCTCACGCTCAAAATAGTTTCGATAGTCGCCAGACGTGGCCACACCGACATCGGTCAATGAGATAGCCGCCTGAACACCGCCGCCAACTTGGGGACGCTCGATAGCAATGCGCCAGGCGTCGCCCCGTGGACTCAACCCTCGCAGCTGCATTTCACCACCGATCTCCAGCATAAAGTGTGCGATGCCAAGGTCATCGAGGGCATCCGCACCGAGATCGACGCCATAACCTTTAGCGATGGATGAAAAATCAAGTGATGCGCCGTCAGTGAGCTTTGTCAGGGCACGCGTACGGGGCTGCCAATCGAAATGCTGTAGGCCCACCTGGGTCATTGTCTGCTGCAATTGTGCCGACGTTGGAAACAGTGTGGGCCCATCGGGACCGAATCCCCACAATTTCAACAGTGGCGCCACCGTGACATCGTAGGCACCGTCAGTGAATTGGGTAATACGCCTCGCCTCATTGAACACATAAGTGAAGTCCCAGTCGACTTCCATGGATTCCCCGGCCGGCAACCGATTGAACTGGCTGATCGTGGTATTGGGGTCGTAGGTGTTCATGCTGACATTGACGGTATCAAAGGCTGCCAGCAAAGCTACTCGCACCTGTTCAGGTGTAGGCCCCTCGTTAACAGGCATGTACGTCAATGACCATCCTGTGCCAAATACTGACCCCTGCAGACGAACAGGCTGGGGCGCCCGCTCGCAACCCGTCAATAGCACTAAAACCAAAACGACCAGCGCGATGGCTGGTCGTTGATGTGGCAGGTATCGGTGTTTAGCCACCAAAGTCATCCAACAAGATGTTTTCACGCTCCACACCGAGATCAAGCAACATCTTGATCACCGCGGCGTTCATCATTGGCGGCCCACACATGTAGTACTCACAGTCTTCTGGCGCCGGGTGATCCTTCAAGTACTGCTCGTACAGTACATTGTGGATGAAACCGGTCAGGCCGTCCCAGTTATCCTCAGGCTGCGGGTCGGACAAGGCCACGTGCCAATCGAAATTGTCATTGTCAGCAGCAAGACCGTCGTAGTCTTCGACGTAAAACATTTCACGCAAGGAGCGAGCACCGTACCAAAAGCTTATCCTTCGCTTTGAATCCAGACGCTTGAGTTGATCAAAAATGTGCGAGCGCATGGGCGCCATACCCGCACCACCACCGATGAATACCATTTCAGCGTCGGTGTCTTTAGCAAAAAACTCACCAAAGGGTCCGTATACGGTGACTTTGTCGCCGGGTTTCAGGCTGAACACCCAACTAGACATAATACCGGCGGGGATGCCTTCACTGCCCGGAGGCGGCGAAGCAATTCGAATGTTGAATTTAACCACTCCCTTCTCTTCAGGATAGTTGGCCATCGAGTACGCTCGAATGGTGGTATCGGAGCACTGTGACTCAATATTGAAAAAGCCGAAGCGCTCCCAATCTGCACGGTACTCTTCGCCAATGTCGAAATCACCGTATTTCACATGGTGCGGCGGACACTCTAACTGCACGTAACCACCCGCACGAAAGTCGACGTTTTCACCCTCGGGCAGCTTGAGCACCAACTCTTTAATGAAAGTGGCTACGTTATCGTTAGACTCAACCGTGCACTCCCATTGCTTGACACCAAAGACCTCTTCAGGGATCTCAATATCCATATCCTGCTTTACGGGTGTCTGGCAGGAGAGGCGCCAACCCGCCGTCGCTTCGCGACGGTTAAAGTGAGACTCCTCCGTAGGTAACATGGCACCACCGCCATCATTAACGATGCATTTGCACTGGGCGCAAGTGCCGCCACCACCGCAGGCGCTTGCCAAGAACAAATTGGCATCCGCCAGGGTATTCAACAACTTGCCGCCTGCAGGTACTTCGATAGTGCGCTCACCATTAATGGTGATCTGCACGTTACCACTGCTCACAAGCCGCGATCGCGCAAAAAGAATCACCATCACCAGCGCTACCACAATCGTGGTGAACATAGCGACGCCGTAAACAATTGTCATATCCATGATCTGTCCAACCTTTGGTCATACGGGCCACATTTTACTGGCGGCCCATTTCTGATTCAGATATCGATACCGCCGAACGACATAAACCCGAGTGACATCAAACCGACGGTGATAAAGGTGATGCCCAAACCCTGCAGACCTGCAGGTACATCGCTGTACTTCAGTTTCTCGCGAATACCTGCCAATGCCACGATTGCCAGTGCCCAACCAAAGCCTGCACCCGCCCCGAACACCACGCTCTCACCGAAGTCGTAACTGCGTTCTACCATGAATAAAGACGCACCCATGATGGCGCAATTCACCGTAATCAGCGGAAGGAATACACCCAGTGCTGCGTACAAAGCAGGCACATACCGATCGAGAAACATTTCGAGGATTTGCACTAAAGCGGCAATAACACCGATGTAACTCAATAACCCCAAGAAGCTCAAATCGACATCGGGTAAGCCTGCCCACGCGAGGGCACCGTCTGCCAACAAGTACTGATAAATCAAATTGTTCACGGGTACGGTAATAGTGAGTACAACGATGACCGCCACACCCAAACCAATGGCCGCTTGAATCTTCTTGGACACCGCGAGAAACGTACACATGCCAAGGAAGAACGAAAGCGCCATGTTTTCAATGAAAACTGCGCGTACGAACAAACTCAAATAGTGTTCCATCAGGCACTCTCCTCCACCGGCGTGTGCTTAGCAATGGTGAATTCAGGCTCTTCCACTTGCTCCGTCTGCCAACTGCGGATAGCCCAAATCAGTAAGCCGATCAGGAAGAAAGCGCTTGGAGGTAACAGTAAAAGACCATTGGGCGTATACCAACCACCTTCCGTCACCAGGGGCAGAATTTCGATACCAAAGAGCTTGCCGGAACCCAGTAACTCTCGAATCGTACCAACCACTAACAATACAAATGAGTAACCAAGACCGTTACCAATACCGTCAAGGAAACTGGGAATGGGAGGATTCTTCATGGCGTAGGCTTCCGCCCTACCCATGACGATGCAGTTAGTAATAATCAGCCCCACAAACACTGACAGCTGCTTAGATATCTCATAGGCAACGGCTTTCAGTATTTGGTCCACGACAATCACCAGTGACGCGATGATGGTCATTTGGACAATGATGCGGATACTCGAGGGAATGAACATGCGGATGCTCGAGATGAAAAAGCTCGAGAATGCGGTCACCAGCGTGAGCGCAATACACATAACCACAGTCACCTGCAGTGATGATGTCACCGCCAGCGCAGAACAAATACCCAGAATTTGAAGAGCAATAGGATTGTTCTTAAAGACCGGCCTAAACAGGGTGTCTTTGATATCCATTAGGCGTTTCCTTTTCGCAAATTGGCGAGATAGGGGGCGAAGCCGTGCTCACCCAACCAGAATTGAACGAGATTATGGACACCTTTGCTGGTGAGCGTGGCACCCGAGAGGCCATCGACTTGCCAGTCGGCATTTGGGCTGCCGCTGTTAACTGTGCCCTTGATAACGCTGATGGCCACCTCTCCCTCACGATAGGCCTGCTTACCAGGCCATTGTGCTTTCCAGCGGGGATTATCAACTTCACCGCCCAACCCGGGTGTTTCACCGTGCTCGTAAAAACCAAGGCCGGCAATCGTGTTGGCGTCGGCTTCCAGAGCAACAAAGCCATATAAGGTCGACCACAGACCGTAGCCATGGATCGGCAATATGACTTTATCGAGCTGCCCTTGTTCATTGTCGACTAGGTAAACCAAGGCGTAGCGCGACTGACGCATAATCTTCGCAATGTCGGTATCACCATCGAGACGCACTGAGGTAGCAGGATCTTTGGCGGCAGCACGCTGATCAAAGCTTGCGGGGTCGATATCGTTGACGTAAGCACCTGTCTCGACATCAATCACCTTGGTGGTTACTCGCTCAAACTGCTGCTCCACAGTGAGGCTAGGATCATAAAGACCAGCCGCTTGCAGGATGTTTCGCTTTAAATCGCGGGTTTTGTTCGCTTCCTGCTCGGGTTTGAGTATGACGGCTGCGGTCGATACCACTACCGAACACACCACGCACAGCGCCAATGCTACGCCAAGAACACGCCCTAGACTTTCGCTTTTACTGGACACGGGCAAGTCTCCTTTTGACGTTGGCTTGAACCACGAAATGATCGAACAGTGGTGCAAACAGGTTGGCAAATAGAATGGCCAGCATCATGCCCTCTGGGAACGCGGGGTTTACCACGCGAATTAGCACGCACATAACGCCAATAAGAATGCCATAGGCCCAGCGTCCGTTATTAGTCATCGCTGCAGACACTGGGTCGGTCGCCATGAAAAACGCACCAAACGCAAAGCTACCGACAACCATGTGCCAATACCAAGGCATTGAGAAAGCCGGGTTAGTGTCAGAACCGACTGTATTTAGCAGGGTTGAAAAGGCAATCATGCCCACAAAACAACCCGCTACCACTCGCCAAGAGGCGATACGCGACAGCAACAAAATGGCACCGCCAATCATGACCATCAGGGTTGATGTCTCTCCAATAGAGCCGGGAATGGTCCCCATAAAGGCATCCCACCAACTGTACATTTGAGTCACACCCGCCATTCCTTCACTGGCAACAACACCCAATGGCGTCGCCATGGTGGCGCCATCAATGGCTGTCCATACGGTGTCACCTGACAACTGAGCTGGATAAGCGAAATACAAGAATGCTCGACCAGTGAGCGCCGGGTTGAGGAAGTTTTTACCGGTACCACCGAAGACTTCTTTGCCTATCACTACACCGAAGCTGATGCCTAGCGCCGCCTGCCACAGAGGCAAGTCCGGTGGTAAGGTGAGCGCGAACAGTACCGATGTCACGAAGAAGCCCTCGTTCACTTCGTGACCACGCTTCATCGCGAACAATACTTCCCAGAATCCGCCAACAACAAAGGTGACGATGTAAAGCGGCAAGAAATGCAGTGCGCCAAACAAGAAGCAGTGCCAGACGCTGTTAGCGTCATAACCACCAAGCGCACCGATGATTCCGCCGCGCCAGCCATCGAGTTGGCCCCCAGTCGCCGCGAGTACTTCGTTGGCCTGGAAACCCAAATTCCACATGCCGTAAAACATGGCAGGGAATGTGGCAAACCACACCGTAATCATGATGCGTTTCAAATCGACACCATCACGTACGTGGGCCGATGATCGGGTGACATGATTGGGTGAATAAAAAATGGTATCGACTGCCTCATACAGCGCGTACCAACTTTCGTAACGGCCACCAGGTTTAAAGTGCGGCT
Organism: Luminiphilus sp.; assembly: GCA_965658685.1. Taxonomy (GTDB): domain Bacteria; phylum Pseudomonadota; class Gammaproteobacteria; order Pseudomonadales; family Halieaceae; genus Luminiphilus. Next base: position 13,698 of record CBFHTF010000013.1, read on the forward strand.
CGAGATTATCGAGTGTGCTGCGCAAACCCATGAGTTACCCCTCCTTCTCGATGCGCGTAAGGTTATCGCGCAGTACAGGCCCGTACTCGTACTTACCCGGACACACGTAGGTGCACAACGCGAGATCTTCCTCGTCTAGTTCAAGACAGCCCAACTGCTGGGCAGTTTGGGTATCCCCTACCAACAAGGCGCGCAAAAGTTGAGTTGGCAGCACATCGAGGGGCATTACCCGCTCGTAGTTACCAACCGGCACCATAGCGCGCTCTGAACCATTGGTATTCGTCGTCATGTCGACCGGCTTCAAACCGAACCAGCTAGACAAATAAATACCCATAACCGCGTGTTTTTTGGCGCCCGGCGATAACCACCCCATAAAGTCCCGGTAACGCCCTTCTGCCAACGCGGTAACCTGCACGTCATAGCGACCGAGATACGCCGTATCACTCTGCACGGCCCGGCCGCCTAGCACTGAACCCGATAGCACGCGGGTTTCACCGCTTTTGAGTTCACCGGCGGTCAATGCCTGAAGATCGGCGCCCAAACGGGCTCTCATTAACCGCGGCTTCTCTACTTGGGGGCCGCCGACAGCAATTACACGAGGCGTGTAGACAGTGCCATCGAGGAACAAACGCCCAATGGCAATGACGTCCTGATAACCGATTGACCAAGCAACCCGTTGATTTGAAGCACCCATCAGGTGATGAATGTGTGTGCCCGCAAGACCCGCGGGATGTGGCCCAGCGAACGCTTCATGCTGTAGTCGCGAGTGTGTACCTACCGGCAACTGGCTATTGGGCGCTGAACACACATAAACCGGACAGTTAACCATTGCCGCGAGCAGATCTTGCCCCAATGCAAAGGCGTCGCTCTGCTCGGCGATAATGACGGCCGGATCTGCAGCCAATGGGCGCGTATCGATAGCGGTAATGAATAAGCCGGCAGGCTCTGTGCTGGGACTGGGCACCTTGCTGTATGGTCGCGTTCGCAATGCAGTCCACAGGCCGCTGTTCACCAATTGCCCACGGATGGTAATGGCATCCAGTGAGCGGGCATCGTCGGCACTGTAAGCCGCGAACTGCATGGGCTCTATGCTGTCATCAACCTCTATCACTAAAGACTGAAAAACCCGGCGGGCGCCACGATTGATGGCGACGACCTTACCGCTTGCCGGCGCCGTGTAGATCACCCCGTCGGTTTTCTTGTCGGTAAATACCCGCTGACCACACTGGACGATATCGCCCTCGGCCACTTCCATAGTGGGTTTCATACCCACGTAATCTGGACCAACCAGTGCAACTGAACGGGCAGCCGCTGCAGTGTCGATCGTTTGCTCGGGCGCTCCCGCTATAGGGATGTCCATGCCGCGTCGAATTTTGATCATGCGCTCTTCCACATAGTGACAGTTCTGGGCTGCTCAACCGGGCACACATAAGCGCAGCCGGTTGGCACAACCGTTCGGGGGAGCTCGAAGACGTTCCATGGGCGAGTGTGGTCTACGAGATTCCCCCAAACCTCGTGGGCCGTGCGCTATGCACTGGCCTAACCAACTTCAACCGGCGGCATTAGCCGAGTGTCTAGGGCACTCTTTGCCGGTCGCGCGAATTGTAGCGGACCGGCGTGTTTGTGACTACCGGATCAGAGTGGCCCGGTGTGATCTTTGGGATAGGTCAAGTAGTTAATACCCGCCATTTGTTCAAGAATCCTATAGACCTGGCAGCTATAACCGAATTCGTTGTCGTACCAAAGATAGAGTACGGCCTGATGACCGTTGACAATGGTGGCCTTAGCATCGAATACGCACGCTGAGCGCGACCCCACAAAATCGGAGGAAACCACTTCAGGAGACGCCGAGTAATCGATCTGCTTGCGCATATCGGAATGCAAAGCCACGCTGCGCATAAACTCGTTAAGTTCTTCTTTAGTAGTGGCTTTCGTTAAGTTTAGGTTAAGAATGGCCATGGATACGTTCGGTGTTGGTACACGAATAGCATTACCCGTGAGCTTACCAGCAAGCTGCGGCAATACTTTTGCCACCGCCTTTGCGGCGCCCGTTTCGGTCAGCACCATGTTCAAAGGCGCTGAACGACCGCGGCGCTCGGCCTTGTGGTAGTTATCAATAAGATTTTGGTCGTTGGTGTAGGCATGCACCGTTTCGACGTGACCCGTCACAATACCGTACTCATCATCCACAGCTTTCAGTGGCGGCACGATGGCGTTTGTAGTACAGGAGGCTGCCGAAATGATCTGGTCATCGTTGTCGATGATATCGCTGTTAATACCCGCAACCACGTTTTTGAGATCGCCTTTACCGGGTGCAGTAAGGATCACTTTACGCACACCTTTCGCTTGTAAATGACGCGACAAGCCATCGCGATCACGCCAGACACCGGTGTTGTCGACCACAATGCAATCGTCGATTCCGTATTCGTTGTAGTCGATTTCCTCGGGTGAGTTGGCGTAAATCACCTTCACCTCGTTGCCATTCGCCACAAAAGATTGACGCTCCTCGTCAACTCTGATGGTGCCCTGGAATGCTCCGTGAACCGAGTCGCGACGCAACAAACTGGCGCGCTTCACTATATCGTCAGGGGCACCACCCTTGCGCACGACCACAGCACGCAGTCGTAAACTGGCACCGCCGTCAGTCTTGGCAATGAGAATCCTGGCCATCAAACGGCCAATGCGCCCAAAACCATACAACACGACATCCACCGGTTTTTCGACAGGAGGGGTGGTGTTAGTGACCAAAAAGCTCAGCTGCTGTTCAACGTACTCGTCTAGTGACAGCCCTTGCCCTTGACCCTTGTCGAAATATTCGACCGCCAGGCGGCCGATATCCACGTGGCCTGGCCCTAAATTCATAGACGCCATCTTTTGAATGACCGGCGCTGTTTCAAACTCGGACAGCTCGTTTTGCTCGACTTGACGCACGTAGCGATGATTTTTCATGATGTCGAGCACAGATTGGTTCACCAGCGAGCGACCGTAGATATAGCACTTAAGGTTGCGCTCCCGTGCCAAACCACCCACCAAGGGGATCATGGCTTCGGCCAACGCCTCACGCTGTTTCCAGTCGGCGAAATAATCCTCGGGCCGTTCACGTTTTCTCTGCTCGGTCATGCCATCTCCTGTGCTGGATGCTGTCGTAGTGAGTCGTTGTGGATCTCCACTTGAACGTGCTGTGGATCCCTTAAGTCTGTCGTCAGAAGTTACACCATTATCGGTAACGGCATTGAGGCAGGCAAGCCATGGCTTTTGCTGGAGCCATACCCGCGCGCCCCGTAAACTATGAGCCTTTTCCTGTTGGATGTCCCATGTTTAGCGAACTCGTCTCGTCTTTACCCTGGCCCCACAAGCCCGGCACACGAAGCTCTGTCGGGCCCTGCCCAGGCTCTGCAACCACACTAGCAATCGCCGAAATGGCCCAGCAGGGTCGGCTTGTAGTGGTGGTGACACCAAGTAGCGCCAGCGCATTGACGATCGAGCGTGAATTGCCGCTCTTCCTTGAAAATCCCTTGGAAACACTGGTGTTACCAGACTGGGAAACTCTTCCCTATGACAATTTTTCTCCTCATCAAGACATCGTTTCAGAGCGTTTGAACGCCTTCCACCGCCTGCCCTCGCTCGAGGAAGGTGTGCTCATAGTACCTATCACCACACTGATGCATCGCACCCCACCCACTCACTATGTGGCGGGCAATTCTCTGGTATTGGCAGTCGGTCAGGAATTAGATACCAACAGCTTTGCACGCAACTTGAGCCTCAATGGTTACCGCGCGGTGGATACTGTTTATGAGCACGGTGAATATGCCATTCGTGGTTCGTTACTCGATATTTTCCCGATGGGGAGTGCTGTGCCCTATCGAATCGACTTATTCGATGCGGAAATAGAGACCTTGCGCACCTTTGATCCCGAAACCCAACGCACGGTCACCAAAGTAGACTCTGTACGCTTACTACCAGCCCGGGAATTCCCACTCACCGACGATGCCATTCACCGGTTTCAGATGAATTGGTATCGTCAATTTGATGGCGATGCCGAAACTTGTCCAACTTTCAACGAAATTAGCCAAGGCCGGGTACCGGGCGGCGCGGAATACTACCTACCTTTATTTTTCGAGCATTGCGGCAAAGTATTCGACTATCTTCCGGCCAACGCAGCCATTATCACTTTGGGTGACCACTACAGTGCCGCGCAGCGATTTTGGGGGGAAATCAACGCTCGTCACGATGAATACGGCATCGATCCGCGCCGCCCCTTACTACCCCCAGCGCTGGGCTTCGTACCCGTAGAGGAACTATTCGCCGACCTCGGACGCTACGCGGTTCTCGAGTTACGCGAGGAACCCAGTGCACCAGTGCATGCGCGAACAGCACTGCAGAGCCCTCCCGCCCTGCAAGACACAGTGGCGGGCGAAACAGCAATACAGCGCCTTGAGCAGTTCATTAAAGAGCATAAAGGCCCTATTTTGCTCTGTGCTGAAAGCGCGGGACGGCGAGAAATTCTGATGGAGAGTCTCGCAACTCATCACTTGATGCCTACTACCGTCGATAACTGGCACGACTTTGTCACCAGTGACCTCGATCTTGCCATCACCATCGCGCCCGTCGATCGAGGAATTTACTCAGGTCCGGGTAACGCTGCGCTCATCGTCGAAAACCAACTCTTTGGTGAACGGGTAGCGCAGCGGCGGCGCCGACGGAAGACCCAAGAGGAAACCAACAGTGAAGCCATCATCCGCGATCTCACCGAATTGCGACCGGGAGTGCCGGTCGTTCACGCCGAGCACGGTGTCGGACGCTACTTGGGTCTACAGAGTCTCGAAATAGAGGGCGATCAAGCAGAGTTCCTAGTTCTCGAATATGCCGCCACCGATAAGCTTTACATTCCGGTGAGTTCGCTGCACCTCATATCCCGCTACACTGGCGCCGACCCCGACTCCGCGCCACTTCATCGTCTGGGCTCCGAGCAGTGGGATAAAGCCCGACGTAGTGCCAGTAAACGCGCCTCCGATGTGGCAGCTCAGCTTCTCGAGGTGTATGCACGACGCGAGGCGAGACAGGGATTCCAGTGTACTTTGGATCTTGAGCGCTGGGACCAATTCGCCGAGGGCTTTCCCTTCGAGGAGACACCCGATCAATTGGCTGCCATTGAAGCTGTCCAGGACGACATGTGCTCACCAAGAGTCATGGACCGACTGGTGTGCGGCGACGTGGGCTTCGGCAAAACCGAAGTCGCCATGCGAGCTGCGTTCATCGCTGTAGAGAACGGCAAGCAAGTGGCCGTATTGGTGCCCACGACGCTGCTGGCGCAACAGCACTACAACAGCTTCCGGGATCGATTCGCCAATTGGCAGGTTAAGGTCGACGTAGTATCACGGTTCAAAACGGCAAAGGACGTCAGTCAAGTCGCAGAGCGAGTGGCTTCAGGACAGGTCGACATTTTAGTGGGCACCCACAAATTGTTGCAGAGTGACTTTGCCTTCGAGGATCTTGGCCTGCTCATTATTGACGAGGAACACCGCTTTGGCGTTAAACAAAAAGACGCTATCAAAGCGCTGCGCGCCGAGGTCGACATCATGACCATGACCGCAACCCCTATACCCCGTACGCTCAATATGGCACTGGGTGGATTGCGTGACCTGTCCATTATTGCAACGCCGCCAGCGCGGCGCCTATCTATCAAAACCTTTATACGAGAGCATTCGATCGCCCTTATTAAAGAAGCCATCTTGCGAGAGACTCTGCGCGGCGGGCAGGTTTACTATCTCCACAACGAAGTGAAGACCATCAACGAGACGGCGCGCAAACTGGGAGAGTTGGTGCCAGGACTTTCGATTGCCGTAGCTCACGGACAAATGCGAGAAACCGAGCTGGAACGCATCATGTCCGATTTTTACCATCAACGTCACCATATACTGGTGTGCAGCACGATCATTGAAACCGGCATCGATGTGCCCAATGCCAATACCATTATCATCGACCGGGCTGACAAGTTTGGCCTTGCTCAACTGCACCAACTCCGGGGGCGTGTTGGTCGGTCTCACCACCAGGCCTACGCTTATTTACTGTGCCCACCTCGCTCAGCTCTGACTACTGACGCCGAAAAACGCCTCGAGGCCATTGAAGCAGCAGGCGAATTAGGCGCCGGCTACATGCTCGCTACCCATGATCTAGAGATACGAGGTGCAGGGGAACTGTTGGGCGACGAGCAGTCAGGGCAGATCCACAGCGTTGGCTTCACTCTCTACTTGGATATGCTCCACAATGCGGTGGCGGCATTGCGACGTGGGGAAATTCCCGACATCGACGCGCCGCTCGATAAAGGCACAGAAGTCAAATTACATGTCCCTGCGCTAATACCTGAAGACTACTTGCCCGACATCACTACACGACTGGTGCTCTATAAACGTATAGCCGCTGCGCAAACTCAAGAGGGATTACGGGAAATTCAGGTGGAGATGATCGATCGCTTCGGCTTATTACCCGACCCCATCAAACACCTATTCGCGCAGGCGAGTATTCGGGTTCGAGCGCAACGATTGGGAATTTCAGAAATTGAGGCTAATGCCAGCGGTGGTAGTATCGAGTTCACCGACAAAACACGGGTGAATCCCTTGAGCATTGTCAAACTAATTCAGTCAGACCCCTCCTGCTATAGTTTGGCTGGAGCCAGTCGCTTGCGCTTCAAACGCGAGCTGCCCGATTTGGCAGCGCGAAACACGTTCCTGGAGTCGCTACTGGAGTCCTTCAAGGGTGACGCCGAGATGGTCACATCGTGATCACTCAGCCTGAACGCCCCATCGATAAGGGCAACAGACGACGGCGTTGTGCACACTGGCGTTGGCTGGCCTTGGCGTGGGCCATGACAGTCACGCAGTACGCACTTGCCCAAGGGCCTGCCCCAGCCCCAGAGCACGACCCTGACGATAACTCGGGCTGGCTCCAGCTGGAGGTTGCGGTGCTCACCGATACCCGCCCACAAACACTCGAGTCGGAATTTTGGCCACCTAATCCTGAGGTCAGCTACCCCGCTCGATTCCGTTGGCTAGAAAATATTTCGATGACCGACGCGCTAAATCGGGAGTGGACTGAAGCCCGGCTGGAACACAGCGACGTGGGCGCTGTTCAACTGTATCTGGCAGACCCCGACCAGACAATTGAAAATGCGGTAACTGCAGAACGTGAAGCCCAGGCTGCTGCTGCATTATTGGCAGACCCGGATCAATCAAGCGACGCCGAGATCAGCGGGTTACAACAACTCGCCATCGATGACTCGACGCTGTACACCGAGAACGCAGACCCCACAGTGTTAGACGCTGGAGATGCCGCAGATTCAGCACATAGCCCTGAAAATACAGCCATTACTGCTGCTATACCTCGAGTACTACCCACGCCGTTCCAATGGCGACAACCCGTACAACTTGCAGAGGGTTTAAAAGCGTATCTCAGAGCCACACCCGACAAATTACGGTATCAGGCGGCTTGGCTGCAGCCCCCCAAGGCTGCCAATCTGCCCATTGTGCTAGATCTCGATGAACAAGACACCTGGCCTCAGTTACAGGGCTTCATACAGCTTAAGCGAGGCCAGAGCCTACGTCTGGGAATCAATATTTGGCTCAACACGCTCGCTGAGTATTATCCTGAAAGCTATGTCATGGCGCCGCCGCCCTCCCCCCCAATACGCGTCACCTGGCGAGCTGAGGAGGATGGTCAGTTATTAACCCAGAGAGAGGCCTTGCAACGCCAACAGCGGCTCGCGCGTTTTCGCAGCGCCATCGAAGCCGGTGTTACCCCCATGAGTTTCGTCGATCGACGCCCCAGCAGGCCGGCTGTGCCACTATCAAACGATTTGGACAGTGCCGAGTCAGCATTAACCGACACATGGCCCTGGCGGCACCTCATTCATGTCGCCGATACACGCACCTTGCCTGAAGGAGCAGTGCGCTACTTCGATCACCCAGTCATCAAAGTGATCGCCACCTGGCGCGAATTAACGTGGGGTGAAATCTACGCGCTTGGCGATGCGGAGCTAGCGGCGGCTTGTGAGGCATCAACAGCGGCTAGCACCGACTCTGTGGGCTCAGCCTCTCCCCAATGCAGTGTTCGCGTGGGAAATGCCGCCTCTGCACCGTGATCACTGATAATGGCCAAAACACGCAGTAGTACATCCTCTTTAATCGCGTGGTAAGTCACCCAGTCGGTGGTCTTAGTGAAGGTATAAATAAAGAAATCCAGACTCGATGGGCCACAGCTGACAAAGTTAACAATGAGCGTTCGATTGAGATCGATCGCCTCGTGTTCGCGCAACATCGCCCTCACTGCCGCAACGATAGCGGCCATGTGCGCCGCATCGCCGTAACGGATACCGAAGGTCTCGTAAATGCGGCGATTGTGCATGCGCGAGGGGTTCTCTAGAGCAACGGTGGAAAACACCGCATTGGGCACATAGAGCGGGCGCTGGTCAAAAGTACGTATGCGGGTCATGCGCCAACCAATATGCTCAACCGTGCCCTCAATCTCTCGATCGGGGGAGCGAATCCAGTCGCCGACAGTAAAAGGCCGATCTAAGTAAATACTGAGTCCACCCAAAAAATTGGCGAGCACATCTTTTGCTGCGAAACCAACAGCGATGCCGCCGATCCCCCCAAAAGCGAGTAAACCAGAGATGGATACCCCGGCAGATTGCATAATCATGATGGCAATCGCGAGCCATAGAACGATGCGCACCAATCGTGCCGTAGCCGCAATGGTAGCTCGCTCATCGGAGTCACGAGGGCCTCGATGCTCCCCGAGTAGTTCCGCTTCCACCTGCTGTGAGAGTCGATGGAGGATCCAACCAACCAACAGCACCAAACCGGTATCGGCCAGCTGTCGAATACCACTGCGCAATGCGTCACTACTGCCCGTGACACCCAGAGCAGCGTATAGCAGTACGATCCACAGAGCGTATTGACTGGGCTTAGCCAATGCTTGCGCCACCACATTATCCCAGGGACTTGCACTCGCCGCGGCTGACCGTTGCAAGCGATTGAGCAAGCGCTGAATGACAAAATGCCCTACTGCACCGACCAGACCAAGCACTAGCCAGGTTAACCATTGGGCATCGATACCTGTGTGATCGGCAAGCGTGTACAAGTAGGCAAAAACAATATCGCTATCGGTTTCCACGGTTATTCCTCGAACAATTCGATGGCGATGCTACCCCAGAGCAAGCTTTTAACGCTATGAAGTCTTTGTTTAGTTGAGCCAGCAGAAACAACTGTATAGACTTACAGCCTGTATACATTAACAGCAAAAGGCCGAATAATGATGAAGCTTACGGCACGGCAACAGCAGGTGTTAGACGTCATAAAACACTGTATCGATGCCACAGGCTATCCGCCGACGCGCGCCGACATCGCGCGGGAGCTATCTTTTAAAAGCGCCAACGCCGCTGAGGAACATCTGAAAGCACTGGCTCGCAAGGGTGCTATTGAAATGATTCCAGGCGCATCCCGGGGCATACGGCTCATTCAAGATCAGGCCCCTGCGGGCCTACCCATTGTCGGGCGTGTTGCAGCGGGTTCACCCGTGCTAGCACAAGAGCACATTGAAGATCACTGTGAACTACCCGCTGAATTTTTCTCTCCGCGAGCCGATTATTTACTGCGCGTCACTGGCGACAGCATGATCAACGTCGGTATCTACGATAATGATCTGTTGGCTGTTCATCGCACACTCGTAGCAGCGGAGCGCCAAATTGTAGTGGCACGCATCGATGACGAAGTCACCGTCAAGCGCCTACATAAACCCGACAAACAGCGCATTCTGCTGTTAGCCGAAAACGATGCCTACGCCCCTATCGAGGTTGATCTCAGTCAACAGTCCTTTGCTATCGAGGGCATTAGTGTCGGCGTCATTCGACAGAGCGTGTAAGGGATAGGGCCCCCAGCCTACTCAGTGTAGGGTACGTCCGGCTGGGGTTTCGTTTTGATCAACCTCAACTTCCACTTTGGCCATTTCGGCTAACTGCGCCGCAGCCTGGATGCCGGCTTGGATCATTGCTTTTGCCACCTCTAAGTTATTTTCCATGAGGTAGGCGCTGGTTTCTTCTGAAAATTGAATGCTGACTAGAGGTTCACCGTGGTCGTCATCGGCGCGCTGAAGAACAATCTCTCCATCACCCAAGTCGACAATTTCCAATAAAGCGGTGGACATGCGGTCTCCTCGCGTTTGATGCCTGTGGAATTACTGTAACAGGGGGGGCAATGAGGTGCCAGTCAAATACTGTGTGGGGTCAATATTCGTCCAGGGAATCGCTCATTCGGTCGAACAGACGCTCGAAGGTGTCGGCCCACTCCCGATAGTCACTCATGTGAGGATACACCCCAGCAGATGCAAGTACGGGCCCTTTGGGGCGCTTCGGCAAGCCCGGAGGCAGCGGCGCCTGTAAGCGTGCCAGCCATCCTCGAGCCTCCAAGCTCTCATATTCAAGGACCTCACCGGGCGTCGCTATACCAGGCCCAGCTCTGGGCAGGTCCTCAACCCGGCGTGGTGGCTGCTCGGGTAATTGGGTCACACGCATCATCGCCAGTAGAAACCAGCCATAGGCATCTAATAAATGCCCTCTCACTGCAGGTGCAAAAGCCGCATCGATAGCGCCACTGACACAATCATGACGCCCTTGCTCCCGCTGCCAAGCGTCAATAAGAAGTCTCGCCATATACAGCGAATGGTTGGCTAAACCTCTAGCGTTACTCATCGCCCGCCTTGCTTCGCGCTTTGGCTTTGGCCTTAGCTTTTGCCGGCGCCTTTTTACGGGTTGCCACCTTTTTCTTGGCAGTGGTTTTCTTGGGCTGTGCCTTAGCACTGCCAGACATCACCCACGCACCGCCTTCAAAGAAGCTACGCCAACCAGTCGCTTTGCCATCCACTTCGGTCATGACGTATTGCTCTTTGGTTTTTCGGCTGTAGCGAATTTGTGTGCGGTTACCCGCATCGTCGACCTTGGGTGCGTCTAATAGAAAATGGTACTTAGGGTCAATCTCTGCCTGATGAGGCAGCAATTCATCAACGAAAGGTGGCCGTGTTTCACGGTTTTTGGGGAATTGGCTGGCAGCCAAAAACAAGCCAGACGCACCATCGCGCAGTACGTAGTGGTCCTCGACCTTAACACATGCCAACTCAGGCATCGGCACCGGGTCCATTTTTGGAGGCGCCGCCTCACCGTTACGCAACAACTTTCGGGTATTTTTGCACTCGCTGTTGCTGCAGCCAAAATACTTGCCAAATCGACCTGATTTCAGCTGCATATCGGCGCCGCATTTATCGCACTCGATGACAGGTCCATCATAACCTTTAATGCGGAATTGGCCTTGTTCCACTTCATAGCCGGCGCAATCGGGATTGTTCCCACAGACGTGGAGCTTACGTGACTCGTCAATAAGATAGCTGTCCATGGCCGCGTTACAGAGCCCGCAACGTCGCTTCGATAACAACAAGCGGGATTCGGCTTCGTCATCAGCATCGGCACTGATTGCTTCATCGCCCGGGATGAGGTTCACGGTGTGCTTGCAGCGCTCTTTGGGCGGCAGGCTATAGCCGGAACAGCCCAAGAACACGCCGGTGCTGGCGGTGCGTATTTGCATAGCGCGACCGCATTTATCACAGGGTATACCCGTAGGTGTCGGATCGTTTGCCTGCATGCCCTGCGGCTCGGGCTGCTCAGCAGCATCAAGCTTGTCGCGAAACTCACTATAGAAACGATTTAGCAAATCCTTCCAATCAAGGGCGCCCTCGGCCACCTGATCGAGGTGTTGTTCCATGTCTGCGGTAAAACCGTAATCAAGCAAGTCACTAAAGTTATTTTGTAACCGCTGAGTAACAATATCGCCCATTTTTTCCGCATAGAAACGCCGATTTTCGAGTCGTACGTAACCGCGATCTTGAATGGTAGAAATAATAGCAGCGTAAGTCGATGGCCGTCCGATACCGCGTTTTTCCAATTCTCTCACCAGGCTCGCCTCACCGTAGCGCGACGGTGGTTTGGTGAAATGTTGACGCGGATCAAGTGCCTGTAATTTCAGCAGCTGCCCTTCTTGCAACGGCGGCAACTCTGCATCATCGCCCTTACGCGCCAATGGCGACTGTATGCGGGTGAAGCCATCAAACTCCACAACCCGGCCCCGTGCCGTCATCTCATAACCTGCCGCGGTTACGGTAACCGTGGTCGAGAGGTAACGTGCGGGGGTCATTTGGCAGGCAACAAACTGACGCCAGATAAGCTCATACAGGCGCTCAGCATCGCGCTCCATCCCCGAAAGCTGCTGCTGAGAAACGTTAACGTCCGAGGGCCTGATCGCTTCGTGTGCTTCTTGTGCGCCCTCCTTCGAGGAATACCTTATGGGTTCTGCGGGCAGGTAAGCTGCTGGTAGGTGTTTGCCAATGTATTGGCGACACGCCTGAACAGCATCCTCACTGAGATTGGTGGAATCAGTCCGCATGTAAGTGATGTAACCCGCCTCATAAAGGCGCTGCGCCATGGTCATGGTCTTCTTGACGCTAAAGCCCAAGCGGGTACTTGCCGCCTGTTGCAAGGTGGAGGTAATGAACGGGGCGCTGGGCTTCGATGAGGTCTTGCGAGCGTCTAAACCTGTGACTGTATAGTCGGCAGGCGTAAGGGCTGCTACCGCCGCCTGGGCTTGTGCCTCTGTGGTCGGCTCAAATTTTTCACCGTTAAAGCGCTTTACCTCAAAGCTAATGGCACCAGCAGCATCGGGCTCAAGCAGCGCGTGTACTTCCCAGTATTCCTCTGGCACGAAAGCGCGAATCTCTCGCTCACGCTCAACTATCAGGCGAACCGCCACCGACTGCACTCGGCCGGCAGATAAACCTCGGGCAATTTTTGCCCACAGCAAAGGCGACACCTCAAAACCCACTACTCGGTCTAGGAAACGACGAGCTTGCTGTGCATTGACCCGATTGGTATCTAGTTGAGAAGGCTGCTGAAACGCGGCCTGAATGGCTTTTTTGGTGATTTCATTAAAGACCACGCGCTGATAGCGAGCATTATCACCACCGATGGCCTCTTTTAAATGCCAAGCAATGGCCTCACCCTCTCGGTCAAGGTCGGTTGCCAGATAAATGGCGTCTGACTTTTCGGCTAGCTTGCGCAGTTCCGCGACCACTTTCTCTTTGCCCGGCAAAATCTCATAGCGGGCCTGCCAATTGTGATCAGGATCGACACCCATGCGACGCACCAACTGTTCGCGTTTCTTGCGAGCCTGGTACCGCTGCTTCTCGTCAGGTGCCATTTTGCGAGTGATGGCCGCCTGAGCTGCGCGCTCCTTCGGGTCAGACGCCACACTGCCACCGGACGTTGGTAAATCGCGAATATGTCCGACACTCGACTTCACAATGAAATCGTTGCCAAGGTATTTGTTGATCGTCTTCGCCTTCGCCGGCGACTCGACAATGACCAGAGATTTACCCATAAAGACAGCCAAACTGATGAATTGAAAATCGGAAAGGGCGCCATGTATACGGGGTTGGCGCCCCTTGGGTCAAGCCGTTGTCGATGACTCGTCTTATCCGAACGATCCCTAGGCGGTTTCCCCAGAGCCTCTAATTTCCCGATTCGGATGCATCAGCCGCAGGCAGTTAATCACGCTATCGGTCGCTGAAACACCACCCCGCTCGTCCCAATAAATCCGAATGTCATCCCATCCAGCCACGACCACCTCGGCGCCTTGAGGCAGGTCAGATAGTGCCAATGGCGATGGTTCACCACTGGCGCTGGCCCATCCGTCACGGGTACGCACCCAGGTATCTCGTTGCCAATCACGCGCTTCTCGCGGCCTAACACGCAGGGCGTAGCACACCAAAGGATTGTCGGTAACACGCATCAATCGAGGCGGTATGCCCACAGGCTCCTTCAGCGTCACCCAAACACCGGCAGCAGCAGCACGATCTCGGGCGCTGGCCAAAGCCCGCTGCCGCTTACTGGGTATAACGGCCATTAACGGGCCCACCACGGCAGCTATGGCCAGCAAAATGATGAAATACGCCATTATGAGAGGCTCCAATAACTATTGGTCAATGCGTCGAGGGCGATATAAGCTACCTGTATAACCACAGGAGACAGCAGCATGGCCTACAACAAGCTACTGGTAGCCGTTGATCTCGGCACAACTTCGCCGGGGGTCTTGGCTAAAGCCAATCAACTGGCGACGAACTCGGGCGCCACCTTACACGTGATGCATGCTGTTGAACCACTCAGCATTACGTATGGCGGCGATATTCCAATGGACTTCTCATCGATTCAAGACGAGATTTACCAACAGGCCAGCGAGCAGTTGAATCAATTTTGTGCCGTTCACAACATACCCGATGACCAGCGCCACTTGGTCATTGGACGGCCAGAATCGGAAATTCCTACCATGGCCACTGAGCTAGATGCCGACCTTATTGTCATAGGCAGCCACGCCCGTTTTGGCCTTGCCGTTTTATTGGGTTCGACTACCGATGGGGTTGTGCACAGTGCACCCTGCGACGTGTTGGCAGTCAAAGTGGCTCGCCCCACCTAAGCACGGTATTGCTACCCGGCGGCCAACCATGCTCGCAGCGCAGTGCCATCGAATGGCCAGCCAAGTTCAGCACCGGAGGGCTTCGCAACCACTGGGATGCGAATGCCGTACCGCTTAATCAGCTCGGGGTCTTCCTCAATATCGATGGCTCTAAAATCGCATCCGGCGTCGATTAAGATGATTTCAGCGTGCTCACACAAATGGCAGCCCGCGGTCGTATAAAATTGCAAACATTCACTATTTTCCAAGGTATCAACCGCCATCGTGTCCTCAATTAAAAACGCTGCGCACGCCCACTCATTTCAGCGCGACAAAACCCTCACGATTTATGGTCGCAAAGCGGTATTGGAAGCGCTGCAAACCGCGTCGCTTCACTGCCAAGTTCTGCATTGGGCAAGCAGCAACAAGACCACGGGTATTGCCGCCGACATACGTGATTGGGCTGCCCAACGCCGCGTCGACATTCGCGAGCACAGTCGCGAATCCCTATCCCGTATTTCCAAAAACGGTAAGCAAGATCAGGGTGTCGCATTAGACATTGCCTGTCCACAATTCGCCAGCCTAGAAGCCCTAGCGTCAACAGCACCCCTTGCTCAAAAGCGTTATCTGGCGCTAGACGGCATCACTAATCCACAGAATCTCGGCATGATCATACGCTCAGCCGTGGCGGGTGGTATCGACGGTATTCTCTACCCCAAGCGTGGCGTTGCTGCGCTGGGACCGCTAGTCATCAAGGCATCTGTCGGCACCGTATTCCGTGCGCCTTTAATCCACTGCGAGCGACTTTCCGAGGCTCTAGTGACCCTGCAAGGGGCAGGTTATGCCATTGCTAGTCTCGAGGGCGGCGCCCCCCTATCAGTGTTCGATTATGTTGCGCAAAGTGCCACCGTATTTGTACTGGGCGGTGAAACCGACGGCGTGTCAGCAACAGTCTCAGCATTGGCCGATTACCGGATGGCCATTCCCATGGCCGGCGGTGTTGAATCACTCAATGTCGCAGTGGCAGGGTCGCTTATCGCTTACGGCGGGCACCTAACCCCGAGGGCAGGCTGAGCCGCCCAGCGCCCCGACGCAATCCGAATCGGCGCCATAAGCAGACAGACCATCTGCCTTAACAATTACTTGGACAAAAAGCTCATACCCGCCTCGAGACCATCGAGGGTAAGGGGATACATGTGGCCAGCCATAAGTTGTTGCGTGATACCGACCGACTGGGTGTATTGCCACTCATCTTTGGGTAGCGGGTTAATCCAAATACACTTTTCATAGGTTTCCCGAAGCCGCCGCAGCCAAATCTCTCCAGCCTCATCGTTCCAATGCTCGACTGAACCACCGGGCTGAACAATTTCATAGGGCGACATCGCCGCATCACCGACGATCACCACTTTGTAATCGGCACTGTATTTGTGCAGCACATCAAGGGTAGCCGTGCGTTCGTTGTGGCGGCGAACATTGTTTTTCCAGACACTCTCGTACAAGAAATTATGGAAGTAAAAGTACTCGAGATGTTTGAACTCGGTGCGTGCCGCCGAGAACAGCTCTTCACATACACGCACATGAGGATCCATGGATCCGCCCACATCAAGGAACAAAAGCACCTTCACCGCGTTGTGGCGCTCGGGGACCATCTTGATATCCAGCAATCCGGCGTTACGGGCAGTGGCACCAATGGTATCGTCAAGATCAAGTTCATCGGCCGCACCGGTTCGAGCAAACTTGCGTAGTCGGCGAAGGGCCACCTTAATATTGCGTGTGCCTAACTCCACGTCATCGTCGTAGTTCTTAAACTCGCGTTTATCCCAGACCTTCACCGCACGCTTGTTCTTACTTTCACCACCAACGCGAATACCTTCGGGGTGGTAACCATCGTTACCAAAGGGTGATGTCCCTCCCGTACCTACCCATTTGTTACCACCCTGATGCCGTTTCTGCTGCTCCTCAAGGCGCTTCTTGAACTCCTCAATCAGTTTCTCAAGACCCCCTAGCGATTCGATTTTTGCCTTTTCCTCTTCGCTTAGGTGCTTGGTGAACTCACTGCGCAACCAATCATCAGGAATCAGAGCCTCGATAACATCATCAAGACTCTCAAGATCACGAAAATGAAGGCCGAACGCCCGGTCAAATCGGTCGTAATATTTTTCGTCCTTGACCATCACCGCGCGACTCAAATGATAGAAATCATCCATATTGGCGAACGCCAGGTGCCGCTCTAAGCCCTGCAACAAATCGAGCAGCTCCCGGGTGGTTACTGGCACACCGGCGTCGCGTAAGCCTTGGAAGAAATTGACCAACATAAGCGGGTCCTAGCGGCGTTCTCGACGGTGCATGAAAGCGAGTCGTTCCAGCAGTTGCACATCCTGCTCATTCTTCAAAAGCGCACCGTACAGCGGGGGAATGGCTTTAGACGGGTCTCGGTTCTTTAAGATCTCGTCGGGAATATTGTCTGCCATGAGCAGCTTCAACCAATCAATGAGCTCCGATGTGGATGGCCGCTTTTTCAAACCCGGAATGGCGCGCAACTCAAAAAACACCTCTAGAGCCTCGGCCACCAAGCTGTCTGCGATATTTGGGTGATGCACATCAACGATACGGCGCATGGTGTCGCGGTCGGGGAAATTGATGAAGTGGAAGAAACACCGACGTAAGAAGGCATCGGGTAACTCTTTTTCATTGTTCGACGTGATGATGATGATTGGGCGATGCTTAGCCTTGATCGTCTCACCGGTCTCGTAGACGAAGAACTCCATTCGATCGAGCTCAACCAATAAATCATTGGGGAATTCAATATCTGCCTTGTCGACTTCATCAATGAGCAGCACCACCTGCTCGTCGGCGGTAAACGCCTCCCACAGCTTGCCGCGTTTAATGTAGTTGCCAATATCGTGCACTTTCTCGTCGCCGAGCTGAGAGTCGCGCAGACGTGACACTGCATCGTATTCGTATAGACCCTGCTGCGCTTTGGTCGTCGACTTGATATGCCACTGAATCAGCGGCTTGCCCAGGCCAGCGGCTACCTCCTCGGCCAACAATGTCTTGCCCGTGCCAGGCTCCCCTTTAATGAGCAACGGGCGCTGCAAGGTAACAGCGGCATTAACCGCCATGCTTAGATCGTCGGTAGCTACGTAACGGTCGGTTCCGGTAAAAGTCATCGATAAGTTCTCACTGCGGTTAACACATAGGGACACATACGTGGCGCGTAACGCTAAGGACCATTGGTCATAGCGTCAACTCACTGGGGCGCTTGCGATATAACAGCTGAAGGCTTACGAGCACGAGGTGCGGGCACGAAAAAAGCCACCAGCGGCGCAATAACAAGTGCCGCTGCCAGTGTCATGGCGGGCCCCTTTGCCGCGTCCCACCCGCCGGCAAACGCCATATTAAACAAGAAACTCACCAGTGCGGGTGCCAATGTACTGGCATCCGCCCCCGGATAGGCAGGTGTTAGCAATAATGCTGCGAGCCACGCGGTGATGAGACTGCGCCACAAGCGCCCAAGGCGAGCCAGCCAGCAGCGATGGATCAATACCACCCCTACCACGCCGGCCATACTGTAGCAGGCAAGCCCCAACCAATAAGACTCGGTCGTCAGCATGGGTCTTCGCCTCTATCGCCGTCACACGCCGACAACCCGCTTGCAGCCAAGCCCGCGTAATCAGGTCCTACGACGTCAGATTTTTCGTCGACCGGCGGCAATTGTAAAAAGTAACCATGTGTTTCCAAGGCCTTCAACACTTGCGCTCCACTGTAACGCGCCAGTGAACGTTCGGGAGTTAACTTCATCGAGAGGGCCAGTTGTGCGCCATCGAATAGCTCTCGCAGGCCCTCGGGCAGGTTATCGAAACCTTTACCTCGCTCCAAATAGAGATAGGCGCCAGGTTTACGCGCCGTCTTAAAGACTTCAACCAATGTCACGTGGCGATTCCCTCTTTGATCTGTCGTAGCGCAAACGCTTGCAGCGGCTCGATGACAGCCGTTCGTCGCCAGCCTTGCCAGTGGCCAGGCTGGGTCGCAAGCTCCCCCATCGCCTGCTTTGCCAACAACTCTAACTCTCTGTTCGGCAGCAAAATTTCCGTGTTTGTGCCCAGCCGCTCGGCGATTAACGTCAGCTCTGGGGCCAAGACTTTGGCCAGTCGTCTGACTGAGCCACTGACAGGCTTCGGTAGAGCATCGACTGGAATACTGTTGTCGGTGGCAGCGGCGATGAGAGACAGCAAAGTCTTACCTTGACGCCGCAAGAGTCCCTGATGAACGCCGTCGATGGCAGCGAGTTGGTGCATAGCTGACGGACATTTTTGCGCAATATCGTTCAAGGTTCGATCAGACAAAATCCAGCTGCGGGGCTTATCCCGTAATCTTGCCTCTGCCTCTCGCCATTCCACAAGCGCCAGCAGGATGGCCTGTTGTTTGGGCTGAAGCTTCCAGGCGTTTTTAAACTTGGCCAGTGGCCCGCGCCCTCCGGTACTCATGCTGCTGCCCTCCTCCAGCACCCATTCAAAGCGCCCCTTTGTGCGACACTCGGCGGCCAATGTTACGAAGCACATGATGAGGAGGGTGACGTCTAAGGCCGCATACTGACATTGCGCATCTGAAAGCGGTCGAGCCAGCCAATCCGACTGGGTTTCATCTTTCGCGAGCTCTATATCCAAAAGTTGCTGTACGAGCGCTCGGTAGCTAAGACCAAAACCGCGATTAAGTAGTGCTGCGGCGCGCTGCGTGTCAAACAAGGGCGATGGCAACACGCCCAACCAGTGCTCAAATACTTCTAGGTCTTCACTGGCGCTGTGCAGCACCTTGACGGTGGACTTATCGAGCAAGAGTTCCTGCAAAGGACTTGTGTCGCCCAAGGTAAGAGGGTCAATGAGCCAGCAGTCATCTGGAGTCGCCACTTGAACCAATGCCACCTGGGGAAAAAAGGTATCACGCCGACGAAATTCGGTATCCACCGCTACTGCCTGGTGGCTGCGCGCACGGTCCATCGCGGTGCGCAAAGCAATATCGTCAAGTACCCATTGCCAGCTCACTGCTGATCTACCGTCGTTCGACCCGACAGGGCATGGGCTAGCGTCGAAGTGTCAATGTATTCCAGCTCACCCCCCAGAGGCACTCCATGGGCGATCCGGGTGACCTTGAGCCCCGCACTATGAGCGCGCTGAGAGATGTAATACGCCGTGGCTTCTCCCTCTACCGTGGGGTTAGTAGCCAGAATCACCTCCGTCAGTGGCTCGCAAGCGAAACGCGCTTCCAGAAGGTCAAGGCCAATGTCCTCGGGGCCGATACCATCGATTGGGGACAAATGCCCCATCAACACGTGATAGCGACCTCGGAAGGACACGGTTTGCTCTAAAGCCATTACATCGCCTGGGGTTTCGACAATGCACAATGTGGCAGCATCACGTCGCGGATCTGTACACAATTCACATTCATCGAGTTCAGTAAAATTTCGGCAGGTGCGACATCGACCCACTTTGTCGAGTGCCAGCTGCAGCGCTTCTGACAGGGCCGATGCACCTTGGCGGTCCCGCTCTAGCAGGTGCAAGGTCATGCGTTGCGCTGATTTAGGACCCACCCCGGGCAGGCAGCGAAGCGCCTCGATTAGGGCCTGAATTGAAGGGCTTAAATGCTTCATTTTCAGCGGCTTAGAATGGCATCTTAAAGCCTTCCGGAAGGCTCATGCCAGCGGTAAGGCCCGCCATTTTTTCCTGGGCTGCCGCCTGGGCTCGACGGACCGCATCGTTGACCGCCGCCGCCAATAAATCTTCCAGCACTTCTTTGTCTTCACCCAAAACAGCAGGGTCGATAGCGACCCGCTGCACCTCCATGACACCCGACATTTGAACCTGAACAAGGCCCGCGCCGGCTTCGCCCGTCACTGAAATGTGTTTGACTTCTTCCTGTGCCTTGGCGAGGCCCTCTTGCATCTGTTGGGCCTGCTTCATCAAATTACCCAGTTTCATAATTCCTCTGCGGTCATTGGGGTGGACGGATACTGCCGTCAATGAGCTGGCCGTCAAATTCCGCCAGCAGTTGTGCCAATATTGGATCGTCGGCGAGCGCCTGCTCGGCGGCCAACTGACGAGCAGCCATCTGGGCCTGACGGTAGTGGTACGGGGTGGCTTCCCCGACCTTACCAACCGTAATCACGACCTCTAGCGGTGCATCTGCCCACTGGTTCAACGCCAGCGCCAAGGCCTTGGTCTGCCGTGGCTGATAGAGGCTTGCATTGTTCTCATCGAGTACAAAGCAAAGCCGGCGCCCTTCAACGGATACCAGTTCACAGTGTAAGGCGATTGTCTGAGTAATACCTACCAAGCCCATAGTCTCAAAGAGCGAGGGCCAAGAATGGGGAGTCGGTAGGTCTTCATCCGCTGCCGCCACCGGCAGCACCGGTGGCTCAGACTTTTTTGGACTCGGCTCTCCCATGGGCTGAGGGCTCGAGGCCTGCTGGACAGACTGAGGCAACACGTCAGCGCGCTGGCCGGTTCCCGAGACGGAGCCTGATCCATCATCCGTATCGATAATCGCCGCAGGGCGAAAAGCCACCATCCTCAACAAGGTCATTTCGAGCGCTATTCGCGGATCGTGCGCCTGCACGAGATCACGTCGACCATTCACTGCAAATTGGTAAAACAGCTGCACATCATCGAGGTGGCTGCGCTGCGTCAACTCAAGCACCCGTGCTTGCTCTTGCCACTCATTTGGGACAGCGCCCGGCACCATATGCGCAATCGTCATCTGATGTAGCACCGATACCATCTCATCAAGTGTTGCCGCGTAATCTGGCGCGTGTTCGGCAATACGTTCAACGACCGCCAGAATTTGTTGGGGATCGTCATCGAGCACCGCTGAAATCAAATCGAGCACACGGCCGCGGTCGACCGTGCCCAGCATAGCCTGAACGTCACTACTCACAAGGCTACCGGAGCCATAACCGATGGCCTGATCGGTCAAGCTCAACGCATCGCGCATAGAGCCCGAAGCAGCCCGCGCGAGTAAGCCCAGCGCTTCTCGCTCGAAACCAATACTCTCTTGCGTTAAAACGTGCTCAAGGTGCTCAACGATCTGGTCGGGCACCATATTCTTAAGGTTGAACTGCAAACAACGTGACAGAACCGTTGCGGGCAGCTTCTGGGGATCTGTGGTAGCCAGTAAAAACTTAGCGTGCGGTGGCGGCTCTTCCAGGGTTTTCAGTAAAGCGTTGAAGCTGTGCCCTGACAGCATGTGCACTTCGTCAATAAGGTAAATCTTGTACCGTGATCGTGTCGGCGCGTACTGCACATTATCGAGTAGCTCACGGGTATCCTCGACTTTGGTGCGCGATGCCGCATCAACTTCGATAAGATCTACGGAACGATTCTCTGCAATTTCCCGGCAGGTATCACACTGGCCACAGGGCTCGGAGCTTACACCCGTCTCGCAATTGAGACAGCGCGCCAAGATGCGTGCCACGGTGGTCTTGCCGACACCACGCGTCCCAGTGAACAAATAGGCATGGTGCAATCTATCGTGATCGAGCGCATTGATGAGCGCGCGTAAAACGTGCTGCTGTCCGACCATTTCGCGGAAGCTACCGGGGCGCCATTTGCGCGCAAGAACCTGATAAGTCATGTCCGTGCCTACCCGATTCGGCCTCCGAGTGTTGAATAGGGAGGCGACTCGAGCAGCCACACCCCGGCACCCGAATCAGTAACTACCGTTGCTCCCTTCCGGGCCTGGCGGGGTTCGTTACCTATCGCTGCGAGGGGACCACCCGAGTCACCACAATGCCCACCAGCAGTGGGGCCGCGTAGTGTCCCTGAATCGAGCCGCCACCGCAACTTTTCAGACTACACGGGTATCGACGATGGCGTTTCCAGTCGCCGCAAAAAAGATAACTTTCTGCCAATGTTAATCCTGTTAACATTGGCTATTATCAATACGCACACCAACTCATCGTGTGGCCGCGCCCTCTTGCCGCCAGCAGCCAGGACATCAACATGCCAAACATCAAACTCATTCGCCGCCAATCACTGATTGCCGTGCTGATCGCTATTGGCTTATCAGTGGTGACCACACAGTTAATCTACGTCGGCGCCGAGACAGAAACGGTCCAGCAACAACCCCCACTTCCGGTCGACGTGATGCCCTTTCGGTACCATGACGGCTATCACCGCGACGCCGAATTTGTGGGCTTAATACGCGCCGAAAACGAGAGTGCGTTGGGCTTTGAGCTCGGCGGCACCATTGATGACGTGTTGGTGCGCGAAGGTACATTAGTGGTCAAAGGCCAGGAACTCGCCTATTTAAATATCGATCGGCGAGAGGCCCAGCTAATCGCCGCACTTGCAGAAGTGAAGCGATTGGATGCACAACTAGAGCTTGCTGGCTTGCAAAAACGTCGCACAGCGAATCTCACCGCGGAGGGTCTGGCTTCAGCACAAGCTCTCGATGACGCCCGACTCAACGAATCAGCGTTAACGGCGGCCCGCGAAGCGACAGTGGCGGCTGCAAACGTAGCGAAATTGGAGTTGAGTAAAAGTCGCCTGAAAGCACCCTACAGCGGTGTGGTGGCTGCGCGCCTTGCTGAACGTGGCAGTGTGGTTAATCCTGGCACGCCAGTATTGCGCCTTATTGCCAACGACAATTATGAGGCTCGTGTCGGCGTACCGCTGGCACACAGTGATACGTTGCAAATCGGTGCCAAATACCCACTGAAAACTCGATCCGGCATCATTGATGGCGTACTGACTGGGTTAAGGGCAGATCTCGATAACAGCACCCTTACCGTTGGTGCCGTATTCACCATCGACACTCAAGGCCCAGCTCGCCCGGGCGAAACCGTGCTGCTACAGCACCGTGAATGGGTGGCAACCCGGGGGGGATGGTTACCTCTGAGCGCACTACTCGAAGGCGATCGAGGGCTGTGGAATGTACTGACCTTACACGGCGATGAAGCCATAGGCTTCGTGGCCCATCGCGAAGCCGTGGAGGTGCTATATACAAAGGCAGACAAGGTTTTCGTTAGAGGCACGCTTAAAGAGGGCAGCTCCGTTATCACTCGCGGGGTGCACCGTCTATCACCCGGATCCCGTGTAACCCCGGCGTCGATTCAAGATACACCCGACAATCTGGCCATTGACCAGGGAGCACCCACCCTGTGATTGCTAACCTCTTTTACACCCACAGCCGCTATTTTGCACTTGCGCTGCTGGCCATCATCGCGGTGGGCTACACCTCATTTAGCTCTTTGGGGCGTCAAGAGGACCCCACGATCACGCCCTTCATCGCGAAAGTCCAAACGTTTTTCCCGGGCGCCAGTCCGGCTAGGGTTGAAGCGTTGGTCACCAAGCCGCTTGAGGATGCCGTCCGCGAGGTACCTGAAGTTGATGAGATCCGATCGACATCGACCAACGGTGTATCGGTGATATCGATTGAAGTGGACTACCGCTTGTCTCAAACCGATATCGCCCGGGTGTGGTCGGAATTACGGGATGTCATTGGTCGAGAGGCAGCCAGTTTCCCGGCAGGGGTGCAGGCACCCGATCTCGATGACGATGTCATCACCGCCTTTGTCAAAATTATTGCACTGACACGTCGCGACAATGAACAACCCCTGCCCTCCATGCTCGCGAGAGAGGCGGAATTGTTTGCCGACGCCGCTCGCCAAGTGCCCCTGACCAAGCGTGTCATGCTATTTGGACTACCCGAAGAAGAAGTGCGCTTGTCACTCGATCACGCTCTTATGGCTACACTAGGTGTCAGTGTCGATGAAGTTGCGCGAGCCCTCGCTAACGCAGATGTACGCACACCGGCCGGCAGGTTAAATGGCTCGGGTAGTGCTATTACCGTGGAGCTCTCTGGAGAATTTCAATCCCTTGAGACCATACGCGATGTTCAGATACGCGCCTCGACCAATGGCCGGGTGTTGCGCCTTGAGGACATTGCTCGGATTGAAAAAACCGAGCAACACCCACTGCAACGCTATGCCCTCGCAAATGGCAAACGTGCAGTGTTAATCGCTGTAGAAATGAACCTGGGCCACCAGGTTGATGCCTACAGCAGGCGCTTCGATGCCTTCCTTGAGCGCTACAGGGAACAGGTACCTGCCAGCTTGGAATTGACAACCAGCTACGACCAAAGCGGTTATACCGAAGACCGCCTTGCCAGCGTGGCCCAAAACCTTTTGGTGGGTATTAGTCTTGTGCTTATCGTGTTGCTGGTCACCTTAGGGTGGCGAGCAGCCTTAGTGGTGGCTGTCATCCTGCCTTTGTGCACACTGCTGTCAATGGTGGCCATGCTCTACCTTAAGGTACCCATTCATCAGATGTCACTCACGGGTCTAGTGGTGGCACTTGGGCTGTTAGTGGACGGCTCGATTGTGATGGCTGACGAGGTGCGCAAGCGCTTGCTCGAGGGTTTAAAGCCCGTTGACGCTCTTACCGGCTCGGTGGCTCGACTGCGTGTGCCACTGATTGCATCGACGATAACGACCGTACTGGCATTTTTACCCATGGCCATCCTAGAAGGACCCGCCGGAGACTTCTTGGGCTCCATAGCCAAGTCGGTAATTGTTATGCTTCTATCGTCAATGCTATTGGCACTCACCGTGACCCCCGTGCTGGCAGCTCGACTGCTACCCAGTGGTATTGGTGCCCGCCCACGCTGGTGGCAAACCGGCGCGTCGGTACCGCGCATTAGCGCTCTCTTCCAACGCAGCCTCGATTGGTCATTAAAATACCCCATAGGCTCTATTGCGCTTGCCTTAGCCTTACCCATCACTGGTTTCGCGGCTGCTGGAGCGCTTACCAATCAGTTTTTCCCAGGGACAGATCGAGACCAGTTTTATTTGCAAGTCACTCTGCCGGCTAATGCTGCCATTGACGACACCTTGCAGTTGGCCCGTGGTATTGATCAACAGCTGCGTGAAGAACCCTTAATCCGGCGAGTTGATTGGAGTATCGGCGAGAGTGCGCCCGCTTTTTACTACAACATGCGCTCGAACAAACAGGGCATACCTGGCTGGGCCGAGGCACTGGTATTAACCACCGATGAGAATCAAACCGATGATTTGATTCGCCGCCTGCAACAGACACTGGATAATAATTTTCCCGCCGCCCAAATCATTGTTCGCGGTATTGATCAGGGGCCACCCGTAGCAGCGCCACTAGAAGTCACCATCAGCGGCCCACAGGTAGCCACCCTCAAAGTGCTGGGTGAGCAATTTAGGCAGCAGCTAGAGCAGCTCGATAGCGTCACCCATACGCAAGTCAGCATGACTGCGGGCTCCCCAAAACTGGTGTTTGAATTGGATGAGGAAAAGCTACGCCGTGCGGGTTTGCAGCGGGTAGCAGTGGCTAATGCAATCGACGCTGCACTGCGGGGCAGAATCGGGGGTGAATTACTAGAAGACACAGAACGGCTACCGGTTCGCGCTCAACTTGACCCCCAGCAGTGGGCCTACCCCGATGATCTACGTAATCTTCAAATTCCTGCAACCACCCCCAATGGTGAAACGACTGCGATCCCCCTTAGCAGCTTGGGTCACTCTCGGATTGTCCCTGACGATAGTCCCATTACTCGGGAAGATGGCCAACGGGTTAACCGCGTCCAAGGATTTCTCACGCGCGGCATATTGCCGGAGGAGGCGCTACAGCAGCTACAGGGCCAACTCGAACGCCAACCCATTACCATGCCCCATGGCTACAGCTATTCCTTTGGCGGCGATTCAGGGGAACGAGCGCAGGTGATCAATGACCTAATGGCACCCCTGGGTTTAATTCTGTCGGCTCTTGTTGCCACGATTTTACTGACATTTAACTCGTGGCGATTAACGGCGATGTCGTTGCTGGTATGCGTTTGTTCATTCGGTTTGAGTTTTTTGGCTCTGGCAGTTTTTCGCTATCCCGTGGGTATTCAAGCGCTCATTGGTGTCATTGGCTCAATCGGCGTGTCGATTAACGCGGCCATCATTATTCTCACCGCATTGCAGCAAGACACCGGCGCCGCTCGAGGTGAACGCCCGGCCATACGCGACGTTGTCATCGACTCCAGCCGACACATAGTGTCTACCACTGTCACGACTTTCGGTGGTTTTCTTCCACTTATACTCGAGGGCAGCCAGTTCTGGCCCCCGTTCGCCATGGCAATAGCGGGTGGCGTGCTGTTATCCACCGTTATTTCGTTTTATCTCGTGCCGCCGCTTTATCTGGTTACCCTGAGTCGATCATCACGCTCGCATCATCCTAGGGCCATCGTGGAGCCCGCTTTGTGACGGCCCCAATGAAGAGCTACCACCACGGTAACTTGAGGGATGCCCTCATCCTCGCAGCTGCAGCACTCATCGAACAACAGGGGTCCCTCGATTTCAGCATTACCGATGCTGCGCGACACGCCGGTGTCAGCAGCGCCGCCCCCTATCGCCACTTCAAAGACAAAGAAGATCTACTGCGAGCGGTGCGTGACCTGGCCTTCATGGGCTTGAATGAACGCTCGCTGGCAACACAACAAATCCATGTTCACAGCGACAGCATTGATCGCATCATTGCGTTGGGACACACCTATCTTGACTATGCTCGGGAAAAACAAAGCTTTTTCAGCCTCATGTGGGAGGACCGGGGTGACATGCATGAACGGAAGCAGAATCGCGGGTTAAAACCCTCTGGCTTCGGTGTGCTCGAGACCGCGGTTGCGCAGTACCTTGCTGAGTGCCCGCATACACCCATCGCTGTGGTTGATTTAGCCACCCAGCTCTGGGCCACCAGCCATGGCATTGCCACCCTCGAAGCTAACCGAATGCTCGATTACTTTGATCCTGCCGCTGGAGCCAGACAACTGCTTACCACAAGTATTAGAGCCCTACTTGACGGGATAAGGCTTGGGCGACCGCTCTGACAATGGCATACTGCGCCCCCTCCGCTCGTAGCACAATTGGATAGTGCATCAGCCTTCTAAGCTGGCGGTTGCAGGTTCGAGTCCTGCCGGGCGGGCCAATTCAGTCTGAAACCCCATCATTCGTGGACGCGGCGCCACTAGTCACCAAAGACGGCGTTAATCATCTGCTTCGCCATATCGCTGGCCTTAGATTTACGCAGGCGCTCACCGATGGCCGCAATTCTTGGCAAGATATGGGAAGGAAATATTCGATAGCGCACCGAGTCGAACAACGTGAGCTCATTGTCAATACGCAAAGTATTGTGCGGCTGGGCCACGGTAACTAGCCGGCGATGCATTTGGTGCTTGGCTAATTCGCTAATGGAGGCGCAACCATAACGCTCGGCGATACCCCGCAAGCGATGCTCCATGGATTTCGGTGTTGTCTTATATTTTTCTGCGAGCTCTTTGATGGTTTTAGTTTTACAGTAATCCAGCATTAGCTCGAGCTCGCTACGCGTAATGTGATTACCCATGCTACCCCGCAGATTATCGCCATCAATCCAAGCAGTGAGCGCAATTGATCCGTCGGATGTCGTTAGCGGATCAACGATGTTAATCCATAGTGCGAATGTTCGATCGGCTGAGCGCCACAATACGTTAATACTGCCACGGTATATCATTTGACTACGGGTCAATATATTAATTTCTCGTCCAGTAGAGCCATTTTTAACCGCGTCCTTAAGAATATTTTCATACAGGCTTACTTGCTGGGTAGCGTGTATCCAAGGCACCCAAGGCCAATTAGCCCGGCCTACCAAAAGCTCTACTAAATTGGCGCCAATTAAATCTTTGACCGATGTATCGAGCATGCGTGCCGCCATGGGAGTGGCACTGAGAATATTCATAGATTCATCGAAAATAATCCCGCCAATCCATTCACCCAGCATTTGCTCTACAGCCACACCCTGCTGATTATTCAGGTAGGCCTCAGCCCATTCGTTCTTCACCATGGCTAATACTCTGCTACATAAACGATATCAAAGAGAATAACAGGAGATTGAGCGGGGATTTCCCCTAACTCTAGGGTAATGCCCAAAATCACAGTTTTAATGCCCTACTCACAAACATACAAAGCCCTTAATGTTGCGGGTTGGACAGCGTGATCTGTGGGCAGCTAACTGCAGACCTATAACCACGCACCCTCAACGCAGATGATTGGCAGCGGTAATGGCGAAAGCGAATGAATTTAGATTGATTGTTGCCTCAAGTGCCAGCTACGCCTGTGAATACCCCACCTACCTTAGCATCGCCGATGTCGAGCAGCGCATTGTTGAACACCAACAGAATTTACAAGTGGACACTCAGCTGGCCTTGGTGTCAGGGACACACATGGGTATTGAGCCGCAAGTGGCGCTACTAGCCGATCGACTAGCGCTGCCCTACTACCGCTTCACACAACCAGCAATAAGGCCCATTAGCGCCGCCGATTATGCCTGTAACGAACGAATGGCTGCTTTTTCGCACGGCGTAATGGCCGTTTGGGATGGGGAAGACAATTTGGTTAAGCATCTGATTGGAGCGGCCCACTACCACAAGTTGCGAATAGTGAGCCTGTGACTGTGGAGACTGTGACTTAGTGGTGATGACCACCGGGACCATGGGCATGACCATGGCTGAGTTCCTCTTCGGACGCATCTCGCACGTCTTTGACAGTGACATCAAAGTGCAAAGTCTGGCCTGCGAGCGCGTGGTTACCATCGACGGTGATGGTATCGTCAGTGGCTTCGCGCACTGTCACTACCTGCACGCCCTGAGGTGTTTGTGCCTGAAACTGCATACCAGGCTCAATGGTGTCGATGCCCTGAAACATCTGGCGTGGTACCTGCTCTACCAGGTTGGCGTCGTACTCACCGTAAGCATCGGCGGGGGCGATACTGGCTTCAACCCGGTCACCCGCAGCCTTTCCTAATAACGCAGCTTCCAACCCAGAAATTAAATTATTGTGTCCGTGAAGATAAGACAACGGTGATTCTGGCGCCGACTGGTCAAGAATATCGCCGTCATCGTTGCGCAACACGTAGTCGATGCTGACGACTTTATCGGAGGCTATGGTCATAGGGAAACTCGCTTACTTAATGGATGAACCATAAGCCTACGCGTTTGAGTAATGCATCTCTATGCAATAGCGACAAAATTGACGAAAAGATGTGGGGAGATGGGGTGGCTGACGGGGATCGAACCCGCGACAACAGGAGTCACAATCCTGTGCTCTACCAACTGAGCTACAGCCACCATTGAATGGTCGGGGAGGAG
>CBFHTF010000014.1:0-43010 GCA_965658685.1 Luminiphilus sp.
AACTTGGTGGATGCATCGAGTGCGTCGAGGAGCAGTACCTTTGAGCACTGAGCGGCGCTTTGCCGAGATCGCTGAGCAATTGGCGAACAAAGGCGTGACTCGTCGCCCTGCGGAGCCCCCCCACCGCTTTCTCCGACGGGCGCGCAACTACTTGGCGGCAGATGACCCCCTGCTACTTCAACTTGAGCAGGCAGTGGCGGCACTGTACCAAACACCGGCGACATCCATGTGAGGTGGCCGGTCATAAGCTAGCGATGCAATAAGCCCTCGCTGTGGTTAATATGCCAAGGTGTTTGAGTTTTGGGATCTACTGTGAATTCTTTACGTGGTTTATTACTCGCCTTGGGGTCGCTGCTAACCTGGTCGGTGGTAGCAGCCGAGACCATTGACCTCAAGACCATCATGCAGCACCCCGACTGGATAGGTGCGCCGGTGGAGTCGGTGTGGTGGCAAGGTAATGCCCAAGGGTATTGGTATCGGGTTAAGCGCGGCGGTAGTGACGTGCGCGATCTCTACCACATGGCTAATGATGGTACGGCAACAGCCCTAGCCGATAGGGATTACACCACCATCGATGGTCCCTGGCAGCGACTCAATGCGGCGGGTACACAGCTGCTATCCATCCGTGATGGCCAGCTACTTTTGCGAAACCACCCAGCGGTTCATGGCCAGCAAGTGGCCGACACCGCCGCATCGATACCTGGCGCCACTGATACAGCTGTGCAGCTATTGTTTAGTGGCACCGAGCCGGTACGTGATGCCCACTTCGCTGCCGATGGCAGCGGTATCTTTTTTCTGAACGCTAATCAGTGGTGGTACAAGCATTTCGCTGCTGGTGCCGCCTATCCGTTGACCGATTTGAGATTTCAGCCAGATCCTCACCAAGAACCTGAGCCGGGCCTTGAGCAGGATCAACGCCGCTTGTTTAGCACCTTGTCCCGTGTCGCCGATAACCATCGTCTAGAGCAGCAGCAGCGCGAGCAGCGGGCAAAGATTGCCCCCGCCGCGGGTCCGGCACCTTGGTATATGGGTGATGAGCAGAGGGCAGTAGCGCAACATCTGTCAGCGGATGGCCGTTGGTTACTATTGGTATTGGCACCTGCCGGTGAACGTGGGGGGCAGGCCGATCAGATGCCACGATTTGTCACTGATTCGGGTTACGTGGAAATAGAGGATGTGCGCCGTCTTGTTGGCCGCGACGCCCCCCAACCCCAGTCGCTGATGCTGCTTGACCTAGAGACCCGTCAACAGTTTCCCATAGCACTTGCGGACTTGCCGGGACGGGATGAAGACCCATTGGCTGCGCTCAAGCAGGCCCAAGACCAGTCTGTCCACGATGCCAATGACCCGCGCCCAGTCATTATCAGCGATGTTCAGTGGCATCCAGAGCAGGCGAGGGCGCTTGTGCAGGTAATGGCCATTGACCATAAGGATCGTTGGATTGTCAGCCTCGATGCGCCACAGCAGGCGACTCGGGTGTTGCATCGATTAACCGATCCGGCGTGGATTAACTGGGACTTTAACGAAATGGGTTGGGTGCCTCAGAGCACCGATGCGTGGTTTTTGTCGGAGCAAACCGGGTACGCCCAGCTCTACACCGTGTCGTCAGATGGCAAGCGGCATCAGCTCACTCAGGGCGCGTTTGAGCTGCGTTCACCGGTGTGGCAGCGCGATGGTAAGTCTGTTTTTGTCTTGAGTAATCGATCACACCCTACCGAGTGGGACCTCTACAAAATTGATGTTAAGCGCGGAAGCTTACAGCGCCTTACGGAACTTTTGGGTGTGGAATCGTTTGTGATGGACCCCGGTCAAGAGCGCGCATTACTGCGCTATTCCTCGCCCTACATACCCACCCAGGCCACCGTCCTTAATGTCACGACGGGACAGCGCTCGGCCACAACTGACACCCTCACCGATAACTACCGCGCGCTAAGTTGGCAACAACCCCAATTTGTGGCGGTACCGTCATCGGTGGTTGATCGGCCCATTTGGTCCAAGTTTTACCCCGCAGACCCGAGTTTTCCTGGTCCGCGGCCGGCGGTTTTGTTTGTGCATGGGGCGGGGTACACCCAAAACACCCATCATAAATTTCCCTATTACTTTCGCGAGCAGATGTTCCATAACTTACTTACCGCCCGGGGCTATCACGTGCTCGACATGGATTATCGCGCCAGCGAAGGTTATGGCCGCGATTGGCGCACAGCCATTTATCGACACATGGGGACCCCTGAGCTTGAGGACTACATTGACGGTGTGAATTGGCTGGTGCGAGAGCACGGGGCTGACCCTGAGAGAATCGGTATTTACGGGGGGTCTTACGGTGGTTTCATGACGTTTATGGCGCTGTTCAAAGCGCCCGAGGTCTTTAAAGCGGGTGCTGCCTTGCGTCCCGTCACCGATTGGCGTCACTACAATCACGGTTACACGGCGTCCATTTTAAATACGCCGGCGGTGGACCCCGAGGCCCATTACCGAAGTTCACCGATCGAATTTGCCGAGGGGCTAGAGGGCCACCTGCTCATTAGTCACGGTATGCTCGATGACAATGTCTTTTACAAAGATTCGGTGCGCTTAATTCAGCGCTTGATTGAGCTTGAGAAGGAACATTGGGAGTTGGCATCCTATCCCCTTGAGCCGCATGGCTATGTGCATCCTGAGAGCTGGCTTGATCAATACCGACGCATCCTCAAACTCTTCGAAACGACTATTGGTGATGACGCCAGCCATTGATGGAGTGGCGCTGTGGTAGCCGCTTCGATTGCTCTGAATCCTAGTGGCTTCAGGCGGTGAGTGCTGTTGAGTCAATCATAAGCACGCGCTTGTCCTTGAACCGAATTTCGTAGGTGCTTTGCCGCGGATGTACCACGACGTGATCGACGCAGCGACGCTCTTGAGGCGATAGACCGCGCTCTAGCAGCGAGCGGGTCTCTTCGTCCATCGCTTGCATTAAATCGTTTTTATTGGCACCGGCATAAATTTTACTACGGATCCAAAACATGACTGACCTCCACACCACGTCACAAGGCTCTTCTGTAGACGTGGTTCAGTTTAGGGAGATCAAGGGTGGCGACCAGTGTGGATCATTTTTTTTGCCGATTACGTCTCACAATACAGTGGACGATTGTGGTTTAGATCCCGTTTTACCCAGAGATGGGTGTTGCCAATGAGGGCATACAGCGCAGCAAGTTTATGATCATTCCACAGCACCAATAGTTAGCATCGCTCGTAACAACCAGCGATTAACTGACCATTTGCGCCGCTTGGCTTATACAGTAGAGTGGTCGATTACCTTTTCTGGGCAGTATCTGGCTGCTCATCACGCTCGAGGGAGACCTATGCACAGACGCGATTTTGTGAAACTGACGGGGGTAGGCGCCGCCGGCTTGGTATTGCCTATTGTGGGAAGTAGGGTATCTGCAGAGGCTTTGGTGGCGACTGGCATGGATTTCGCCCAGAAGAAGCAGCTGGCCAATATTGCCCTCAATGCGGCCACAGAGGCAGGCGCGTCCTATGCCGATGCCCGCATCGGCCGTTATCTCAATCAATTTGTAACGGCCCAAGAATTGCGGGTCGACGGTATTGTGAATACTGAGTCAATGGGTATTGGTATCCGCGTGATTGCTAATGGCACCTGGGGTTTCGCTGCCACCTCAAACCTGACCCCTGAAGCCATTGCGCGCACCGCAAAGCAAGCGGTGGCGGTGGCCAAAGCCAATGCCAAGTTCCAGACCGAGCCCGTTAAGTTGGCGCCCGTAAAAGGCGCTGGTGATGTTCAATGGGGTACACCTATCAAGCAAAATGCGTTCGAAGTCCCCATCAAAGACAAAGTCGATTTGTTGATGGAGGCCAACGCCGCCGCCCTCGATAACGGCGCTAATTTCATCACGTCGGTACTGTTTCAGGTCAATGAGCAAAAGTTCTTTGCATCCACCGATGGTTCCTATATCGATCAGGATGTGCATCGTCTCTGGACGCCATTTTTTGCGACGGCGGTCGGTGCCTCTGGATTCAAACAGCGCAGCGGCCTGTGCAACCCCGTGGGTATGGGCTATGAATATCTAGACGGCGATCCGAAAGAGCAGATTCATGTTCAGGGCGCCAATGTGGGGTATCGCTTCTCTTACGATATGGTGCAAGACGCCCGTGATGCAGGTAAGCAGCTACAAGCTAAATTAAAGGCTCGCTCAGTTGAACCGGGTAAGTATGACTTGGTGCTCGACCCTCACCACTTGATGCTCACCATCCATGAATCGGTAGGTCACCCGCTAGAGCTCGACCGTGTATTGGGTTACGAGGCTAACTTTGCCGGCACCAGTTTCGCCACCCTCGATAAATGGCGCAGTGGCAAGTTTCAATACGGTTCCGATATCGTTAATTTGGTTGCCGATAAGACGCAGAAACATTCCTTGGGCTATGTTGAATACGACGACGAGGGTGTAAAAACCAAAGAGTGGGATTTGGTCAAAGATGGCGTCTTGGTGAACTATCAGGCCATTCGCGATCAGGTTCATATGATCGATCAAGAAGAGTCTCACGGCTGCTGCTACGCACAGAGTTGGTCTGACGTTCAGTTCCAACGTATGCCCAATGTATCCCTGCGCCCCAACAAGGAAGACTTAAGCGCCGATGACATCATCAAAGATGTTGAAGACGGTATTTACATTGTCGGGCGCGGCTCATTCTCCATCGATCAGCAGCGCTACAACTTCCAGTTTGGTGGTCAGCTGTTCTACGAAATTAAAAACGGCAAGATTACAGAACAGATTGAAGATGTGGCCTACCAGTCGAACACACAGGAGTTTTGGAACGCGTGCACGGCGATGGCGGGCATGTCTGACTATCGTTTGGGCGGATCGTTCTTCGATGGCAAAGGTCAACCCTCTCAAGCCAGCGCTGTCTCCCACGGTTGTCCGACCACCCGATTTAATGGCGTTAATGTCATAAACACCGCGCGTAAATCGGTTTAACCGGGTCGCAACCCGCCTAATTTTTGAGGATTGATCATGACCATCTTTACTGAACAGGAAGCGAAAGCACTGCTGAAAAAGGTCTTGGCTTACTCCAAGGCTGACGAGTGTGAATGCGGATTGGAAGGCTCGGTTGAGGGCAATATTCGTTATGCCCGCAATACGGTCTCGACGGCTGGTGAAGTCAGCGATGTGACGCTGGCCGTGCAGTCATCTTTTGGTAAGCGCACGGGTACCGCCACAATCAATGAATTCGACGATGCCTCACTTGAAAAAGTTGTGCGTCGCTCGGAGGAGCTGGCGCGTTTGGCCCCTGAGAATCCTGAGTATATGCCGCTGATGGGCCCTGCCAGTTACGACACCGTGGATGCTTGGGTCGACAGCACGGCGGCAGTAACACCCGATGACAGGGCAGCCATGGCCGAGGCCAGTATTGCGCCATCACGGAAGGATAAAACCGTCGCAGCCGGCTTTTTGCGCGATAGCAAAGGCTTCTTTGCCATGGCGAATAACAAAGGCATGTTTGCCTACCACCGGGCTACCAACACCGACTTTACTATTACGGTACGCACCGAAGATGGTCGAGGCTCGGGATGGGCATCGAGGGATTACAACGACAGCCGCAAGATGGATACGGGGGCTGCAACGGTCATCGCGTTGAATAAAGCCAAAGCCTCGGTAGATGCCAGGGAGATGGAACCCGGACGGTATACGGTTATTCTAGAGCCCGCGGCGTCTGCGACCTTGATCCAGAATATGGCGCGCGCCATGGACCAGCGATCGGCAGACGAGGGTCGCAGTTTTTTGAGTGCAAAATCTAAGCCCGGGGAAACGCCTGCCGAGGACGCCCCCACCAATCGTATTGGTGAAAAGTTGTTCGATGAACGTGTCACCCTGTGGAGTGATCCGTTGCACCCCGAAGTGCCCACTCCCGCGTTTTCTGCCGACGGTGTGCCGGTATCAAAGACGGTATGGATCGACAAAGGTGTTGTTAAAACGCTGCCCAACAGCCGTTACTGGGCCAAGAAAACCGGTGTACCCCATGTGCCTACCGCTTACTCGGGTGGTGGTCTATTCGGTGGTGGTGTGCAAGTGATCATGGCCGGCGGTGATACTGGTTTGGAGGATATGATCGCGGGTACGCGCCGAGGTGTGTTAGTGACTCGGACTTGGTATATCCGAGCCCTAGATCCTCAAACGCTGCTGTACACCGGTTTAACCCGTGATGGCACCTTCTACATTGAAGACGGTGAGATCAAATACCCGATCAAGAACTTCCGGTTTAACGAGTCACCTATTGTCATGTTGAATAACATTGAGGAGTTGGGCGTACCCCAGCGGATTGATGGGTCGTTGATACCGCCTATGAAGCTGCGAGACTTCACCTTCTCGAGTTTGTCAGACGCTGTGTAAGGTCAACCGAATCGTTGATGTCACACAGGCCGAGCAGAGCGCCAGCCCCCATTCCGTCAGCATTGGCAAGGCGCGATCTGTTGCGCCTAGTGGTCATGGGGGCAGCGGTTTCGGCGGTGGCAGGAAAGGCTCAGGGACGCACCACGCCTGAGCCTGGCCTTGAGTATAAGGATCACTTCGATTTTTATTTCACGCGATTGCAGTACGAGTCTGGTGACTGGAACGTTGACGAGCGTGCGCCATCGAACATACTCAATGCTCTAATCGAATACACCACCTTACGTGTTGATCCAACAGAGCGCGTGGTGCCGCTCGCTGACCCCGCCATGCTCAGCGCGCCGTTTTGCTACTTAGCTGGGCGGAGGTTGTTACGCTTCAACCACGCCGAGCGAGACCACTTCAAGCGCTATGTGCAACAGGGCGGCTTTGTGTTGGTGGACGACTGCAATCATGATATCGATGGTTTGTTTGCTACCAGCTTTGAAGCGCAAATGACGGAACTTTTCGGTGCCGATGCGCTCGACGTCATAGCGGATGATCATCCGCTTTACCAGAGTTTTTTTGCATTCGACGGCCCCCCAAGAACGAGCCAAGAATTAAATGGTTGGGGCGATGGCTTGGTACACGAGTATTTGAAAGCCATTGTTATCGACGGTCGCATTGGCGTGTTGTATAGCAACAAAGATTACGGATGCGAGTGGGATTACGATTTTCGTAACAAGCGTTTTATGGTGAATGACAATACGCGCTTTGCTGTGAATATCGTGGTTTATGCCATGACCCGTTAACGAGGTAGTTATGTCCCATCAAGCTTTATCCGAAACGGATATTACCCAACTGCTCGACAAGCTACGGGGGGTCCAAGCTGCCATTGCCACCACGATTGTGGGCCAAACCCAAGTGGTGCAAGAGTTGCTGGTGAGTTTGCTGGCAGGGGGGCATTGCATACTTGAGGGTGTGCCTGGACTTGCGAAAACACTCATGGTCAGCACATTGGCGAAAACATTAAGGGTGGAGTTTAAGCGGGTGCAATTCACCCCCGATTTGATGCCCAGCGATTTAATTGGCACCGAGATTCTGGAAGAGGATCACGGCACCGGTAAGCGCGTGTTTACCTTTCAGAAAGGGCCGATATTCACCCAGTTGCTACTGGCCGATGAAATCAATCGAACCCCGCCCAAAACCCAGGCGGCATTACTGGAAGCCATGCAGGAGCGCGCGGTGAGTTATGGTGGGCAGCGTTATGAGCTGGCAGCGCCTTTCTTTGTGCTGGCCACCCAGAACCCGGTTGAGCAAGCGGGCACTTATGCTCTACCCGAAGCGCAGTTAGACCGTTTTTTACTTTTTGTGAGGGTAGATTACCCGACGGCTGAGGAAGAGCGGGCCATCTTGAGTCTGACAACGGGTTCAGCCAGCGCATCGGTTGTACCCGTGCTCGATGCCAATGATGTCATTGCTTTGCAGCAGCTCGTGCGTGAAGTCGATATCAGCGATCCGCTACTGCACTACGTGACCGATTTGGTAAGGGCAACCCGTCCAGACAAT
Source organism: Luminiphilus sp. (assembly GCA_965658685.1). Classification (GTDB taxonomy): domain Bacteria; phylum Pseudomonadota; class Gammaproteobacteria; order Pseudomonadales; family Halieaceae; genus Luminiphilus. The sequence goes on from CBFHTF010000014.1 coordinate 7,926, forward strand.
CGAAGCCACGCTCAGGTGGAAAGCTATGTGCAATGGGGTGCGGGCCCACGCGCTGGACAGGGGGTTATTTTGTGTGCGAAAGCCTTGGCGCTACTGCAAGGGCGTTTCGCGGTCACGCTTGACGATGTACAGACGATTGCCGTGCCAGCTTTACGCCACCGGATATTACTGAATTTTGAAGCCGAGGCCGACGGTGTTAGCAGTGACGATATTGTTGCCGCGTTGCTTGGCAGCTTGTCGGTAGCAGCACCGCAGCTGCGTTAACGACAATCGGTCACTATGGTGCAGTTTGTCAGCCCACACGCTATTGCTAGTGTCCGCGACTTGGCGCTTGTGGCTCGCTCAGTGGCTACCGCGTATCGGCAGGGTATTCAGCGCAGTGTGCAGCGAGGTGTGGGCGTCGAGTTTAGTCAGTATCGGAGTTATGAACCCGGCGACCCGGTGAGTCGGATCGACTGGCGCTTGTATGCCCGAAGCGATCGATACTTTGTGCGTGAGGCGGATCGTGACAGTCACACCACCATTTGGCTCGTGCTCGATGCCAGCGAATCCTTGGCAATGCGCAGTGAGCAAGCTGTGTTGTCCAAGTTTGATTTCGGTCGCTACCTTCTGGCTACCCTAGCTTATGTAGCCAGCGTTCAAGATGACTGCGTGGGGCTATGGGTTATCAATGACGACGCACCCTGCGTGATCCCACCTGCAACCGGCATCAAGCAGTGGCATCGTATTTTGCATGCTCTGGCATCGGTGACGACGTCGGGTTTGTTTCCATCCCATGAACGGCTGGGCGCCCAAGTGGCCCGTGTGCAGCGAGCTGGGCTCACTGTGGTGGTGACCGATTTTTATGAGCAAGCTGAGGAGCAGCGGCGCTTACTACGACAGTGCGTTACGCGCCATAACGACCTCATCACCCTGCGTTTGACGTCCGCTGATGAACTGCAATTTCCCTATCAGGGCGCGGTACGGTTTCAAGATTTAGAGACCGGAGAGCAGGTATTAGCCAGTGGTCGAGCTGCTCGGGAACACTATTTGTCGCAGCGCGATGCTTGGCTTCAAATGACCATGAAGTCGTTACGTCAGATGGGTATTGTTGTAGCTGATATCAGTGTCGATGACCCCATAGAGCATGCAGTTGCTTCCGTGTTGCGCTTGCGCCGACAGGGCATAGGTCGTTCATGAGCTGGGGTTTTATCAATCCGTGGGCACTGCTCGCTCTGGGAGCATTGACGCTGCCCTTAGCCATCCACCTGTTAAACCGCCATCGTGGGCGATTGGTGTACGTTGGAAACATTGCGCTTTATCGTCAACCAAGGCGTCAGCGGCTGCTTGCAGTGCGTTTGCAGCAACCGGGTTTGTTAGCGCTGCGACTGCTCATACTGTCTTTATTGGCCCTATTAATGGCCGGGTTTTATCTAGTCAAGCAAGGCACATTGTCGGGTAATGTGGCTTACGTAACGCCACAATGGTGGCAATTGTCCGACGCGGAGGTCAAAACCCATGCACTGGACAGCCATGACAAACTGTTTTTTTTGGTGCCGGGCTTTCCCGAGGTAACCGCAGACAGTGCAGCAACGCCCACACAAACGAGTGATGTTTGTAGTTTGTTGATCGAGCGAACGGCGCGACAGCTGCACTCAGAGGGGTTTGCGGTTTACGCGGTTAATAAGGCAGGGCAGTTGCCTTCTACCTTGTGTGCGTTAGGCAGTGCTGTCTCTTGGCATTGGCTGTCAGACAGCACTGACACGGCGCGTCTACCTTCGATAGACGTTAGTGTTTTTTACACCGCCAAGCGTGCTGATGATGCCTATGCCTTTGAGGCAGCATTGGCATTGATTGACGAGTTAAGAGCTGTGCGTGTCCGGGCTACTTTGCAACAGGTTTCTGACGATGCGACGGCTGGCACGCCGATGCCGCTATCGTCACCGCTTACGGAGCAAATAGGTTCACGGCGCATTGTCGTGGGTATGGGAGTAACGATTGCTGACGCTACCGCCGATTTGATGCTGACAGATCGTCTGCCTATGCAATTTCCTGAAAATCCTAGAGCTCATTTAGACGGGTCCGAGGTGATTGCATTTGATCCGGAAACGCTGGCTACGGCGTCAACACCCTTCGGTGCTGTGATGTTGCTTCACGATTCACCACCTGAACTTGGAGCCGCTGTGTTGTTTATCGAGCATTTTCATGCGGATGCGGGTGGTGCTCTGGCTGTTCCTGATTTTCCCGACCGATTACTACCATGGCTAATAGGCGCCCAGCTGTGGCAGAGGAGTTTCGAGCACCTTGCAGTGGCGCCTGAGCAGGTGTTGGCGAGACCAGCACAAGCACAATTACCGTTGCCAGTGCCAATGACCTATTGGTTGTCGGCGCTCGTGGTATTACTGCTGCTGTTAGAGCGACTTTGGAGTGAGTGGTACCTCAGCGGTAAGCGGCAGTGACGTTCATCAATCCTACTAACAGCGAGACGCCTGGGGACAGCACCGGCGGCCAACACCAACCCCTAGTATCAACCCTTGGACGATTGCGCCGGCGCATCTGGTTGCAGGTGGCACTGACCAGTACCAGTGTGGCATTGGTGGTTTTGGCCCTTGGTTATCAGCTTGTGGGCAGTTTCAAGCCCGTGCTGAGTCTGCTGGTGGCGGCGTTGGTAATGGGTTTTTATTATGTTCGGCGTAGGCCTTTGCGCTGGTCGACAGCCACTTTCACCCGTTACCTCAACCGACGGGTGCCCGCTTTTGAAGAGAGCGCCGGTCTATGGTTACAGCCAGAGACAAAGCTCTCGACCCTACAGCGATTACAGCGCAAGCGGGTCGAACCCGTGTGGGAAACATTGCAGCGTTCACAGCAGAGCTGGCTACCGGCGGTTGATTGGCGCGGGCCGCTGGCTGTTATCGGTTTGGGCGTGCTGCTGGGGGGTGCGCATGCCTTGTGGGTGATGCTCGCGCCGCCCTCAGACGCCGTGGCGGTGTCAACAGACGATCCAATGACGGCGAGCGCTCTCTTGGGCTATCCCTTGTTGCTGCGTATTGACGTCGAGCCTCCGCCATATACACAACTGCCTGCTTTCAGCACCACGCAAGCTAATGTCTCGGTACCCGAGGGTGCGACCTTACGTTGGTACTATCAGGGGGTTGCGCTCACCGACTGGCAGTTGGTGCTCAGCGATGCTGCTCGTCGTGATCAGCGATTTGAATTACGCAGCGTATCCGGAGAACTCGAAAGTCATAACGATAACAACCGCCAGCGTCCCACTCACACTGTTGCTGCAACGGTTGATACCACGTCTCTGTATTACTTAGAGCCCAGAGCTAGACCGAGTGATGAGCAGTGGAGTCCTGTCGTTCACAGCATTGCTGTCAGCCTCGATCAGCCACCGACTATTCGTGTCGTGACTCCCAACAGTACCCGCGTGGAGATAGCAAAGAGCGGTACTACGCAGTTTGACTATGCGGTAACGATTGACGATGACTATGGCATCACCGATGTAGAGATTAGAGCGTCTATTGCTAAAGGCTCGGGGGAGGGCGTGAAGTTCAGGGATGCGCGTTTCGTATTCCAAGATAGTCGATCGACTGATGATGGCGTTTTGTATCAGCAGCACTGGGATTTGCGTGACCTTGGCATGACTCCCGGCGATGAGCTGTATTTATTCACTCGAGCTTACGATAATCATCCCCTAGATCCCCAATCGACTCGCTCTGATACCGTCGTTGTCCGTTGGTTAGACGAAGTTTCCGATAGCAACGATGATGACGGGCTGGCTATTTCTGTTATGCCTGAATATTTCAAGAGCCAGCGCCAGATCATTATCGAGACTGAGCAGTTACTGGCTGATAGGCCATATCTCAGTAACCAAGTGTTTGTTGCCACATCGCGTGCTCTGGGTGTTGATCAAGGGGCATTAAAAGAGCGCTACGGCCAATACGTTGGCGATGAATTTGGTGAGAGTGAAGCCCCTCAAGGTTTGATTGATGGGGTGGGCAGCAGTGACGACGCTGACACCGGTGAAGACGGCAGCCACCACCATGATGGTGATGGACACGGCCACGGGCCCGATGATGGCCATGAGCACGAACCCGCCAACAGTGTCAGCGATAACCCTTTGTTCGGTAGTGCTGAGGTGCTAATGGCGCAATTTGGCCACGATCACGGGGCAGCCGACATTGGTCCCATCAGTCGTCAAAGCCCGGTAGGTTTAATGAAACGCGCCCTTGCGAATATGTGGGACGCAGAGTTACATCTTCGCCTGGGTGATCCAGAAACCGCGTTGCCCTTCGAACGAGACGCTCTGCGCTATTTCGATTTGGCGCGCAAAGCACAGCGTATTTACACCCAGCGACTGGGCTTTGAGCCACCGCCAATCAGTGAGGACCGACGTCTCACCGGTGATCTCGCCGATGTTCAATCGAGAGTGCGTACCCAGCAGACAGCGACCGACAGTGACACCACGCAAGTGTTGCAGAACACGTATCGCTTGCTGCTATCGACGCCAGCAGATACGGTTTTTTCAGCATCAGAGATAGACGTTCTAGCGGCCGCTGCGGCAGTGCTTACCGAGGGGGCCGTAGAACGTCCAGGCTTTATTCGGGCGGCAGCCGTACTGACCCAGCTACGCCAGCAGGGGCGTATGAGCTTTGGCGATTGCCGCGATTGTCAGCAGGTGTTGCAGCAAACGCTTTGGTCAGCGCTACCCGCTTTGGTGGCCCCTGCAAAGCAGGCAATCAGGACTCAGCCCAATAGCTTGGTCGAGCGCTACGGTCAACGACTGCAGCAACTGCGTGAGGGCTCTGGCTCATGAGCCCTGCTATGTCACTATCAATCGGTACCCTCGAGTGGTCTGTGTCTTCCGTGGCCCTTGCGACTTCGCTGGTATGGGTGGTGGGCCAGTTGGTGGTCATGGTCATGGCATGGGCCCGACGCCGCCATTGCAATCCGCTGCGGCGCTGGGGGGTGATAGGCTTAAATGTATGGGTAACCGCTGCTGGGGTTTTATTGATTGCGCCACTGCAGCAGCCGGATCCCCTTGCTGAGTCGGTAACACTAATTACAGAGGGGAGTGTTGAGGTACCTGCCGGTGACATACGCTACCGCTTGGGCTCCTTTTCGCTGCCAACCGAAGATGACGTGCCCCAGTTAAAAACCCCGGGCCAGATCCCTCTGCGACATCCGACGGCGAGGCAATTGCAGCTGACGGGTCACGGTTTGTCGGCAGACGATTGGGCAACGCTCCCAGAATATCTGACAATACAGTGGTCACCGCCCACATTGCAGGGGCTGACAGACCTGCACTGGCCTAGTCATATCGCTGTCGGCGAACCGTTGAGAGTCAGTGGTCGATTGCGGTGGGATGGAAATTCAAGTCCGCTGTCACTCTCTTTGGTTGATCTATCAGGTCGCAGTGTCGATACCCAAACGGTCTTGCCGGGCGAGGGTTTTTATTTGGAGGCGCTGCCTCCGGTGCTTGGGCCGGTTGAATACACGCTGGAAGTTGCGATGGCCGACGCGCGCTTAGCCAGTGAGCCAGTGAGTAGCTTTGTGAGAACCACTGAGCCACCTCGGCTTATGATTTGGCAGTCGGCGCCATCGTTCGATACCCAGCAGTTAACGCGTTGGGCTGCCGACAGCGGCGCACAGTTGCTCGTGCGCACACAAATCAGCCGTGATCGGTATTTGAGTCAACGCATCAATGTCGATAGTCAGATAGAACCGATTTTGGTGCCGTCATTATTGGCCACCATCGACATGATTGTGCTCGACGGTCGGCAGTGGGTAGCCTTGGAAAGTGCCGAGCGAGCAACGCTAATGGCGGCAGTGGAGGAGGGCCTGGGCCTGCTTGTACTGATTGATTCCACGTTAGCTCAGGCAATGGCTGAAGTGCCCGCTAGCCGCAGGGTTTTTGGTGTTGTCTTGGGCGCTCAGGCTAGCGCGGATGAGCGACTACCTTTTCGATACGGTGGGCAACACCGCCAGCGCCAACCGATCGGCCCTACGCCGCTGCCGGTCGCAGCGGGGTCCATGACCTTGATAGACGCACAACCCTTCACAGTTGATGAGCAGGGTGCGGTGCTGGAGGCGTGGCGCCCACAAGGTTTGGGTCGGATAGCTCTCAGCCGGTTACGGGATCGCTATCGTTGGGCCACATCCGGTGCTGACAGCGCTTTTAGTAGCTATTGGTCAAACGTGTTAGCAACCATAGCCAGGCCCTCTGCTACGCCCCATTTACAGCCTTTGACGACACCCACAGCACTGCGCCCCTTTAAGCGATTACAAATATGCGCCGATAACCCACAACAGGAAGCACTAAGCGTGACCTTGGCTCCCCTAGGCTCATCATCGCCCACGGTGCCATTGATGGCACCTGTCAGCGGTGGCAGTACCGCCTGCGGTTTTGTCTGGACCGCCGATACTGGCTGGCATTGGTTGACGCTGAAGGACGCCGAGGGAAGCACTGTTGAGCGCCTTAGTGTGCGGGTTTTAGCTGACGACGAGCATCAAACCGATCGGTTTGCCCGTCGACAGCGTGCTACTTCATCGTTCATGAAACACGCTTTGTCAGCTAGTGCGGAGCGCATTGACGAGCCCCCGTTTGTGCCGATCAATCCTTGGTGGACTTGGGGAGCGCTGCTGCTGGGCCTAGCCCCCCTTTGGTTAGAGCGACGTTTGCTGTTAGGCCGCCAATCGGATGCCGACGTAGGCTAGCGTAAAATCAACCAGTGCAAAGATGCCCAACAGGCTCCACCAGCGCATAGCGTTGCTGGGTTGTTTGTCGGTAGGGATGTTGTCTGCAAACATGGCTCTGTGATTCAGGATGGCAAACACCGGTGCGGTCAGAAATGAGACCGTAGTGGCAATATCGAGCAGCAATTTGAATGAATGGGCAAACAAGCCAAGAATTAGCCCTGCACCCACAAATAAAACGGCCATCCAAAGCCAATACAGGGGGTGTCGAATGCGTGAAAGGCTATCGCCGACATCGGTCTCGGGCGATCGAAGTATCAGCATGACGCCTGCCATTGAACGAGGCCACGCATCGATGGCTGTAAGCGTCGTGGTGAAAATGACGGCCATGGCAGACGCGCCTACCAGCGTTGCTACGGTATCACCCAAGGTTTCTCGGTAAATTGCAATTAGCTGTGCAGCAAAGCCGGCGGCGCTTGATTCAAATTCGATACCCGCCTTATGCATGACGCCTGCACCCATGATGACAAAGCAAATGGCCAAAATGCCCGTGCCGACAAAGCCAATATTGAAGTCTATGGCAGCCTCGCGGGTGGTGGGTTGATGATTATCCGCATGTGCTTTTGCCTGACTCCACAATGACTGCCACACCGATGTATCCAGTGGGGCTGGCATCCAGCCAACAAGAGCAGCGATGAAGATGATGGTGGGCAGGCTGAATTCTGATGGCCACAGATCACCGATACCCCCAAACTGGAGTTCAGGGGCCACCGCAATCGTTGTGATGAGTGTGCTGATGGTCAGAAACGACAGTAGCACTTTGACAATGGTATCGAGGGCGCGGTACTCCCCTAGATACAAAATGCCGGCAATCAAAGCCCACACGATTAAGACGATGGTGAAGCTATCGGCTTCTAGTCCGAACGTGACTTTGGCAAGTCCGGCAGTGGTAATCGATATCGCCGCACAACCGGCGAACATGGTGAGTAGCGTCGATACTATGAACATGCCAATCGCCACCGGTCCTTGCTGCCGGTACGCCACAATAAGATTGGTGCCCGAGGCCGCTGCGTATTGATTACCAAATCGAAAAGCAGGGTACTTAGCCAAGTTGGCCAGCACAATGAAGACAATTAACGCCAGTCCATACATGCCGCCAGCACGGGTCGACTGGATAAGATGAGAGACGCCGATGGCGGCGCCTGCAAAGAGGATTCCCGGTCCCAATATTTGAAGTAGGCTTCTTGGCTGGCCTTCTGACATCGTGTTACTCGCTTGTTACTGTTGTTATTTGAACATGCCAGCTTGGCCGGCTTTGGGCAAACATTTTAAACTGAAAATATCTTGAAATTCCCGATGGCGGCGGATGTAATCAAGTCTCCGCTACCGATAAACCCAACGACAAACGAGGTACACAATGCGCCATTGCCCTTCGCTCTCTCGAAAACTTGGTACTGCGCTCGCTGCTTGCGCTCTTACCAGTGTTGCCACCGCCGCTCAATCAGAATGGGGCGTATCACACCCAGGTGACGAACTGGGTAACGCCCGCGCTCTGGGGCCCGCTACCTGGGCCCGCTGTGCCGAACATCTGGCCGCGCCGGGGGCCCAAGCTTACGAATTGTCACATGTGCGCAGTAACACCATGCCAGCGTCGCCTTTCGGTGTTCCTCTCGAATACAGTTTTCGTGGCACGGTAGGTTTGCCGGGCACGCTACACGCGTTCAATGGCGAGAGTGTGACGGGCGAGCACGCAGCGCAAGGTACGCAGATGGATGCACTGGGCCACTTTGGGGTGTTGCCCGAGCCGTGGTCGGGTGAGGGCGATTTCCCCGCGGATCGCGTGCAGTATTTCGGGGGCTTTAGCCAAAGCGAGGTTAAACCCTCTGCTGAGTCGCCCCTGTTGAAATTAGGTGTCGACAAGGTGCCGCCCATTATTACATCGGGTCTATTACTCGATGCGAAAGCCTACCTCGGAGAGGGTCAGCGTTTGGAGCCGGGTGTCCGTATTACTAAGGCGGATATCGATGGCATGCTGGCAGCACAAGATTTGGACGAGCGAGGTATTTTGCCCGGTGACGTCCTGTTTATTAACACCGGTTGGGGTGAAAAATGGACAGATCCTATGACCGACGCCGAGTACTACGGGATGGGCCCGGGTTTGGGGTATGACGCGGTACAGTGGTTGGGCACTCAAGGCGTGGTATTGGTCTCCTTAGACAACCCGTTCACCGACCCTGTGTTGCGGGGGCAACTGCAAGGCAAAGCTGGCCCAGTTGATGGCACACCTGCAGGTTTACCCTTTGCGATTCATCACCACAATCTGTCCCAGTCGGGTGTGCTTCAAATTCAAAATAGTCGCTTAGAGGCGATAGCGGAGGACGGTGTTTACGAGTTCTGTGCCATGATCATGCCGCTGTGCATAGCGGGTGGGTCGGGATCGCCAGTTCGCCCGGTGGCTATTGGCGTTCCCAGCCGTTAACGCTCAGGCCATCAAAAAGCGGGAATGTCGGTCTGACTGCGTCCGAGGATGAGCGCGTGGATGTCGTGGGTCCCTTCGTAGGTGTTTACGACCTCCAGGTTCATCATATGGCGCATGACAGGGTAGTCATCGGAGATACCGTTACCCCCCAACATATCGCGCGCTTTGCGCGCGATCTCGAGGGCTTTACCACAGGAATTGCGCTTGATGAGACTGATAAGGTCTGGCGATACCGCCCCGTCTGACAGCATTTGGCCCGCTCGCAAACAGGCCTGCAGCGCGATACCGATTTCGGTTTGCATGTCGGCTAACTTGAGTTGAATAAGTTGATTGGCAGCCAGAGGGCGTCCGAACTGCTGTCGGTCTAATGTGTATTGGCGGGCCGTATGCCAACATGTTTCCGCGGCACCCATCACACCCCAAGCAATACCGTAGCGAGCATTATTTAGGCAGCCAAATGGTCCTTTTAAACCACTGACGTTCGGTAACAAGTTGTCCTCAGGTACGAAGACATCATCCATCACGATCTCACCCGTGGTAGATGCTCGTAACGCCAATTTGCCCTCAATTTTTGGCGCGCTGAGCCCGGGCATACCTTTCTCAAGGATGAAGCCTCGGATCACGTTATCGTCGGTTTTCGCCCATACAATGAAGACGTCGGCAAAGGGGCTGTTTGATATCCACATTTTGGCTCCTGTCAGACGATAGCCGCCGTCAGCGCTTCGCGCACGGGTCACCATGCCGCCAGGATCCGAGCCATGGTCGGGTTCGGTTAGACCAAAGCAGCCTATCCATTCACCAGTGGCTAATTTAGGAAGGTATTTTTCGCGCTGCGCTTCACTGCCGTAGGCGTAGATGGGATACATCACCAGTGACGACTGCACGCTAAGCATTGAACGATAGCCAGAATCAATGCGCTCAACCTCGCGCGCAACCAGTCCATAGGAGACGTAATCGACCCCCGGGCAACCGTAGCCGTCGATGGTGGAACCCAGTAAACCAAGTTCGCCCATCTCTCTAAAAATGGCGATATCGGTTTGCTCATTACGGAAAGCGTCTTTGACGCGCGGTAGCAATTTACTTTCGGCATACTGGCGAGCACTGTCGCGCACCATACGCTGTTCTTCGGTGAGTTGCGCATCTAGCTCAAATGGATCGGCCCAATCGAGTTTTTTCCAGCGTGTTTGTCCTGCCATGGCGTTGCTCTCCCTGTAACGGCTACTACCGCTTGTGCAAGTGTAGCGGCGAATACTTTAAGTTTAAAATGTTAGTGTAGCCGATCACGTCACAGTGGCAAAGGCTGCTATTACGTTGAATACCCAACAGGGGTGGGTTGGGGCTCGGTTGGGGCCATTACAATGACCGCAACCGAGCGCTGCCAGCTGCTCTCAGCTTGGTTTTACATCCCGTAGCTTGCCATCTTTGTTTGCCAGATCTTCAAGCAGTTGTGAGGGTTGCCAATTACCCGCCGATAGGGTCTCTGAGAACTCTTGGATGCGTGTAACGACTTCCTTGAGCCCCCTTGCCTCGGCATTGTGCATCGGGCCGCCTTTAAATCGGGGGAAGCCATAGCCATAAACGTAGACCACGTCGATATCGCTGGCGCGTTGAGCGATGCCCTCTTCAAGAATACAAGCCCCTTCGTTGGCAAGTGCCAGCGTCAGTCGATCGACGATCTCTTCGTCACTGATCGTGCGCCTTTCTATGCCCAGCTCAGCACTGGTGGCTTCGACGATGGCCATCACATCGGGGTCATCGAGTCGTGCTCGAGTATCCGGGTCGTAGCGGTAGTAGCCCGAGCCGCTTTTCTGTCCTAGGCGACCGGCTTCTACCAATCGATCAGCAACGAGATAATTGGCTCGATCACCCTTTTCAGTGTCACTTAATTGCTCTCGGGCTTTATAACCGATGTCCAGGCCCGCTAAATCACCTACAGCCAACGGACCCATGGCCATACCCCATCGCTCCAAGGCACCGTCGATCTGTGCAGGACTTGCCCCTTCAATCAAACACAAGGATGCCTCGCGGAAGTAGGGTTGTAGCATACGGTTGCCAATGAAACCGTAGCAGACACCCGCTAAAACTGGGGTTTTACCGATGGTTTTGGCCACCGCCATTGCGCTGGCAATAACCGTGTCATTACTTTTGTCACCACGCACCACCTCAAGTAGGCGCATCACGTTGGCGGGCGAGAAAAAATGCATGCCCAATACCCACTCGGGCCGTTGTGTTACTGCTGCGATGGCATTGACGTCTTGGTATGAAGTGTTGGTAGCCAGAATTGCACCGGGTTTGCAGATACCATCGAGGGTACGAAATACCTCCTGCTTGATAGCCAGGTTCTCAAATACCGCTTCAATCACGAGGTCAGCCTGCGCTAGGGCGCTGTAATCGGTAGCGGGGGTAATGTTGGCCATGATGGCACTGACCTGGTCCTCGGTGAGCCTGCCGCGCTTCACACTGATGGCATAGTTCTTTTCGATACGAGCGATGCCTTGCGCTACCGCATCTTGGTCGCGATCGAGGAGTGTGACCTGTATGCCTGCTTGAGCGAAACACATGGCGATACCACCACCCATGGTGCCCGCACCAATAATGCCTACTTCCCGAATATCGACTTTGGGCGTATTGCGATCGAGGCCGTCTACTTTTGCTGCTTCTCGCTCGGCAAAGAACATGTGTTGCATTGCTTTTGACTGGGGATTGTTCATGCACGTTATGAACAACTCGCGCTCGCGCTGCAAACCCGATTCAAAATCCAGCTCCGCGGCCGCCACGATACAATCGAGGGCCCGCTGAGGTGCAAATTCCCCTCGGGTTTTTTTGGCAAGTGCCTGCCGGGTGGACTCAATCAGTTGGCGGTTCTCATCGGTCATCACAAAGGGTTGTTCACAAGCTTTGGGCTGTGATGCACCGCTGGCAGTGAGCGACTTTGCCCAACTGATTGCTTCACCCAAAAGGTCCTCATCAACCATCCGATCGATAATAGACCAAGCGAGTGCTTTCGATGCAGGTATGGGATCGCCACTGCCAATCAGTGTAATAGCAGCCTCGGCACCCGCTACACGAGGTAGACGTTGCGTGCCACCTGCACCGGGGAGTAGTCCGAGTTTAACCTCGGGTAAGCCGACTTTGGCACTGCTGAGGGCAATTCGATAATTACAAGCCAGCGCGGTTTCGAGACCGCCACCCAACGCGGTTCCATGGATGGCCGCTATGGTGAGTTTTGGATGCTGCTCGAGCTGATCGAGGAGCGATGGTAGGAAAGGTTCCTGGGGTGGTCGGCCGAATTCAGTAATGTCGGCACCGGCAATAAATGTTCTGCCAGAGCAGGCGATAACAACTGCTTCGGAGTTGTCGCTGGCGGCTTGCTCGAGTGCATCCACAAGACCGATACGCACAGCTTGTGAAAGGGCGTTTACAGGTGGATTGTCGATGGTGATAACACCGATGGTGTCGTGCAGGGCATAGCTTACTGGAGATGACATACCGAATTCCTGTCGTCGTTATAGATGAGTTGTCGTTATCGATCGAGCGTGCGGTTTGAACGATCAGTGTGAGCGTGCTACCGCCATTGTGCACCAACGCGTAGCACTGCGGTCGTACTGAAACACGGGCTGTTTTGATTGGCTAGCCCAGTAGATGGTCAGCTTGGCGCCACGCAAGTGCGCTTAGTGTAAACGTAGGATTCACTGCGCCGGAACTGGGAAATAGGCTGGGCCCGGATATGTACAGGTTGTCGGTGTCATGAACACGTCCCCAAGGATCGGTCACGGATGACGCTTCGCTGTTCCCCATGACCGTCCCGCCCATAATGTGCATCGGTGCCATGGGTCCTTGCCAGACCTCCTTGGCACCGGCTGCGCGCATTAAATCTTGACCTTCAGCCGTGCGCTGTTGCCAGCGACGATGCGCATCAGGGTGTAAATCGTGGTGTGTTGCGGCGATGGCGACACCATCATCATCCTTCGTCTCAGCAAGCGTAATACGATTGTTAGCTTGCGGAATGTCTTCGCACACCACTGTCATATTGCCTAGATGCTGGGCTACTCGCTCGAGCCAAGGTTTGAGGGCAGGGCCGTAAATATCCGGTCGTCCTGTCGCGTAGCCCAGTAAATCATTCGGTTTTACAGCGTGGGCAATGAGCCATTGTGATGATCCCCAGCCACCCTCGGCAGCTTTATCGTCATAATCGTCGTGACACAGGAGTTGACCACCGGAGACACCCAGATGGGGCAGGGTTGGCTCATCAAATAAACCGAATATTGTGGTGGCCGGATGGGTTGTGAGATAGCGCCCTAGCTGGTCATGGCGATTGCCCGGGGCTGGTGTGTCACCTGCTGAGTTGAGCAAGATACGCGTGCTCTGAACCGTAAAGGCCGCGACGATAAAACGTTTTGCACGCAATCGCTGCAGGCCGTCAGGCCCATTCACCAGTAGCGACTGAATGTGCTCAGGCTTGTTGGGATCGCGTTCTACGCGCAATGCACGTGTGTCGTGCTTGAATTCAACCCCTGCCTTTTGCGCCGTTGGCAGCCAAGTGACCAGAGGGTTAGCCAAGGCGCCAATAGGGCAGCCTGCATCACACCAGCCATCGAACTGACAGGGCGCACGACCCTTGTAGGTGCTACTGTTAATGGCGAGGGGCAGCGGCGCGGTACGTTTACCCTTGGCATGGAACCCTGCCGCGAGTATTTTGCCCTGAGCAAATACCGGTAGTGGCGCCATGGGGTAAGGCTCGCCAGATGGGCGCCACACTTCAGTCTTGGCATCACCGCTTAGCCCAACTTCTCTCTGCACACGATCGTAATAGGGTTGCAGTGTGTCGTAGTCAAAGGGCCAATCGAGTCCCCGCTGGTGCTCACTGGCAATATGGAAATCATTGGGATGCAGGCGTAACCACACACCGTAGTGATGTAGCGCTGAACCACCGGTACCCATGCCGGCGTTAAAAGCGTGGCCGATCTTATGGTCGCCGCTTTCTTGTACGGGTGCGCCACTCCATTTAAGGCGGCGCGCCCACAACTGTGATGACCACAGCTGGTCAAGTTTGCGCTCTGGTCCCGCTTCTACCACTGTAACTTTTTCACCCGCTTCTGCCAGTCGCGCTGCCAGCAACAGCCCAGCGGCGCCAGCGCCGACAATGAGGGTATCGGGGGTAGTGGTTTGCTTGTCCGAGGCAATCATTGGACTCACCATGGAGAGGGCGGTGTGATGTGAGCTTGGTAGGGAATGTCGAGGGCGCTATACCCCTCCTGCGTACCCCAGGTGACATCGAGTGCATCAGCGCGAAGCACAAACAACGCATAACTAGCAGGAGGGCCACGCCAGTTGGGGACGCTGTCAGACAACATAGCACCGGGTAATTCAGCGATGGTGGTCTGTTCATCCAACACGCGCGCCACCGCATCGGCGATAGCGCCATAGAACCCCGCTTGATCGGGTGGCGCGACACCCACATATTTCGCCAGCAACAACGAGTCGGCACCAGCACTCAGCTGAGCATCAATGTAGGCATCGACGCCGGCCATCGAAGCGCCGGGCACAAGGACATCGGCCAGTGCAGATAGCTGGGCCAATTGATGGCTGCTTAACACCTGGGGTGTAAACCCCAGTGCCTTGGCCTGCGCGGGCGAGGTCTGCAACCATTGGCCTGCAACGCAAAACGATGCGTACAGGGCACCAAGACGCAGCGCATCCCGACGGTTAAGCTGGCCGTCCTTGGCCAGGTCGTCTGTCGGTCTCGGTGCCACCGACGAGTGAGCCATTAGAATTCCTTGCGAATACTAAAGGCGTAGTAGCGGGGGGCTTTGTAGGCTACTTCGTTACAGCCGCACAGGGTGGCTAAATCGAAACCTTGAATCCCAGGTCGCTCGTCGGTCAGGTTGCGCACCGATAATGTTGCCAGCCAGTCGCTCACCTCATAGCTGATTTGTGCGTTCACCACCGTGTAGCTGGGGAACTTGTCAGCATCGAAGTTTCGCAGGTTGTAATAGTACTCGTCCGAATAGCTCACGTCGGCCTGTACTGCCATGGTGCCACCCATGGCGTCATAGCTGTAACGTACCAAGCCGGTAGCTTGCAGTTCGGGTGCATAGGTGGGGTTAACATCCCGGGACGGCAGTGGCGAGCCATTGCGCAGCGAGACGTCTTTCACCGTAGCATCGAAATAGGCCGCGCTAAGAATGACGTCTAAGCCCGGCATGGGTGTGGTTTGGATCTCGAGTTCAGCACCCACATTGTCGGCATCCTTGTTGATGACGACGCCGCCAACCCCTACAACTAGGAATGCCTGATAATCGCTGTAATCATAGTAGAAGGCGGTACCGTTGATGCGTGTCGTTCCATCACCCAGTGTGGCCTTGAAACCCGCCTCGTAAGAGGTCAGGACTTCTGGCTCGTAGGGTAGTCCAGCGTCCCCGCCAGAGCCGAAGTAAGCCCCTAGCAACGGCGCATTGTAGCTACCGGCTTTAACACCGCGGTTCACACCCGCGTAAAGCATCAGGTCATCACTGCTCTGGTAGGTAAATTGTAGTTTACCCGCCCATAAGTTATCGGAGAATGAATCTTGGTAGCTGACCCCAGTGCCTGGGAAACAGGCGTCTAGCTGCCCAGAAAAGCAGGGTGATGTATTGACCACAAAGGAGGACTCAGAGGGCGCAACACCGAGTACTAGATTGAAGTCTTTTTCTTCGCGCATAGCCCGCAGACCTGCAATCACCGTCAGTTTGTCATTGATGTCATATTCATACTGACCAAAAATGCTGTACGAGTCCGTCTCCAATTGCGCCACTGTGCCGACGTCAATAGGTACCCCGCCAAATACATCCGCAAAAGAGCCTTGGGGCCCTTTTAAGCCATTGTCAGATTCGGAGTCGATGTTGAGGTAGAACAAACCAGCAACCCAACGGCTACGATCTGTCTCACCGTTCAAACGCAACTCTTGGGTGAAGCTATCGCCATCGACAGCGGCGTAGTTGGCCAATTGGTTCGCCGGTGCCGAGTCGACATCGATAAACAAAAGCTTCTCGTAATTTTTGTAATCGGTGATGCTCGTGAAAGTGATGTCGTTGGAGAGATCGTAGATAGCACGGAAATTAACGCCGGCGTTCTCCGTACTGCCCTGATCGGTAAAAGCAAAATCACCAGAGAAGGTGAAATCGTCACCGTCAGGATCGAGGTAGCCGAAGAAATCAGCGCCCGGTGCCAGTCGCCCGGGTAGGCCGCCACCACCGCCAGGGAAGAAGCCGTCACCATCTTCAATGTCAGCACCACCGTCCAGTCCTGTGTCATTGCCGTTCTGGTCAAGTAACGCAGTCAGACGCGTTTCCGTCGCTGGCGTGTTAATGACGTTAATTAGCTCGGGGTCCGTGGTGGGGTCGTTGTCGTGATCTTGAACAATACCCAGCGTGGATTTGCTTTGATATGGCCCCGTGGACACCTCACTTTCCGAGAAGTTGAAACTCAGGTCCATGTGAAGTTTGTCGCTGGGTTCAAAGGCAAAACGCACGCGTCCAGCAAAGGTGTCGTCGTCACCCAGATCGGCACCGGCACCGGGGCCGGGTTCACCCAGAAAGGGGAGCTGATCGTCTGGGGTATAGAGGTTTTTTAGATACGGATCCTGCTTGGAGTAACGAAATGATGCGCGAGCTGCCACCGTATCACTAAGAGGGCCTCCGATTGCACCCTCGAGGACTGTGCGTACCGCATCGGCGGGGGTGTCGAATTGACCCACTTCCACGTCAAGGTAGCCGCTTACTTCGTCAAAGCTGGGAGCGTTGGAGATGAAGTGCACCAAACCACCCGTGGCGTTACGGCCGAAGAGGGTGCCTTGGGGTCCTTTCAAGATCTCAACTCGATCGATATCGAATACAGCAAAGGTTTGAGCTTGAGCAACCGCTATATAGCCCTCGTCCAAGTAGACCGCATTCGGCGCTTCAATAATATCGTTGAAGTCGTTTTGCGTAACGCCCCGGATGGAGAACTGTGTGTTTTGCCCCGCCAGGTTGCCGGATATATGCACGCCGGGCGAGAAAGTGGCAATGTCGAAGGACTCGGATACCCCCAAGGCATTCATCTGCCGGCCAGTAAACGCCGAAATGGCAATGGGAACATCTTGTACGTTTTGCTCGCGTTTTTGCGCAACGACACGTACTTCCTCGAGTACGCTTTGTGCCGCGGCGGGCAGCGCGGTGCTACCTAGGGTTAACCCTGCAATGGCGGCCGCAAGGCGTCGAACAGGTGTTGAGGGGCTGATCATGTTGGGTACTCCTTCAGTGGGATAAGCGGTTGATCATTGTTATTGGTTTTCGTACCTCTCCTCTGGGTTGTGGGTGCGTTGCCCACAACACTCATATGGGTGTGCGTAATCCTTTGGCCTCAAGTCGAGGTAATACCTCTTGCCGAAAATACGGGAACTCTTTGGCGTAATCCACAAAAGCTAGGGTTGTGCCCGCAATGCCTGCTTCGCTCAGCTGTTCCAGCTGATCCGCGATATGATCGGGAGTGCCCACCAGGGGATACCCCCCGTGACCTGCCGCGAACCGATCACGGAAGGTTGCCAGCGCTTCTTTCGTAAAGGATTGGGCATGCAAACCCTGTAGGGTCATAAGATTATCCACAGCAGCCCAATCGGCGTTCTGGTTTGCGTACCAATCAAGATAGTCTTCCGCTTCCTCTTGCGTGGGCCGACAGACCACCGTACAAAATGTCAGTACATCGACCTTACGCTGAGCACTGGCCGCCTTTGCTTTAATGCCGGCAACAGTTGCCTGGGCCTGGCCAAAATCAAAAACGGGCGTAAAGAGAAAATCGGCGTTACGCATGGCGAACTCGCGCCCTTCGTTTGACGCGGCTGCATTGATTACTGGAATCCGTGCTTGCACTGGGTGCGGGAGGCTGTAGATACCCTTGCCTTTGTAGAAGTCACCTGACCAATCAAAGGGCTCATCCTCACGCCATAGCTTTTGCACATAGTCGAACCACTCCTGCGCCATCGCGTAGCGGTCCGCATGATCTGAGGGTAAATCGACACCAAAAGCGTCATACTCGGGTTTGTTCCAGCCCGCCACCACATTCAGGCCAATACGACCATGGGATAGTTGATCGAGGGTCGCCAGTTGCTTGGCAACGACTACCGGGTGGTTGTAGGCGGTGTGCACGGTAGCGAACACTTGAATGCGCTTTGAGTGTGCCGCAAGTCCCGCCGCCCAGGTGATCGTTTCGAGCACATTGCCGTGAAAATCAGTATCACCGCCGTAGCCAATCCAGCGTGCAATCGGTAGCATGAATTCAATGCCAGCTTCATCGCATTGGCTCACCAAATTCAGATTGTTGTCCCAATTATTGTCCCAACGCTCGTCGACCTTAGTGACTGCCATGCCACTGGAGCAGTTTGCTGAAAAGGTGCCGAGTTTCAGTTTGTTGGCATTGAACATGGGCGCTCTTTCTGCCATCTATTTTCTCCGTCGCGTTTTTGTCGTGCTTGTCATACATTTTAGGTTTAAAATATATGTATCAGCGCTGCAGGAACCATGCAAGCATTTCTTGGTGTTGATCGGAAAATTATTGGGTTTCAGGAGGCGATATGCGGTATCTCGAAGACTTTTTTGTCGGTCAGCGCATAGCTCTTGGACCTCGACAGGTGTCTGAACGCGACATTGTGGACTTTGCGCAACAGTTCGATCCCCAGCCATTCCACACCGACGCAACGCATCCACGCACCCGGGCGTTGGGTGGTCTGTTGGCAAGCGGCTGGCACAGCGCTGCGCTGTTTATGGCAATGGCGGTTGAGGCGTATATGGCAGACGCTGCCATCCTGACGTCACCAGGTGTAGATAGGTTGCGGTGGTTGGCCCCGGTAAGACCGGGGGATATCTTACGGGGTGAGGTCACGATCACCGGCGTTCGAGCATCGCACTCCAAGCCCGATCGAGGCATTGTCACAACATCGGCAAAGCTGTGGCAGCAGGCAGAAGTCACTGTACTGACGCTTGAGACGACGGCTTTTGTCGTTAGCCGATCTAATGTGCCCACCTGATCTGATGAGCCGACCTAAGTGGCAGTGAGATAATTAGCGCAGGGCCGTGACCTCTACCTCTACTAGCGCCTCATCTTCAATCAGTGCTGAGACTTCAACAACACTCATGGCGGGGAAGTGCTTGCCCATGACTTCTCGGTAAACGCTTCCGACTTCGCGAATATTGCAGAGATAGGCCTGTTTGTCGGTCACATACCAGGTCATACGTACCATGTGCTCGGGACCTGCGTCCGCGGCAGCGAGCACTGCTCGCACGTTGACGAGCGCCTGTCGTAATTGCCCCACAAAATCGCTGTGCTCGAACACTTCGTCTTTGTTCCAGCCAATCTGCCCCCCGCAAAAAATATGCTGAGATCCTTGTGCAATAATGCCATTGGCATACCCTTTAGGCCTCGGCCAGCCCTCGGGCAACAAAGTACGGTGCATTCAACTCTCCTATTGTGTCAGTGCGCACATTCATTATATTTTAGGTTTAAAGTATTGGCTAGGCATAGCTGATTCATCACGGTTCAAACATCCACAGACGGCCAGATTAGCACCACATTGACGGATACACCCATGGCAGAGCGATCGTTCAAGGAAGAAGTCAAAAAACTCCGCGCCGGTGACGGTGACGTATTCAAAGACGAGGGCATTCTTGCCATTACCAAGGCCCTGCTGCAGTCAGGCGTCAGTTACGTTGGCGGCTATCAGGGCTCACCCATTTCCCATCTTATGGATGTGCTTAATGATGCTCAGGACATCCTCGGTGAGTTGGGTGTGCATTTTGAGGCCAGTGGTTCAGAGGCTACCGCTGCAGCGATGCTATCGGCATCTATCAACTATCCGTTACGCGGTGCTGTGACCTGGAAGTCGACAGTAGGCACCAATGTGGCATCGGACGCCCTCTCTAACCTGGCATCAGCTGGGGTTACGGGTGGCGCTATGGTTATTGTCGGTGAGGACTACGGTGAAGGCGCCAGTATCATGCAGGAGCGCAG
Organism: Luminiphilus sp.; assembly: GCA_965658685.1. Classification (GTDB taxonomy): domain Bacteria; phylum Pseudomonadota; class Gammaproteobacteria; order Pseudomonadales; family Halieaceae; genus Luminiphilus. The sequence continues at coordinate 28,102 of CBFHTF010000014.1, forward strand.
CTACGCGTTCGCAATGAAAGCACAAATGTGGCTGCTCGACCCTCGCCCTAATCTGACCAGCATTGTTGATATGGTCGAGAAGGGTTTCGAACTTTCCGAGGCCTCGAACACGCCAATTTTTTATATGATGCGTATCAGAGGCTGTCACGTTACTGGCGAATTTGTAGCTAGAGATAACGTGCCCCCTGCCCACAGTAATCGCAGTCCTGTGAGTCCCCAAAGGGAGCCTGAAAAAATCATTCTGCCGCCTTACGTGTATGCCCAAGAGCGGGAGAAGATTGCGCAGCGGCTGCCGGCAGCCATAGCGTTTATTCAGCGCGAACAGCTCAACGAGGTGTTTCCCGGAAAATATGAGCACCTAGGCATTATCACCTGCGGTGGCTCTTACAACACCGTTATCAGAGCGTTGGAGCGCCAGGGTTTGTCGGATGTTTTCGGTCGCGCAGACATTCCCATTTACTGTCTCAACGTGGCCTATCCACTTATTCCCGACGAGCTCATTGACTTCTGTGTCGGCAAGGAGCAGGTGCTGGTCCTGGAAGAGGGCCAGCCAGAGTACATCGAGCAGGGTATCCAAACTATTCTGCGCCGGCAGGATGTTCAGACCCATGTATTTGGCAAGGATATTATGCCAATGGCGGGCGAGTACACGGGGCAAGTGATGCTGGAGGGTCTAACGCGCTTTGTGCTGGCCAGTCAGCGTAACACGGTTCCTTTGCGCTTGGATTTGTCTGAAGTCCTCGCGCGCGAAACCCCTCTTGTTGACGATGATATCGCTGCTCTGATGAGCAATTTACCCCCACGGCCCGCTGGTTTGTGTACTGGTTGCCCAGAACGACCGTTATTTTCCGCACTCAAGCAACTACAGCAAGAGATGGGGCCTTTCCACATCTCATCGGATATTGGCTGTCACTCGTTTGCAACAGCAGCGCCCTTTAATTTGGGTAACACCATCATGGGCTATGGCTTGTCACTTGCGAGCTCCTCGGGCATGCGGCATGCCTTACCGCACAAAGCGATTAGCATTATGGGCGATGGTGGATTCTGGCATAACGGCCTGACCAGCGGCGTTACCAGTGCCGTCTTCAACAACCACGATGGTCTTCTGATCATTGTTGATAATGGTTACTCGGCAGCGACGGGGGGGCAGGATATACCTTCTCTGGTGGAGCCCAATCTTATTGCTTCAACCCTAGATATTGAACGTCCAAAGCGCGAGCAATGGCAGAGTATTGAAGACGCTTGTCGTGGCGCCGGTGTGAAATGGATACACACAGTCAGCACCTACAACATTGAGGCGATGAAGCGGACACTGCGTGAGGCACTCACCACCGATGCGCCGGGGCTGAAAGTCGTCATTGCGGAGGGCGAGTGTATGCTCAATCGCCAGCGGAGGGTTAAACCCCTAATCCGCAAAGCTATCAGCGATGGCCAGCGAGTGCATCGTGCGCGTTTTTATGTCGATCCGGCCACCTGCACAGGAGACCACGGATGTATCCGTTTGTCGGGCTGTCCGTCGCTAACGATTAAGGACAACCCCGATCCATTGCGCACCGATCCGGTGTCCTATGTCGATAACAGCTGCGTCGGCTGCGGTGTCTGTGGGGAAAACGCCCACAGTGCGGTGTTGTGCCCCTCATTCTCACGTATCGATGTCATCAATAATCCCTCTTTGAAAGACCGTGTGGTTCAGGGGATGCGAGAGCGATTTAGGTCCTGGTGGCAGCGCAGAGACCAACGACGCGAGCGGGAGATGGCGTTGTGACAGATACTCGAGGAACAATCAATGTGTTAATTGCCGCGCTTGGGGGTGAGGGCGGTGGGGTCCTGACCAACTGGCTGATCGAGGCGGCTGACCGCTGTGGTTGGCAGGCCCAGAGTACTTCTCTTGCCGGTGTCGCGCAGCGTACGGGGGCTACCATTTACTACTTGGAGTTATTCCAACGTCAAGCCGATAAACCACAGCCAGTTATGTCTTTGTTTCCCGCCCAGGGTGACATCGATGTGGCGATTACCTCTGAAATTATCGAAGCCGGCCGCATGCTCAGCCGTGGCTTCATCACCCCCGATAAAACAGCGCTCATTAGCTCTGATCATCGGGTTTACGGCATCACTGAAAAGAGTGCTACGACCGACGGTACCGCTGACCCGCAGCTGATTACCGAGCTATGTGGTCGTTATGCCCAGCAATTCGTTCATTTCGATATGTTAGAAATTGTGCAGCGCCATGGCACGGTAATTTCCGCGGGCTTATTGGGTGCTATTGCAGGCTCTGGGGTGCTCCCTTTTGAGCGAGACGTCTTTGTCGATATTGTTTCCAGTGGGAAGGGCGCAACGGCTAATCGAGCAGCTTTTGACGAGTGTTTTAACGCAGCTGCGTCTGGTGGCGCGAAGGTTTTCGTACCACCATCGATAAATCGCTTTCAATTGCCAAAGCCGACATCGGCGCTCGGTCGTCACTTGCTTCCCTTGATCGCAAAATTTCCCGTCGATTGTCACGAGGTGATTTACCATGGCGTGCAACGTTTGGTTGAGTATCAAGACGCGGCCTACGCCGAGCAATTCTTGGAACAAGTGGCGTTGATTCGCGCAAAGGATGATGGCGCTGACGACTATTACCTGACGCGAGAGACCGCTCGTTGGCTGGCTTTGTGGATGGCTTACGAGGATATCCCACGCGTTGCTCAGCTAAAACTGCGCCCTACCCGAGTGGCCGATATTCGTGCAGAGGTGGCTGCCACGCCCGATCAGCCCATTCAAATCACCGAGTTTTTCCATCCTCGAATCGAAGAAGTGGCCGCTCTTTTGCCCCGTCGCTTGGGTGAGCGTTTGATGGCCTCCAGCCTATTGCGCAAGTGGCTTGGTCGATTGTTGGGTCCGCGCAAGTTGCGCACTGATACTATCTTGGTACAAGTCGCGCTGCGTGGATTGGCAAGTCTGCGCCACATGCGTCGTTTTACCCTCGGTTATGCCGAGGAGCACACCATGATAGACCGTTGGTTTAGGGCGATTCACCAAAGCGATGATTTGACAGTGGCGCGTGCCCTTGCCGATTGTGGGCGCATGGTCAAAGGCTATGGTGCTACGCGCCATCGCACAACGACGCGGCTCGGACTGATTGTCGACGCTGTCGTCCGTGGTGACGTGACCGATGCCCAGAGCATTAAGCAACTTTTCTCAGCGGCCATGGTGGGCGAGGAAGAGCAACCCCTGAACGAGGCTTTTGCCGCACTGAATTGAAAGGTGGATACTCACCACTTCAATTAAGGTAGGTTTATTGGCCGTAGACTGAAGCCTAAAGGCTTTAGGCAATCAAGATTGGGGGCAGGCTATGCGGCAGTACGACATAAAAATAACTAACGGTACGATCTATGACGGTGATGGCGGTGCGCCTTGGTGCGGTGATATCGCCATTAAAGATGGGTTAATTGTTGCTGTCGGCGATTGCCCGGGCGAAGCCAGGGAAACGATTGATGCCGCAGGTCATAAACGCCAGCATCAGGCGCCTCGCTCGGCGAGGATATCGATTTCAAAGCACATGACTTTGTTGCCGTATTGGTTGAAAGCTTCATTTCGGCTGCGAATGATGCCCCAGGTACCGCGTACGATCTTTTCGGACTTGCTGACGATCTCATAGGTGTAGGTGATGGTGTGCCCCGGGCGGACCGGTTCAAACCACTCCAGGTTGTATACCCCAACACCCGCGCCGTTGCGACGTCCATCGTTTACCCCTTGCGCGTAGACCTCCATGTAGTCAACCATCTTGCGCATCCACATGGCGGTGACGTGCCATGGCGCTGCGACCAGCCCTCGCCAGCGGCCATCACGTGCCGCCTCGGGATCGGTGAATTCGGGGCGGGGTGCGTATTTTTGTGCAAACGCCACCATTTCTAACTCACTGAAAGTGTGGGAGCCGAATACGTGGAATTCGCCCACTGGAATATCTTCGAACCAGCGGTTGCGAATATAGAGAGGGTTCACGACACACCTCCCTGCACGCTGGCATCGGTGACAGAGTTAGTCGATATGCCGTGGTCTATTGCTGCTGAACACTGCATCTCGGCCAAGACGTCACCCCCATCATTAACCACGATAACGTCGAGGTTGAATGTATCGCAGCCGGGAATGACGCTACCGCGTCGGTGCTCTTTGAGTCTGATCTCTGCCGCGATACTGTCGTTCGCGAAGGATGGACGCTTCCAGCGCATATTGCTGACGGCAGTGATATCAACAAACGGATGACCCGCTGCCAGTAGTGCATCTGCCACTAGTCGTGTTGCCAGCGAAGCCACTTGCCAACCACTTGCGCACAGCCCTCCAAAAATTGAAGCGTCGCCCGCGGTGCGATCTAAATGATAGGGCTGAGGGTCGAATTGCCGCGCAAACTCTATGATCTCATGTTCACTTAACACCACGGGCTGACTAATAGCAAAAGGGGGTGTTGTCGCCGGTTCTGTCATGGGGAGCATCAACGAAATGGGTGTGACTCGATAGTGTACAACACCCTTTTGTCATGCGAGGCGTCGTAAGTCTTTAGCGCGCGTCATGGGCCAGCTTGGTTTGACGAGCAATGATGGTGGTCTGTACTTCACTCGCACCCTCATAGATTCGTAGGGCGCGGATGTCACGATAGAGTGCTTCGACAATGTAGCCCTTGGTGACGCCTTTGCCACCGTGCAGTTGGACTGCCGTATCGATCACTTGTTGTGCTGTTTCTGTGGCATGATACTTAGCCATTGCTGCTTCGCGTGTGACACGATCTGCGGCGCAATCTTTCGTCCATGCCGCTCGGTACACCAACAAAGCGCTGGCGTCGACACCCAGTGCCATCTCACCAATTTTGGCTTGTACCAGCTGCATATCGCCAAGTTTTCCGCCAAAAATTTCACGTGCTTCGCTGTAATCGAGGGTCTCATCGAGCGCGCGTCGGGCCATACCCAACGCTGCAGCGGCGACCGTTGAACGGAAAACATCGAGTGTGGCCATGGCAATACCAAAGCCTCGGCCTTCTTCGCCCACCAGATGTGACGCTGGAACACGGCATTCGGTAAAGCTGAGCGTGCCCAGTGGGTGTGGGGCGACCAAATCGATACGCTCGGTGACTGCAAATCCTGGTGTGTCGGCAGGTACGACAAAGCAGCTGATACCCTTGCTCCCACCCTGATCGTCTGTGCGCGCGAATACGGTGTAGAAATCGGCAATACCGGCATTTGAAATCCAGGTTTTAGTGCCATTGAGTACCCAGTCGTCGCCGTCTCTGTGGGCGCGACATGTCATTGCCGCCACGTCCGAGCCAGCATTGGGTTCGGATAGTGCAAAGGCGCTTACCATGTCGCCCGCAGCTACCGAAGATAGGTAGGTGCGCCGCAGATTTTCGCTGCCAAATAGCGATATCGGACCGCTGCCGAGGCCCTGCATGGCAAAGGCAAAATCGGCGATGGCACTGTGTCTTGCCAGTGTTTCCCGAATGATGCAGAGACTGCGTACGTCCAGGCGTTCAAAAATGCCACCACAGCCGGCGGGTACGGCATAGCCCAAAAAATCCGCTTGACCCAGGGCCGAAACGATCGCTCTGCAGGTGCCGTCGAGATCGTGATGCTCATTGGCAATGAGTTCGGGTAGGTGACTATGGGCCCAGCTATCGAGCGATGCTTGTAACAGTCGGTGATCGCTGCTAAAGAAGGGCCAGTCCAGATAGGTCTTATCGCTCATGCTAGTGCCTCGATGATTGATGAATGGAGCAGATCAATTACCTTCGAATACGGGTTTTTCCCGGGCCACGAAAGCCTCGTAAGCGCGGGTGAAATCACCGGTTTGCATGCATAGCGCCTGCGCTTGTGCCTCGCATTCAATGGCTTGGTCAACAGACATAGACCACTGCTGATGCAACTGGGTTTTAGTGATGCCATTGGCAAAGGTAGGGCCGGCGACAATCCGCTGTGCAGCCTGATGAGCCGCCGCCAGAGCATCGTCGGCGACAGCATTAAAGAAGCCCCAGCGCTCGCCTTCGTCGGCACTCATTGACCGACCGAAATACAGCAATTCGCTGGCACGCCCCTGACCTATGATGCGCGGCAAAATTGAGCAGGCGCCCATGTCGCAACCCGCCAAGCCTACCCGATTAAATAAGAAAGCCACCTTGGCGTCTGCGCTGGCATAGCGCAGATCGCTCGCCATAGCGATAATGGCACCAGCGCCGGCACAAACCCCGTCAACAGCACTGATGACGGGTTGCGGACAAGCACGCATGGCCTTCACCAAATCACCGGTCATGCGCGTAAAGTCCAAGAGTTCGGTGGTACTCATCCGTGTTAGCGGCCCGATGATCTCGTGTACATCGCCACCACTGCAGAAGTTGCCCCCAGCGCCATGAATGACAACTGCATGCACATCGCTCGCGTAAACTAGGGCTCGAAATAAATCCCTGAGTTCCGCATAAGACTCGAAGGTCAGGGGATTTTTGCGCTCTGGACGATTGAGGGTGATAGAGCCGACCCCTTCGGTTGCCTCCCACAAAAAGTGCTCTGCCTTATAGTTGGCCATTGAGTTTCTTTGCATAAAGGGCTCCTATGCTACGGTTTCACCGCCATCGATAGCGATGGCTTGTCCATTGATATTCGCGGCCTGGTCACTAGCTAACCAGGCCACCATGGCGGCGACTTGCTCTGGCTTGACCAATTCACCCCGTGGATTGCTGTCGCTAAAGTGCCGCATTGCTTGGGCTTCGCTGCGTCCGGTTTTGGCCATAATATCGGCGACTGCGTTGCGCACGATATCGGTATCGGTGTAGCCCGGACAAACCGCGTTTACAGTAATACCTTGTTTGGCCACTTCCAGAGCTAGGGCGCGCGTCAATCCCAACACCGCGTGCTTTGCTGCACAGTAGGGGCTGACATAGGCATAGCCCTTTAGTGAGGCGGTACTGGCCACGTTGATCACGCGTCCCCAACCTGCTGCCACCATGTCGGGGAGTACGTTTTGAGTGATGTTAAAGACACCGTGGACGTTCACATCGAAACTCTTGTGCCATTGCTCTGCTGATACCTTACGAAATGGTGCGGTGGTCGCAGCCCCTGCGCAATTGACTGCAATGGTGATGGGACCTAAGTAATCGCGTGCTTGCTCAATGGCCATATCGACACCATCCCGATCGGTGACGTCGCAAGGGTATACGGCAATTGTGTTGTGGCCGCTGCGGACAAGCTCTTTCTGCACCACCTCTAAGGGTTCGGGCCGGCGCCCTAATAAGCTGACAGCCATGCCCTGACTGGCCAGCAATTGGCTGATGGCGGCACCTATACCCGTACCTGCGCCGGTGATGACGGCATGGTGTGTCAAAGCTGTGCCTCTCGTTCCCGCTGCTGATTGGTGTAAAGCTGACGGTAACCTAGGAAATATTGGTGAGGTTCTCGAACTCCCGTTCCTCGGTAGCCCAATTCAGCTGCTGCGTGTAGCGTCCAATTCGGGTCTGCTAGGTGTGGTCGCGCCAAACACACCAGATCGGCTCGGCCTGCTGCGATGATGCTGTTGACGTGGTCGATATCGTAGATATTTCCAACCGCCAATGTCGAAACGCCGCCTTCATTACGGATAAGGTCCGAGAGCGGGGTCTGGAACATGCGCCCTGGCTGGGGCTTTGCAGCGTGGCTGGTTTGGCCGGTAGATACGTTGATGATATCCGCGCCTTCGGCAATAAAGGCTTTGGCAATGAGTAGGGCATCGGCCTCGCTAATCCCTTGATCGCCCACCCAGTCATGGGCTGAAATGCGCACTGACATGGGCTTGTCCGCAGGCCAAGCCGCGCGCATCGCACGGCACACTCGCAGCGGATACCGCAGACGGTTTTCCAAGCTGCCGCCATATTCATCACTGCGTTTGTTGAGCACTGGTGTGATGAACGAAGACAGTAAATAACCGTGCGCCGCGTGCATCTCAATCATATCGAAGCCAGCGGTTTGAGCACGATGAACCGCATCGACGTGCTGCTGCAATACCGTATCCATGTCGTTGGCATCCATGGCCTTGGGCAGCGGACTGTAGCTGTCAAAGGGCACTGCGCTTGCAGCAAAAAGTGGCCACTGTTGGTCTTGCGGCAAGGGCTCGTCAAGGATTTTCGGATCCCACTTCCAGGGCTCAAGGGTGGCGCCCTTGGGGCCCGCGTGCCCGATTTGTATTGCCATTTTGGCCCCGGTGTGGGTGTGAACAAAATCTACAATACGCTTCCATGCGGCAGTTTGATCATCATTCCAGATGCCGGTGCAGCCGGGGGTTATCCGGCCTTCTGCACTGACATTGGTCATCTCTGTATACACTAGCGCTGCGCCGCCTTTCGCCAACGCACCGTAGTGCACCAGGTGCCAGTCATCGGGTAAGCCATCAGTGGCGCTGTACATGCACATGGGCGATACGCAGACGCGATTGAGCAGAGGCATCTCGCGTAATTTGAAGGGTAAGAACATTGGCGGTACCGCACTATCGCAGTCCTGACCGATGTGGCGTTGTGCCAGATGCCGTTCCATCGATTCAAGCCATTTAGGGTCGCGCAGACGTAAATTTTCGTGGCTGACGCGCTGGCTGCGCGTGAGCATAGAGTAGTTGAATTGCTTGAGATCAAAGGCTTCGATGTAGCGGGGCACGTTCTCGAACCAAATCATCGCGTTGCGCGCACTATTTTGCAGGCGCAAGACCTCGATCTTGCGCTCGTCTTGGTAGGCGCGCAGTGCCTCTGGGACGGTGACACCGCTGTTGAGATGTTTGGCCAAGGAGATGGCATCTTCGAGTCCAAGTTTGGTACCTGAGCCGATAGAAAAGTGTGCGGTATGGGCTGCATCACCAATAAGCACTACACGATCATCTTTAATCCAATTGTCGCAATAGACCGCGGGGAAGTTGATCCAAGCAGAGCCACGAATATGGGCCGAGTTCGTCATCAGACTGTGGCCATCGAGATAGGCTTCAAAGATTTGACGGCAAGTTTCGGCGCTTTGCTCATGACTCATTTGTTCGAAGCCCAGTGCCTCGTAGACATCGGGGGTTGTTTCGACAATAAAGGTCGAGGTCTTGTCATCAAATTGATAAGCATGGGCCCAAATCCACCCGGCAGATGTTTTCTCAAAAATAAACGTAAAGGCATCACTGAAGGTTTGATGTGTACCCAGCCAAACGAATTTATTCGGTCGAATCTCTGTGGTCGCACGGAAGATGTCGGGATAGGCATTGCGCACTTTTGAGTTAAGACCGTCGCTGGCCACCACTAAATCGGCGTCGGCAAAGCGTGTATCGATGTCGCTCACGCTGAACTCAGTTTCAAAGTGGAGCCTGACCCCTAATGCTTGCGCGCGCTCGTGTAGCAGCTGCAAAAAACGCTTGCGGCCTAAACCGATGAAGCCGTGCCCACCCGAGCGCTCGACGGCGCCCTGTACATAGCAGTCGATCAGGTCCCAGTGGATGAATTCATCGATCGTTGTTTGCGCACTGACTGGATCGTTGGCCATGAGGTTGTCGACGGTTTGGTCTGAGAACACCACTCCCCAGCCAAATGTGTCGTCGGGCCGGTTTCTCTCATACACATCGATCTCGTGGTTTGGGTCGCGCAACTTCATGCTAATGGCCAGGTACAAACCCGCCGGGCCGCCTCCTAAACAAGCGATTTTCATGGAGTGTCTCCGAGTGACTGGCTAAACATTTTAGGTTTAAATCATGTGCAGTATAGTGCAGATATTTTATATTTAAAATATTAGTCGCGCACTGTTACACTCAAGCGCATTAAAAGGGGGAGGCCAGCGTCATGAGCGACACAGCAATTCCGCTGGATCATGAATCCAGGCTGCACGAAGACGATCATCACTCTATCCGCCTATGGCTGAGATTGCTGACCTGTACCAACCTTATTGAGGCAAGCTTACGCAGCCGTCTGCGGTCGGAATTCGGGACCACGTTGCCCCGGTTTGACTTTATGGCGCAGCTAGAGCGAAGTCCTGAAGGCCTCACTATGGGGCAGCTATCACAACGGATGATGGTATCCGGGGGTAACGTATCGGGTATTGCCACACAGCTTGAAAGTGAGGGCTTAATCCTGCGCCGCCCAGTTCCCGGTAATCGACGAACATTCTGCGTTACCTTGACCTCTGAGGGGCGGCAGCGGTTTGCTGAAATGGCTGCGCGCCACGAGCTGTGGGTCATCGAGCTTTTGGGCGATTTGTCCAGTCGTGAGGTGGAAGGCCTGATGTCTAGCCTGAAGCGGGTAAAGCGAGGTTTAACCCTCAGTGAGGCGCCTTAGTCATGTGGAAGCCAGCACAGCGCATAAAATACCAGGCGACAGCCGATACTTGGCCTAGTGCCGCTGAGGCAGCGAACAGCCAACTTTTCCAGGCCGCGCATTGGGGTAATTTACAGCTCGTGCAACGCACTTGGATCCCGGCCATGGTGCCCTGGCGCTCCAACGATCAGGGAGAGGTCACCCAAGATGTCCTCGATTGGTATGCGCGGTTTGCAAAGGGACGCCCCGGCGCCATCGTTATCGAGGCAACGGGTATTCGTGACATCCCCAGTGGACCATTACTGCGAATTTCCAATGACAGTTACATCGATGGACTGAAGCGCTTAGTGGATACCGTGCGTGCTGCCAGCGATGGAAAACGCGATTGCTCATTCAGCTCATCGATTTTTTGAGTATCCGCCGACGTCCACAAGCGGATGTCTATTTTCAGCGCTATCTCACCATTACCGAGCAGCATCGCACATGGCTAGCGGCCCACAAAAAGTTCCAATTAGACGATGATGAGGCGCAGGCGCGTTGTTTGTTGGCAGAGCTCTCCGACGCGGAGTTAGAGCAGGTGCTATCGGATCGAGAGTGGGAAGCACTGAAATTTGGCTACCGGGAGCGAGTGACAGATATTCATAACCCGGCCATTGCTGAGTTACCTGACCTGCTGCCGCGTCTCTTTGCCAATGCGGCAGAGCGCGCACTCAAAGCAGGGTTTGACGGTATCGAATTGCACTATGCCCATGCCTATACCATGGCGTCGTTTTTATCCGCTAAGAATACTCGCATCGATGGTTACGGTGGCGCCCGTGAGCAGCGTGTGCGACTGCCCCTCGAGGTCTATCAAGCGGTTCGCGAACGTGTTGGTCGCGACTATCCTGTGGGTTGCCGATTCTTGAGCGATGAGATTATTGATGGTGGCAGTCACCTTGACGACGCATGCTACTTTGGACGGTGTTTCGCCGAGGCGGGAATGGACTTCCTTAGTGTGTCTCGGGGTGGGAAGTTTGACGATGCCAAGCAACCTAAAGTCGGCTGGGCCGCTTATCCCTATACGGGTCCTAGTGGTTACGAGTGCATGCCGTCTTACATCTCCGACGAGCAAGGTCCTTTTGAGCGTAACGTAGAACCGGTAGCTGCAATCCGCCAGGTTATCCGTGGGGCGGGGCTTGCCACGCCTCTGGTGGTGGCAGGTGGCATCTACAGCTTCGAGCAGGCTGAGCGGCTGTTGGCTGAAGACAAGGCCGATATTATCGGGTTTGCACGACAAGCCCTGGCTGACCCCGATTGGTTCGAAAAAGTACGCCAAGGATACGGTAGCGATGTCAGGGTTTGCCGCTACAGCAATTACTGTGAGGGCTTGGATCAGAAGCACAAACAAGTGACCTGCGAGTTGTGGGACAGAGAGCATCTCGATACTGCTGATGTCGTTTTAGCGACGGATGGCAAACGACGTTTAACCGCACCTCAATGGCATCCCAATAAATCGATAGGCTCCGGTTAGCCATCGGGCGAACGAGGCCCTTGTGATGCTTGGTGCGTCCCGTGACTCAAGGTGTGCAGCAGGCGTGTAAACGTGTCGTCTCTAGGCACGTTTTTGTTGCGTTGGCCTACCTATTTCAGTGTATGAGCAGGTACCCTGCAGCCCTATAGATGTCAGCCGCAGAGGTTCTAAGCCATGAAAACACGCGCAGCCGTCGCATTTGGAGCCGGTAAACCGCTAGAAATCGTCGATGTTGATCTTGAAGGCCCCAAAGCCGGAGAGGTACTGGTAGAGGTTAAAGCGACAGGTGTGTGCCATACCGATGCATTCACCCTGTCAGGTGATGATCCCGAGGGCGCATTCCCTGCCATTTTGGGCCACGAGGGCGCCGGTGTTGTTGTCGATGTGGGGCCGGGAGTAACCGGCTTGAAACCCGGCGATCATGTTATTCCGCTATACACCCCGGAATGTCGCGAATGCGATTTCTGTCTTCACCCGAAAACGAATTTGTGTCAGTCAATTCGTACTACCCAAGGGCAAGGGGTTATGCCCGACGGCACCAGCCGTTTCTCTCTCGACGGTAAACCCATCTTGCACTACATGGGTTGTTCTACGTTTTCAAACTACACGGTACTGCCTGAAATTGCGCTGGCTAAGGTTCGCTCAGATGCGCCGTTTGACAAGATTTGTTACATCGGCTGTGGCGTCACCACAGGTATTGGTGCGGTCGCTTTCACCATGCAGGTCGAAGCTGGCGCGACGGTAGCGGTCTTCGGCTTGGGCGGTATTGGACTCAATGTGATTCAAGGTGCTCGCATGGTGGGTGCTACACGTATCATTGGCGTGGACCTCAATCCCGATAAAGTGGCGTTGGCAAAGCAGTTTGGTATGACCGATTTTGTTAATCCCGCAGACGTCGATGACGTCGTGGGTCACATCGTCGAAATTACCGGGGGCGGTGTTGATTACAGCTTTGAATGTATTGGTAATGTGAACGTCATGCGACAAGCCCTCGAGTGCTGCCATAAGGGCTGGGGACAAAGCTGTATTATTGGTGTTGCCGGTGCTGGTCAGGAGATATCCACTCGCCCATTTCAATTGGTAACAGGGCGCTCTTGGCGTGGTACGGCCTTCGGCGGTGCCCGCGGCCGCACCGATGTGCCTCGTATTGTCGATTGGTACATGGATGGCAAGATCAACATCGACGATCTCATTACGCATACCATGCCTCTCGATAACATCAATGATGCCTTCGACCTTATGCACAAGGGCGAGAGTATCCGCTCGGTAGTGCTGTATTAGCGACTGGGGAGTTGTTGTGGAGCTGATTGCAAGTCAACGTTGTTTCGATGGTGAGCAACGCCGCTATCAACATCGGTCTGAAGTGCTGAACTGCAACATGGTGTTCAGTGTATTTTTGCCCCCCGCGGCAGTGGGCCGAGTGCCAGAGTCGGTACCTGTACTGTACTGGTTGTCAGGTCTCACATGCACCGATGAGAACTTCGTTACCAAAGCAGGTGCACAGCGTTACGCAGCTGAGTATGGGGTAGCTATTGTGGCCCCCGATACCAGTCCGCGGGGCGAGGGTGTGCCCGATGACCCCGACGCGGCCTACGATTTTGGGTTAGGGGCTGGTTTCTATGTAGATGCCACCGAGGCGCCGTGGTCACAGCACTACCAGATGTACAGTTACATCAATGCCGAGCTGCCCAAACTTGTTAATGAACAACTCCCTGTGGATGCTGACCGAGTGGGCGTCTTTGGCCACTCCATGGGAGGCCATGGTGCGCTCGTGCTAGGCCTGCGTAACCCACAACAGTTTCGTTCCATCTCGGCATTCTCACCCATCGTGAACCCCTCAGAGTGCCCGTGGGGCCAGAAAGCGCTGGGTCAGTACCTGGGCCAAGATACAAGTAGTTGGCGAGAATATGATGCCACTGAACTTTTACGGCATACGAGCACGCGAACGCCGCTCCTAATTGATCAGGGTATGGCCGATAACTTTTTGGTTGAGCAGTTGAAGACCCGACATTTTATTGCGGCCTGTGAGCAAACCGGCTACCCGGCAACAGTCCGCATGCAGGCGGGCTATGACCACAGTTATTTCTTTATCGCCAGCTTCATTGAGGAGCACATTGGGTTTCATGCCGCGGCGCTGGCAGATTGAGCGATTCACTGGCATTGAAAAGCGCTAGGGCGAAAACACCCGAATTGTAGCGAAATTACTCGCTTCAATTCGGGTAAGACGATTGTGGATTCGTTAACAGTGACCTAGTCGAGAACGGGTGGTAATTGTTTGGTTAGCACTGCCTTCTCTTTCACCGCAGCACCGGTTAATGCATAACCTAAAAGCGCGCCATCAGCTGTCTTGAAGGTGGCTTTTAGGTCATGGCCGTCGCCCTCAACATGCCATTCGCCGGCCATGCCCCGTGGTGGTGGACAAACGACGACCGGGCAGGCGGGTGTTTTAATGGCCACTGGCATGGCTGGGTATGTCACGGCCGTTTCGGTGCCAGTCAGGGTGGCGCCCAGAGCGCGCGCAGCGGCACTCAGTGGCGCCACGTAAACCAAGACGTGACCTTCCACCTCGGCGCAGTCACCCATGGCATACACGTCTGCAGCGCTCGTACGCAGAAAGCGGTCTGTCTGAATGCCGCGTCCGGTCTTAATACCCGCAGCGTCGGCAAGGCTTGTTCGACACTTAACGCCCACTGCCGACAGCACAACGTCAGCCTGAATACGGTGGCCGTTGTTTAACAGCACTTCGTAACCAGTTTCCGTTCGATTGACTGCGGTGGCCAAAGGCCCAAAGTGGAACTTAGCACCTTTCTCCTCAAGGGCTTCTTGTACCGCACGGCCACAGACCTCGGGGAGAAGTGTTGGCAAGCACCAGCCCATGGGGTCTATTGATTCGGTCTCAAAGCCACCATTGAGTAAGTCGTTGGTGAATTCACAGCCAATGAGTCCGGCACCGATAATGGCCACCTTACGTACACCCTTATCGTGCAGGGTGCTTTGGAAATGGGCGTAATCGTCGAGATCGTTAACACTCAGTACCTCGTCTACCGCGTCGCCACCCATTGGTGGGCGAATCACATCGGCGCCCAGTGCCAACACCAGCTCGCTATAAGCGATATCGGTGCCACCTTGCAGTGCTACTCG
>CBFHTF010000015.1:0-41375 GCA_965658685.1 Luminiphilus sp.
CACAACGCCCAATGACGATTTTGAGTTCGATGATGAAACGGTGGATGCCTTCGAGATTGGCGGCAAACACGAGTTCGCTGGCGGTAGTGTGCGCTTTAACTGGGCGGCCTTTTACACCCAGTATGACGATTTACAAACCACTATTTTCAAAGGTGTTGGTTTTAGCGTGAAAAACGCTGCATCTTCAGAGGTGTTGGGCCTTGAAATTGAGTCGATGTGGCAGGCCACCGAGAACCTACGTTTGGGGTTCAATGCCGCTTGGCTTGATGCTACCTACGACAGTTTCGTTGATGGTCCCTGTACGGCTATTCAGCTAGATGCCGATCCACGCTGTGGCACGGCCGGTGGTAGCACCATCAATGATTTGAGCGGCATCGATACTGTCTTTGCTTCAGATCTTAGTGGCTCGTTGCTGTGGGATTACAATTACCCCATGGGTGCCATGGCGTTTTTCATGAGTGGCGAGATCAACCACCGTGGTGGTTTCCAATCGGCGGGTGACAACGATCCCATCGATGAGATCGATGGCTACACCAAGGTCAATCTGCGCTTGGGGCTGCGTTGGGATCAGCTTGAAGTGATGGCCTACGGCCGTAACATCTTTGACGAGGTGGCCTATGCACAGGGCTTTGATACACCTGTGCTCGCCGGTTCTCACACACGTTTCGTGACAGAGGCGGCTGTCTTCGGCGGACGCGTTAGTTACCGTTTTTAGACGCTGGGTCGTTTGATGAGCAGGCCCGGTTGACGGGCCTGTTTCCTTTAGGCTCTTACAATACCCAAGGGGTTACCTTTGACTCGCGCCTTCTTCAGGTGGCGCAAAATCTCTTTCGGCATTCCTTCGGGTAGATCGACCGTCGAGTAGTCCTGCTGAATATTGATGATGCCAATATATTGACCTTCAATGCCCGCTTCGTTGGCAATGGCACCCACAATTTCGCGAGCCTCGACGCCATGACGTTTACCGACGTCTAGGCGGAATCGCTCCATGAGGATATCGGGGTGATTTTTGAGGGGCAGGGCACGACCTAGCTCGCTCGGATTAGCGTCGTCTACATGGCGTTTTCGAGGTTGCTTGGTGGGGGCATCACCTTCGCGCTTGGCATGTTGTGTCTTGCGCTTATTCGCCGGTGCGCTGGTCGCGGGCGCATCGGCATAGGCATGGGAGCCCGTAGCGCTAGCCGAAGGTGTCTTGTGTTTGGGCGCTTTTACGGGTTCAAGTGCTAAGCCTTTCTGCTCTGCCAGTAATCCCAGAAGCTGAGCCGCCAACACGCGATAGTCACCATTGTGTTCGCTGGCAAGGTCGTCTGCCAACTGCTCGGCCTGACGTTGGGGCGTTTTCGTTAGCTGCTGACGTACGTTAGCCGCAAATTGCTCCCGTTGTTTTAGCGCTATGGCCCCTAGGCTGGGTAGCTCCATAGACGGAATGCTGTTCTTGGTGACCCGCTCGATGTTACGCAACAGCCGACGTTCGCGAGGTGTTACAAACAAAATGGCTTTGCCGTTACGACCGGCTCGGCCGGTGCGACCAATACGGTGCACATAGGCCTCTTCATCGAAGGGAATGTCGAAATTGATGACATGGGTGATGCGTTCTACATCGAGGCCGCGCGCCGCCACGTCGGTGGCTACCAGCACATCAAGTTGGCCGCTCTTGAGTTGTCCTACGGTACGCACCCGCGCTTTTTGATCCATCTCGCCGTGCAGAGCCGTTGCGCAGTATCCCGCTTGAGATAGGTGCTCTGCAACCGCCGAGGTGCTCTCTCGGGTGCGAGTAAATACGATAACGCCATCGGTCTCTTCGTAGGCCAGTAGGCGCTTCAACGCCTCTACCTTGCTGGCGCCTTTGGCCAACCAGTAGAACTGCTCAATGTTGGCATTGGTGCTAGAGGCGGCTGTTACAGCAATCTCTACCGGATCTTTCAGGTGACGCTGGGCAATTTGGCGGATGCGTGGCGGCATCGTTGCCGAGAACAGAGCCACTCGGCGCTGGCTGGGGGTTTTGGCCAAAATGGCTTCTACATCATCGATGAAACCCATGCGCAACATCTCATCGGCCTCATCGAGTACCGCTGTTGTAACATGGCTCAAGTCGATGCTGCCTCGCTGAATGTGATCCAACATTCTACCGGGGGTTGCCACCACTACGTGCACACCGTCGCGAAGCGAGCGAAGTTGCTGTCGCATGTCCGCACCACCGCAGATAGCTAATACGCGCAGGCCCGCGGCGTTGCGTGCGTAGCTACGAAAGGCATCGGCGACTTGCAGCGATAACTCGCGTGTTGGGCAAAGTACTAGCGCCTGTG
The DNA here is from genome assembly GCA_965658685.1 of Luminiphilus sp. Lineage (GTDB taxonomy): Bacteria > Pseudomonadota > Gammaproteobacteria > Pseudomonadales > Halieaceae > Luminiphilus. Next base: position 2,307 of record CBFHTF010000015.1, read on the forward strand.
GACGGCGCTGGCTCAGGTCGATATCCGCGACAATGGGCAGTGCAAAGGCGGCGGTTTTCCCTGTGCCTGTTTGGGCGATGCCGACAACATCGCGGCCTTCCAGCAACGGTGGGATCGTGCCACTCTGAATGGCGGTGGCTTGCTTGTAGTCTAGTTGCTGGAGTGTCTCGAGTAACGAGGCGGGGAGGCCAAGCTCGGAAAAAGCTTTGGCGCTGGGTGTTGCGTCTGACATTGAGGTATATCCTAGAATTCGAGTGCGGAGCCTACGCGTTTTCGCACTTCTATGCCCTGTTTATTAGGGTAAATAGTAGGCCATCTGCCAGTTTTGTGGCATGTGAGTCTCTAGTTGTAGGCTTCAATGGCCTCGTGCAGCGCAATAATTCGCTCGGCTTGTTCCAGATGGAGGCGCTCAACCATATGCCCGTCGAGCTTAATGACGCCTGCTTTTTGGTGCTCGGGTAGAGTAAAGGCGGTGCGCACTTTGTAGGCCCAATCGATTGATTCAGTGTCGGGGCGGAATAGGTCATTACATAAGGTTATCTGACTCGGATGAATCAGGGTTTTTCCGTCGAAACCTAAGTCGCGACCTTGCTCGCATTCGGCGCGAAGGCCTACGTCATCGACGATATCGTTGTAGACCCCGTCTATTGCATCGAGTCCGTGAGCGCGCGCTGCGGTAATTACGCTCGTGAGCGCCGGCAATAAATAATGACGGTCTCGGCGACTGGCAATGCGAAGGTCTTTGATGAGGTCGTTGCTGCCTACAATCAGACCCCGTAATCGACTGGTTGTGGCCACAGCCGCGATTTGTCCGATGTTCATTAGCGCCATTGGCGTCTCAATCATGGCCCACACATACATGTCGCCCGGAAGGTGTGCATCCAAAACACGTTGACTAACCGATCGAACGTCGGCTTCCGTCTCGACTTTCGGGAGTACGATGGCATCGGGCTGTGCGTTGAGTACGGCGTCTAAATCGAGCAGCCCCCAATCACTGTGGACACTATTAATACGCACCATGACTTCACGCTGCCCATAGCCGCCCTCGGTGAGGGCGCTGACCACTTGATCTCGGGCCAGCGCCTTTTGCTCGGGGGCAACAGCATCCTCGAGGTCCATGATGATGACGTCTGCCGGAAGACTCCGAGCTTTTTCTAATGCGCGGAGGTTGCTGCCTGGCATATACAGGCAGGAACGGCGTGGTCTAACAAGGCTGTCGGTATTATTGGGCATCCAGTGATTGATAGTAGTCCATGAGTATTTTGGCCACCTCTGGACGCGAGAACTCCGGAGGTGGGGCAATTCCTTGACCTAGCATTTCACGCACTTTGGTGCCCGATAGCAAGATGAAATCGGATTTTTCATGGTCGGGCGCCTCCCGCATCATGACCACCTTGTTGAGCTTAGTCGACCACGCGGTGTGGTCCGCTCTGAAGATTTGGATATCCAAGGCGCCGGCGGGCACTTGCTCGTCAAAAATGGTCTGGGCATCGAATGGACCATAGTAGTCGCCAACACCGGCATGATCGCGACCTACAATTAGATGCGTGGCACCCATGTTTTGCCTAAATACCGCGTGCAACACTGCCTCGCGTGGTCCTGCGTAGAGCATGTCGAAACCATAACCGCTAACCATCACTGAATTGGCAGGGAAATAGTGATCGACCATAGTGCGAATGCAAGCATCTCGGACATCGGCGGGTATGTCCCCTTGCTTCAACTTGCCGAGCAACATGTGAACAATACAACCGTCAGCATTCAGTCGTTCCATCGCCATCCGGCACAATTCCTCGTGTGCGAGGTGCATAGGATTGCGCGTTTGGAAGGCCACGACTGTCTCCCAGCCCCGATCAGCAATTTCAGCGCGAATGTCATAGGCGGTTTGGAAAGTGCCCGGGAAGTCGGTTTTGAAGTAGCTAAAGTTGAGCACCTCGATAGGGCCTGACAGCACCACATTGCCCAAACTGCTGAAGGTTGCCACGCCCGGATGATCGGCGTCGTCAGTGCCGAAAATTTGGCTTGCCATGGTTTGGATTTGTTCTTCAGTGACCTGTTCAACACCCGATACATCCATAATGGCAAGCACGGGCTGGCCCTCGACGTTGGGGTCGCGCAGTGCGATGCGCTGTCCAACTTCAATGTGGTCACAATCGGTCAGGTTGAGCACGGGTACCGGCCAGAACAAGCCATCGGTGGTATGCAGTGTGGACGCTACCGATAGCGCATCGCTCAGATTCATGTAGCCAGTGAGCGGGTTGAAATAACCCGCCCCAAGCATGACGGCATTGGCTGCGGCAGCGGAATTGAGGGTGATGCTGGGTAGTGTCTGTGCCTCGGCGAGTAGGCGCGCGCGCTGGTCGTCGTCGCTGACGAAAAGCGGATTGAGAGTGTCTGAGCCATGGGGCTTGATCACGGTAAATCTCCTGCTGAAATACGGGTTTTGCGATGAAAGTTAGGCGTCGAGTAGGCCGTGTTGTTCTAAGTATTCGATGATTACCTCGACCTCTTGGTCTAATGTCATTTGGTCGGTATGCAAATGGATTTCAGGTTGCTCAGGCGCTTCGTAGGGGTCATCGATCCCTGTAAAGTTCTTGATCTCACCGGCACGCGCTTTTTTGTAAAGGCCTTTGGGGTCGCGTTTCTCGGCTTCTTCGAGGGCGCAGTCTACAAAGACCTCGATAAAGGGCATGTTTGATGCCTCGTGCAAGGCCCGCACCTGGTCTCGGTCCGCTCGGTAGGGGCTAATAAAGCTACTTAGCGCAATGACGTTCGCGTCGACGAACAGTTTGGCTATCTCGCCGATACGACGAATGTTTTCCGTTCGGTCCTCGGCAGAAAAACCCAAATTCTTGTTAATGCCAAAGCGAATATTGTCACCGTCTAATCGGTAGCTCAGATGGCCTCGCTCATAGAGCTTTGCTTCAAGGGCAACGGCTACGGTGCTTTTTCCGCTGCCAGATAGCCCTGTGAACCAGAGGGTGGCGCCTTTTTGATTGAGCAATCGGGCGCGGTCGTCACGGCTGATGTCCCCATCGTGCCAATGGACATTAGTGGCTTTTTGTTCAGTCATTACGAATACCTTTGCTGACGTTACGAGAAGATGCTTCGTAGTGTAGGTGTCATTGCTTTATTTGTTAAACGGGTTTTTTGGGTTTAATTAACCGGTTTTATGGGTAACATGGGTTTCTTTCTGAACACCGGTATCTCTCATGCGCGCTGACCCCCTCCGATATTCGTTGCGACAACTTGAGGTTTTTATCGCCGTCGCTGATCACGGCACTACCGCGGCGGCGGCCGAGGCGTTAGCGATGTCGCAGTCTGCGGTCAGTGCCGCATTGAACACCTTGGAAACCAGTTACAACATCACCCTATTTGATCGGGTGGGTAAACGTCTGCGTTTAAATGCCATGGGCCAGCAACTACAGCCCCGGGCCGAGGCTTTTCTCAATGAGGCCAGACAACTCGATACAGAATTATCCGGTGCAGCGTCAAATGGCGATCTCACTGTGGCGGCCAGTTTTACGATTGCCAATCATCTTGCGGTCGACGTCATCGCGCGCTGGCTCGACACTTATCCCGATGCTCGCATTGACATCCGTACGGGTAATTCACCCGATGTGGTGACCCATGTGCTCAACGGCGAGGTGGAGTTGGGGATGATTGAGTATCAAATCGATCACCCGGATCTTGTGTTAACACCGTGGCTCGAGGACGAGCTGGTGGTTTTTTGTGCTCCCAGCCATGCGCTGGCGCAACGGCAAGTGCTAAGTCAACAGGACATCATGACAAATCGCTGGGTGCTGCGAGAGGCCGGCTCCGGTGCTCGCTTGTTATTTGACCGTGTCTTTCAGCAACTGCTGCCGTCGCTACCAGTTTTTCTGGAGTTTCGACACAATGAACCGATCCGGCGAGCCGTCGAGCAGGGGTTGGGCATCGGCTGTTTATCTCAAAAAGTATTGGCGTCGCATTTTAGTAGTGGTGCTCTGGTTCCTTTGGCACTGCCAACAGAGCTTCGTATGCAACGAACGTTTTATCTATGTCGCAGTCGCCAGCGGTATCACCGCTCAGCGGTTTCACACTTTTCGGCGTTGTGTCAGTCAATGGGTTTTGACCGTTAACGCAACACGATTAGCGGGACGGTGGCGCTCTCGAGCATTCGAATGGTGTTACTGCCTAAAAACAAGTGTCTTACCTTTGAGTGGGCAAACGCGCCCATGATAAGCAAAGACGTTTGTTGTGCTTGTTGGTAGGCCTGTAGCGTCTCGAAGATGGGACCCTCAAGTAATGCAGTTGTCACCTGAAATCCGGCCTCAGTCAGTCGTTTTTCGGCGACTTGTAGCTTGTCTTCCCGGTTGCGGTCACCGGATTTGACCATGACCAGGTGGCAAGGCAGGCCGGTTAACAGTCCACCGTCGATGATGCGGGCGAGCGAGCGATCCGCGGTATCGCGGCCGTCATAAGCCAGCATGAAACTCTGGGGTGGCTGGAACACTTGATTGGCAATGAGCACCGACGTGTGTACTTGTCGAAGCAAGGTTTCCACGTGGGAGCCCACGGCACTGAACTGGCTGCCATGATCGAGTCCCACTTTCCCGACGACCATAAGGCGCGCTTGGGCCTCGAGCTCAACAAGCGTTTCTACAAAATCGCCATGTCGCAACAAGCAGTTAACCGGTTCGGCATGGTTCGCACCGATACGCGATTTGGCGCTCTCGAGCAGTGCCTTGCCATATTGCATGGCCAGGCGGGCACGCTCTTGGTCCAGTTGCGCCATCTGCTCTAAGAGTTCGGTCTGAGCGCCTAGTCCAATGTTACCGCTGAGCGTATCGGCGCCATGCTGAGGGTGTTTCTCGAGTGTATGCAGAAGTGTCACCGGTTTGGTGAGGCGCTCTGATGCCCAGCGCGCCGCATCGCAGACAGCGTTATTAAATGTGGAACCGTCGATGCAGGCAAAAATAGTGTCCATTGTTAACAATGCTCCGAGTGTTAGTGACCACCCATTAATTTTTCGACTTCTGCGGCGTCGTTGTGAATGCCGAATTTATCGACCACGGTTTCTGTCGCTTCGTTCATACCTCGAATGTCCACCTCGGCTCCTTCGCGTCGAAACTTGATGACCACCTTATCCAGTGCCGCAACGGATGTCAGGTCCCAAAAATGGGCCTGACTTAAATCGATAACGACCCTTTCAACGACTTCACGGAAATCAAACGCGGCGACGAATTGCTCGCTAGAGGCAAAGAAGACCTGTCCTACAACCCGGTAGCGTCGACAGCCCTGGGCATCGAGCTCGTCAATTTTTACCACCATGAAGCGGCCGATTTTGTGAGCGAAAAATAGTGAGGCCAGCAGCACACCTACAAATACGCCAATCGCCAGATTGTGGGTAGCAACCACCACCGCTACCGTGACCACCATAACGATATTGCTAGAGAGTGGGTTGCGCCGTAAATCTCGAATAGAGGCCCAAGAGAACGTACCAATCGACACCATAATCATGACAGCTACCAGCGCAGCCATAGGGATCTGCCGAAGCCAATCATCGAGGAAAACCACCATGATGATAAGCACGGTACCCGCGGTGAAGGTGGACAGCCGGCCTCGGCCACCGGACTTCACGTTGATAATCGATTGACCAATCATGGCGCAGCCCGCCATACCTCCGAAAAGACCGGCAACCACATTGGCTATGCCTTGACCTTTGCATTCTCGATTACGATCACTGCTGGTATCTGTTAGGTCATCGACGATGGTGGCGGTCATCAAGGATTCGAGCAAACCGACAACCGCCAAGCCCAAGGAGTAGGGAGCGATAATCCATAGAGTCTCAAGGGTGAGCGGGATATCGGGGAATAAAAATACCGGCAAGGTATCGGGCAATTCCCCCATGTCACCCACGGTTCGGATATCCAGTCCCAGTGCCACACTGACGCCCGTCATTAACACAATACACACCAGTGGCGATGGGATGTTTCGACCTACAACAGGTAGACGTGGGAATAAGTAAATAATGGCGAGACCGGCACCGGTCATTGCGTACACATGCCAAGTGACATTCGTAAGCTCGGGTAGCTGCGCCATGAAGATAAGAATCGCCAGCGCATTAACGAAGCCAGTGACTACCGAGCGAGACACGAAACGCATGAGTTCGCCCAGCTTCAAGGTGCCGGCAATTATTTGTATTACCCCCGTCAGCATCGTTGCCGCCAGCAGATAATCGAGGCCATGTTGTTTCACAAGCGTCACCATCACCAATGCCATGGCGCCGGTGGCCGCTGAAATCATACCGGGTCGTCCACCGACAAACGCAATGACCACGGCTATACAGAAAGACGCATAAAGGCCCACCCGCGGATCGACACCGGCGATGATGGAAAATGCGATGGCCTCTGGAATCAGCGCCAGTGCGACCACGAGACCAGCAAGAATGTCAGCGCGAATATTGCCGAACCAATCGGCTTTAAGGTTGGTGAACATGGAGTTTCCTAAGACGCCAGCGTGTGCAGTTTGGCGTGTGTGGTACAAGAACGGCGACTACCTGTCGCGACATGCATGAAGTGTACGTGTACTGCACAGGGGAAAATAGTGACAAATCCGTTAATGCTGCTATAAAACTCCATTTGTTTTTGTGAACGGTGCTTGCCTGTCTTTCGGGGCTTTAAGCAGCCAGTGGGGGGACTCAAGTGGTAGGTAATGAACAAACGGACGCGCAGCAAGCGCGTGTAGAGACCTTGTTGCCGGCGCTCATGCGCTTCTCTTTGGTCGCTCTGGGCCTGTTACTGTGTGTGCGCGTGTTTGCACCTTTTGCGCCCATTATGCTTTGGGCGCTGGTCCTGGCGGTGGCCCTACAACCCGCTGCCGATTGGCTGCGACGGCGGCTAGGATGCTCGGCGTCTCGAGCCGCTACCCTCATTGTGGTGCTCGCTTTACTTCTCATCGGCGTCCCGGTCGTGACTCTGGCGATGAGTTTTGCCGAGCGCGTTACCGATTTCGTTGAGGCGTATCGTTCGGGGGCATGGGTGTTACCGGCGCCCTCCCAATCAGTGGCTGACTGGCCAATCGTCGGTGAGCGTGTCTTCGCTCTTTGGTCTGAGGCTGCGGCGAATCTTCCCGAAACCTTACAAACCCATCAAGAGGGCCTCAAAACCGTTATGCGTACGCTTTTGTCCATAGCGGGCAGTGCAGCTGGCACGGTGGCATTGTTTTTGGGGGCAATCATTGTTGCGGGCATCATGATGGCCCATGCCCAGTCCGCAACCGTGGCGATGACGCGTATCGCCTGTGCGCTTACCGGCGATGACCGAGGGGCGCCGCTTTTGAATCTCAGTATCGCCACCACGCGCTCGGTTGCCACTGGCGTTGTTGGTATTGCTTTTTTACAGGCCATCCTACTGGGTATTGGTTTTATGATTGTGGGCATCCCGCTTGCGGGGGTGCTGGCAATTTTGATTATGGTTATTTCCATCGTGCAGTTACCGGCGTTACTGGTGACCTTGCCAATCATTCTCTGGTTGTGGATGACCGGTGATGGCGGTGTGCTATTTAATACCATCATGACTGTCTTTTTTGTGCTTGGTGGTGTGGCGGATGGCCTTATGAAGCCGGTACTACTGGGGCGGGGTGTCGATGTTCCCATGCCGGTCGTACTCATTGGCGCCATCGGTGGTGTGGTTGCGCTCGGACTGATTGGCCTGTTTTTGGGGGCGGTACTGTTGTCGCTTGGTTACAGTCTCTTTATGGCATGGGTAGATCAAGAGACCGCCGCTACTGCACCTAGTTCGGCTGATTGATCTTAGTGTTGTTGAAGTGCCAACGTTATCGTGGATGGCTGTGTGCTTTGGCACTGGGTGCACTGCAAGGGTGTACCACGGTAGGCCCCGACTATGAGGAGCCATCGCTGCCCTGGCTACACCAACTTGAGACTGAGTTATATGGCGCAGTTGTTACGACAACTGCCGGCTCGGAAGGAGCGGGCGCCGCGATAGACCAGTGGTGGATGCAATTCAATGATCCGGTTCTCAATGCCTTGGTTCAGAGCGCTCGCGCCGATAATCCAGGTTTACAGATCGCGGGCTTGCGCGTACTGGAAAGCCGAGCACTGGTAATCGGCGCAGATGCCCTGAACTACCCTCAGCAGCAAACGCTGTCTGGTAGTGTGGTGGAGGTGCGCAACGATAGCAGCCGCAATAGCGATGGTTTGACCCGCTGGGACGCCACGCTCGCTGTTGGTTGGGAACTCGATTTTTGGGGACGCTTCAAGCGGGCGCAGGAGTCTGCCGATGCCGCGTTTCTCGCCTCAATTGCGGCGCAGCGGGATGCGCAAGTACTTTTGGTGGCGCAAGTGGTCGATGTTTATTGGCGGCTACGTATCACCGAATCGCGCCTTGATGTGCTGCAGGCCAATATCGATCGCCAACGTCGTAGCCTCGAGATCACGCAGGAGCTATTTGATGCCGGCCAGCAATCGGAGTTAGACCTTCAGCAGGCGCGCACTCAGTATCTTTCAACCAAGGCTAGTTTGCCCGCACTTTTACAGGCCCGCGCCCAACTGCATAACGCCCTTGCAGTGTTATTGGGGAGACCCCCGGGTGTCATCGATGAGCTGCATACGCTGACATCTATTCATGCCGACACTGTAAGGCTCCAACCAATAACGGGTTTGCCTGCTGCGTTGTTGCAGCAGCGGCCGGATGTCCGAGCCAGTCTGTGGCAAGTTGCCGCTCAGTCTGCACAGATAGGGCTTGCCAAGGCCGATTATTACCCGTCCATCGCTGTTGGCGGGCAATTGTCTTGGAATAAGTACAGCTTGCCCTTCATCGATGAGCTACGGGGTGTTGCCCTAGGACCTGCGGTGTCATGGTCGGTATTTGACTGGGGGCGCATCGCCAGTACCGTAAAAGTGCAGGATGTTCGACTTCAGCAGCTTGTGGAGGTGTATCGGCAAACGGTGTTAACCGCGGCGAGGGAGGTGAGTGATGCCATCATTGCCATTGGCTACACGACTGAGCAACGAGGCTTGCTGACACAAACGGTTGAAGCTGCCGAGCGCTCACTGGTCCTGGCTCAAATTCGGTACCGGGAGGGCTACACCGATTTCCAGCGGGTGTTGGATGCGCAGCGTTCTGTGCTCAATCAAGCCGATAGGAAATTGCAAACCGATGCCGCTTATTTATCGGCTCTAGTGGCTTTTTACAAAGCACTGGGCGGTGGTTGGCAGCCAGAACAGCTTGATGCACTCGTATCGGCAAGCAATCGTGAGGCTATGCAAAAGCGCACCGACTGGTCAGCGGTTTTACGAACCCCCCTGAGTGACCCTGTGAAACCAAGCCCATGACATTCCAAAGGAATCCCCCCATATCCTACGCCCTTCAAGTTGGAGCTCATCGTCCATGACCGGCCAGCCATCTTCAGAACAGCAGGTGATTCCACCATCGGTCGATACTGAGACCAATGAAAAAGCGCGCGCTACCATAAACCGCGGTACGGTCATCATTATCGTGTTGTTGGTGCTTAGTCTGACCTGGTACATCAGTGCCGATCGGTTAACGCCGCTAACAACACAGGCGAGAGTTGTGGGCAATGTCATTGGCATATCACCCCAAGTGGCTGGGCCTACCGCGTTAGTAGCCGTGTCAGACAATACTCCCGTTACCGAGGGTGATTTATTGTTTCGCATTGATCCCATGGACTACGACATTGCACTGACCCGCGCTATGGCCGAACGCGATAAAGCTGTGCAGCAGTTGTTGGCTGGCGATGCCACTGTCACTGCGGCCCAAGCCAAGTTAGAGGCAGCCTTAGTGGCCGAAGATAAACAGCGTAAGGGCTATGAGAGACTCCAGCGCCTGTACGATGATGATCCAGGAACAGTGTCCCAGCGCCGTCTGGAAGCTGCTGAGGCTTCATTGATGTCCGCTTCTGCGCAGGTGGATGCGGCGCGCGCAGATGTTGAGCGGGCCATACAGTCGAAAGGGGGCCCCGATAACACAAATAATGCCTTTTTGGCGTCGGTGGATGCTGCAGTAAGCAAAGCGCAATGGGATTTAGCTAATACCGAGGTTCGAGCCCCCATAAGTGGCGTTGTCGCTGATGTGCAAGTGGCTACAGGCCAGTTTGTTACGGCTGCCCGCCCGGTAGTGACGTTGATAGGCAGCGACCCACTGTGGATTGAGGCTGCCTTTACCGAAAATAATCTGGCGCATATTCGATCGGGGACCACGGTGAAGCTTTTGTTCGACAGTGTTCCTGGGGAACTATTCTCGGGGACGGTGACATCCCTAGGATACGGGGTGGGCACAGGTCCATCGACCGCGCCGGGCAGCATACCTAGCATCAGTAATGATCGAGATTGGCTTCGCCAAGCACAACGTTTCAGTATTCGGGTGAACTGGTCAGAGCATCATGCACCGCCAGCCGAGGCTATGCGTGTGGGCAGTCAAGTTTCGGTCGTTGCGTTCACTGAAGATGCGCCGGTGTTCATGCATTGGTTGGCAAGCTTGAGTCTGTCAATCCGCAGCTTCTTGTCTTATGCCTATTGAGGCTAGCCGCTGTTTCCGGCTCGCATTAGCCACTGCGCTGGCGGTCCTGGTTGGTTTTGGGACCGCTATTGATATGCCGCATCTTGCCCCGTTGTTTACAGTGCTTGTCGGTATAAGCGGCGCGCCTCCCATGGGTGTCGCCAAAATCATACCCCTTTCCCTGGTTGTTGCATTGGTCTTGGGTACCGGTATTTGGTTGGCTCCCGTAGTGGAGGGCTCTCCTGTCACGGGGCTATTGTTGGTGGCTATTGGCGTGGCCATTAGTGCGTGGTTTACGGTGAGCAGCGCTAATGCCGCCATCGGTTCGCTATTGGCCGCCGGTATCACGCTGGTATCAGGATTTGGTGTGGTCAGTCTTGCCTTGGCACAGAGTCTGGTGAGTAGTATGGCTGTGGGTTTCGGTATTGCCATGTTGGCCTACTGGGTGGCCTATCAATGCTTCCCAAATCCTATTTGTGCGCCAAGTGCCCCCACAGAGGCGTCAAAAACGGCGCGTGATATTCATGTGCTGCGCTCTGTCGTATTGGTTATGCCCGCCTACATATTCTTGCTGATTAACCCCCTAGGTCACGCTCCCGTTATGCTGAAAACGGTGGCTCTGTCGACCAGTGAGAGCGCTCGGGACGCGCGATCGGCGGCGCGAAGTTTATTGGGCTCCACCACGCTCGCAGGTGTTTTGGGGGTTGGCGTGTGGGTAGTGCTCCGCTTTAGCCCAACACTCTGGATGTTGGCTTTATGGTGTACTGTGGTCATGTTGTTCGTAGGCCGACAGGTCTACTTGCGGGCGAGCGACATGGGTACTTCACTGTTTTGGCGTGATGTTGGCGTCACCTTTTTCCTAATACTGGGCCCTGCACTGGCTGATACCGATACGGGTAAGGACCCCTATCAAGCATTTGCTTTCCGTTTTGCTATGCTTGTTCTAGCTGCCCTGTATGTCGTCATCGTCGGCTTTTTATTGGAGACTTTAGTGGGTCGGAAGCCGCTGGTATCGCAAAAATAGCAGTGCATGTAGCACTTGGCGCTGTGGTCCGATCTGACGCATAGAATCGCGCGTAGCATCAATGACGATCATTGTTAGCCAAGGGATAGAGCTTTGAGAGTTGTCATTACGGCAGTCGTTGCACTCACACTATGGGGTTGTTCCTCATCGGGATTACAAGTCGTCCCGGATGCAGCAGTAACCACCACATCGGGGACGGTTGTGGCCCAGCGCAGTGATGCTCGCGCTCTGCGTTGGTTGAACATTCCCTACGCTCAGCCTCCTGTAGGGGACTTGCGCTGGCGAGCCCCTCAAGCACTTAGCCCATCGAGCGACCCGATTACGCCGAGATCGGAGCCCATTATGTGCCCCCAAATGCCCGGTGAGGCAACCGGAACCAAGGGCACAGCGCCGGTTGGTAGTGAAGATTGTTTGTACTTAGATGTTGTAGCGCCCGCCAATGCCACCGAGCGCTCGCTACCTGTCATGGTATGGATTCACGGTGGCGGTAATACCACCGGTTACAAAGGTTCCTACGACTTTTCTGAGCTGGCTGCGCGCGAGCAGGTCGTTGTGGTTACCCTCAATTACCGGCTAGGTCCTCTAGGCTGGTTCACCCACCCCAATGTACAGGGCACTGCCAAGGGCCTCGATCAAACCTCTAACTTTGGGCACCTTGACATTATTGCGGCTCTTAACTGGACACAAAGCAATATCGAGCAGTTCGGTGGTAATCCTCAGAACGTCACTGTCTTTGGTGAGAGTGCTGGGGCGCACAATGTATATGCATTGCTAGCATCGCCTTTGGCCGACGGTTTGTTTCATCGCGCTATTGCCCAATCGGGTTACACAACCACGGTAACCCCCCGCCAAGCAGTGAATCGCGAGCGGGAATTTGAGCAAATTGATCGTGGCAGTTGGGAGCTTATTCAGGCGCTAGATCTCGACGCAGATACGGTTGAACCTAATGTTTTGCGGACTGTTCCTGTGGCTGACCTGTTGAGCACATACGACAGTCTCGATAAAGATCACCTATCGCCGCTGAGTACAGCGGACGGCATTGTGATTCCTGAGGCCGGTATGTTATCCGCAATGGCTGATGCTGGTTTGAACAAGCAGGTACCAGTATTAGCCGGCTCCAACCGAGATGAGGTGACCTTGTGGCTGGGCTTAAACCGGTACTTTGTCGACGGAGAGCCTGTTTTGTTCGGTGCGCTACCACCCAAGATGCGTATTCGCGATGAAGCCCTTTACCGGTACTGGATTGATATTCGTTCGCGAGGCTGGAAAGCCCGGGGTGTCGATGAACCATTGGCTGCGTTAGCCACAGCCGGCTACGGGGGGCTCTACGCCTATCGATTCGACTGGGATGAACAAGCCGACAGTTGGTTCCTACCATTTTCAAAGATTTTGGGTGCAGCCCACGCGGCAGAGATAGCGTTTGTGATGGGTAAGCCCATGTATGGTTCCATTGGTGATTACATGTACCCCGATACACCGTCAGCGGCAGCTATGACTGAGCATATGATGTCAGCATGGGCGGACTTTGCCCGCCGTGGGGAACCAGGCGCAGTGGCGGGACAATCCTGGCCACCATTTGTGCCAGAGGCACCTCACACGCTCATTTTGGACACCCCCGACAATATTCGTGTAGAGGCTCGTGGGGAGTCTTTGGATGCCTTACTGCAAGAGGCGGCGGAAGAGTCCCCACTAGCAGCGACCGAGCGCTGTCTGCTTGTGTGGGAGTTGGTGACCAACATTGGCCAACCCGCTTACGACCGTTATCGGCGTTGGAACAATGGCGAATGCGCGCGCGTAGACGCCCGCGAGGAAAAAAGAAAGATCCGGCAACAGTTGGAGCTGCAATATGGCTCCGCGAGTCTGCCTTAGTCACTGTGGCATCACTATTGTCATCGGTGCATCGCGGGAAGCCACGCGCCCAATCGTCCCCTATGCGGGTGATTGCTGTGGTTGGCGCGTCTGGGTCGGGTAAAACCACCCTCGCGTCTGTGCTGGCCACGCTCTGCCAGCAATCTATTCCCCATGGGCATGTGGCACAGCTATCCCTTGATGCCTACTATCGAGACCTTTCAGCGCAGTGTTTTGAGCAGCGTGATCAGACCAATTTTGATCACCCCGATGCATTGGAGTTTGAGTTGTTCTGCCACCATCTCGCGACCCTCCGAGCCGGGCAATCGATTACTGTTCCTCACTATGATTTCACCCAACATACCCGTGTAGCTGGTGGTCACGTCGTATCGCCGCCACACATCCTCATCATTGAGGGTATTCTCTTGGCGGCACACGAGCCCCTGCGTTCCGAGGTTGATTGCTGGGTGTACGTGGACACTCCCAATGCTGTGTGTCTGCAGCGTCGCATTCGGCGTGATGCTGTTGATCGTGGTCGCAGCGAGGCATCGGTGAGGGATTTCTGGTTTTCTCGGGCGCAACCCATGTTCGAGCAATTCGGCGCCCCTGCAAAAAAGTGGGCTGATTTTGTGGTCAGTGGTGAGCAGTCAGCAGAATCCGTGGCCCGACATTTGCTTGATCAATTGGGTTTGACGTCGCCATCAATCGGCGGCCACTAGTGCACATAGACCGATAACATCGCCCCACGCGCTCTGTAATGTGGCAGCGGTCGGTTAAAGCCGTTCGCGTTGTTTCGCAACCCAGGCGAAATGTTCAGCCAAGGCGGGGTCGGCAAGCAGTTTCTCTAAACTATTAAAGTGTTTGCCCAAGGTCATTTCATCGTGTCGTTGATGAATGCCTTGGTGGCAGCGGCGACAAATCATGATGCCGTTGTTGAGTTGCTCACGGGCATAGTGTTTGCGAAACCACGTGCGCCGGTGCATTTTTCTCGGAATGAGGTGGTGGAAGGTAAGTGGCACTCGCCGTTGGCAGCAAGGGCAGGGTGCCACGAGGCCGCGCTTACGCGGCCCGGATGACGCAGTAGGCTCAGACAACGATTGATAAATGCGCTATCGCGATTGGCTATGAAGATAGCCTACAGAACACTCTCAATACCGCTGAGCAGCTTTGGATCATCGGGACCGACGTTGCTGCCAAAATGTTCCACAACGTTACCCTCGCCATCGACCAAGTACTTGTTGAAGTTCCATGTGGGGTAGCCCTTAGCCTCGCCAAGCCCCTTGAAGACAGGGTTCGCATCACCGCCGCGAACTGGGCTAGTGGCCATTACCGGGAACGATACGTCGTATTTTTCGTAGCACACCGTGGCAGCATCGCCTTCGTCATTTTCTTCTTGGAAAAAGGTGTCAGAAGAAAAGCCGATAACTACTAAACCTTTATCTTCGTAGTCTTTATGCAGTTTCTCGAGCCCATCGAACTGGGGCGTATAGCCACAATTACTGGCAGTGTTGATGATGAGCATCGGCTTGCCCGCGTAGGCTTCACAGAAGTTAATGGCCTCTTTTGAAGCCAATTTACGCATACTGTTATTCAGGTATTCGGGGCAGGCCGAAGTATTCGCGGACAGCAATGCGGCACCAAGTGCCAAAGTAGAAACAAGCGTTTTCATGGGAGACCTCGTGGGTTTGGATACAGGTTACGCAAACGTTTGCTGCCGGATAGTTGAGACTCTCCGACTAGCATGGCGTTAATACGCAAAGTAGCCAATAGCGGATGGTTCAGTGACTATGTCCGCCCGGCCCATGCCGCTTATACTTGAGGTACTCACTATTGCGGAAGAGGGTTTCGTCTTCGCTATATCGGGATGGGTTCCCACAAGCGCCAAACCGCAGACACTCACCGTGAGGAATCCCCAGTAAGTAGCATCTCAGCTGGCGGCGGCTAACTGCCCCCGATGACAGTATCCAGATAGTCGGAGAGTTGGGCACTGAACCAATCTGGATGGCAACTGAACGCAGCAACATGACTGCCCCAGCGCTTTTTACCCGTTAGACAATTTGCTGTGGCTTGGGTTGTCGGTGCCACAGCGAGTGTCACCTTTGAATTGGTATTACTCAGTCTTTTGGCGTAGTGAGCGCGGGTAACCGGGTCGTCAGGGTCTTGAATAAGTAAGACGGGTTGGTCTATGCCTGTCGCTTTTGCGAACGCATCGTGATTACCCGATGGTAGCCCCCAAAAGGTGGTGGTAGCCCAGGCAAAGGGCCGGAGCAGGGGTGTCGGAATACCCGTCTGGACCCAGCCGCCTTGGGCCAGCGCGTCTTGGGTATCCAATGCGGGGTCAAACAGAACCACGCCATCTACCTGTAAGTCGTGTGAGAGCGCATGAATCACCGTTGCACCACCCATGGAGGCGCCCATGGCGATACGTGGTAACGCTTTGTGAGGCGATGCATCGAGCCACTTCGCCATGGCCGTTACATCGCGCCATTCAACAGCACCCATACGAAGTTTACCGTCAGTTTTCGGTGAGTTGCCGTGGTTTCGAAGATCCACGGTCAATACCGCAATATTGAGATCGACAAGTAACCGGTAAAGATCTAATGACTGAATGAACCAAGACGTTCGATTGGAGCCAGCACCGTGCACAAAAAGCATTACTGCTCGGGCTGATGACGCAGGAATCCACCATCCTTCAAGCGCAATATCGTCAACAGGAATAGTGACGGGCGTATAACTGAGACCCACATCCTTGGGGGTTTTTGTTACCGGATTATCACCTGGCGTTATGGCGTAAGGAGGTAGTACCGTCAATGACAGAAGTAACCAGCCGCAGATAATTACAGCGCTTACAAGAGCTAGCTTTCGCATGGGCTCACTTCACTCCTTGAGTGTGATGTCGTGTTTTTAGATTGAGACAGCCCATTTCATCGCTAAAGAGAGAGTATCCGGCGCAGAAGGCCATCTTGGTGTCGCTGCCGCTCTCGGAGCAGCAACTGTTGCTTAATTTCCCGATCGATAGCATCTGCCACACGCTTACGCAGACGGCGTTGCACTGACTCGTCGGGTACGGGTCCCGCATAATCGCTAAGATCAATGGCCGGTGCAAAGCCATAAAACGTGGTTTTGGGTTTCGGTAGCGGCGACCCAAATACCCCGGCAGGCAGCGGTGGCACAAGATCGCTCCGAAGATCGGCGGGTATCAACCCAATGCGCGTGAGTAATTGCACCAGCTGAGCCTGTTGTAGTTCGGGGCCCGTCATGTACTGGTTGTAGTATTCGTCGGGGCCTACAGCCGCAAAGGGCACAATGGTGTAACCCATTTTTGCTGCAAGCCGTATAAAGCCAAAGCGTTGTTGCCACATCAGTTCATAGCGCTGCTCGGGTGCTTTTACGGCCTCGTAGGCACCGCCGGGGTAGAGCAGTAAATCTTCACCCGCATCCATTAACTGTTCCACGACCGCGGGTTCACCCACAGCTGCACCTAATGAGACGACGGCGTCGGCATACTGGCGATTTTTAAAAAGTGTTCGATCGCCCAGTGGACGCAGAAAACGGCCATAGTCGTAGTGCATAAGGAGTTGAAACGTGAAAGCGTCGAGTGCCAGCAGAGCGTGGTTGCCCACAAAAAGAGCGGGTTTCTTGGGTAGTCGCTCCAAACCACTGAAATGGGGCTTAAACCAACGTCGAACAAAGGCCGCTGCAAGGGTAATGGCAGGGCCTGAGGGTGGCTGGGTGGCCAACACCGCATCGAGGTGTGCTTGCAACTCTGGGGTGATAGGGTTTGGGCTGGACATGATGACACGGGGCTCTACTCAACGGCATGGTGCAAGAGTAGCAGATCGTGAGATATGCGTTGCTAATAGGGCGTATAGGGAGACTTCACTGTGCTGGTAACACCGACACCACGCCATTGGGCGCTGCTTGGCTATTTAGTAGTCGCTTGGGGCTTGGCGTTTTATCTCATTGCTGTGGCACTGCCAGCCTTTAAGCCAGTAACGGTGGTGTGGGGTCGGCTCACCCTGGGTGGATTGGTTATGCTGCTGCTATTGACGGTGAGGCGAGGTCAGTTGCCCAGAGGTAAACAGTGGTGGTTTCGGATGCTGTTTTTGTCCCTGTCGGGCAACATCTTGCCGTTTACGTTAATCGCTTGGGCGGAGCAAACGGTACCCAGTGGTGAGGTTGGCCTACTAATGGCACTGATGCCAATCACCATTTTGGTGCTAGGTCACTGGTTTCTCGAGCACGAGCCCTTAACGACCACCCGCTTAGCAGGGGTGGCGCTGGGTTTTGTCGGTGTAGCACTCTTGTTGGGAGACGAGGTTTTACGTGCAGGCAATACCGAGCGGCTACCCGGTCAGTTGGCCGCCGTTGCCGCAACATTTTGCTACGCAGTCAATGGTATTTTCACGAAACGTCTGCCGCCTTTTGATGTGGTGGCAGTGTCCGCCGGCAGTTTGTGCTTGGGCTCGGCGTTATTGATGGGGCCTATGCTCATGACACAGCCTTGGGTAAGTCCTTTCGACGTGCCTACCGCTTGGCTGGCCGTGGCTGTGTTGGGTCTTTTTGCAACAGGCGCCGCTACTTGGGTGTATTTCACCATTGTCAGCGAAGTTGGCCCCGGGTTCCTATCGACCATTAATTATTTGATACCCGCCTTGGCGTTTGGTGCAGGTGCTTGGCTGCTTGGTGAGCCAGTTATGGCGGAGCATTTTGTGGCATTAGTGGCCATTTTCGCTGGGGTTTGGCTGATACAACCCAAGCAGCGTGGCAAGCGTAAGCAAGTATGAGCAGGCGCGAGCAAATATTAGCAGGCGCTAGCAAATATTAGCAGGCGCTAGCAAATATTAGAGAGTGCGCTAGTACCGCAACTGAAAGCGTTTGCGAAGGAAGCGGGCGATGCCGTCTTCATCGTGATGGCCAATGATGTCGTGGGCAGCTGCTTTGACATCGGCTTGGGCATTTGCTGGCGCGTAGGCCTCATCGGCAATTGCGAACATGCTTAAGTCGTTGTCACCATCACCAAACACAATGATTTCATCGAATTCATGCTCAGAACGCAGCGTGTTAATGCCGTTACCTTTGCTGCCCAAACTATGGTGAATATCGACCCAGCACTGCTGTTTGCTCTCGATCGCGACGCCACTATACGCCACCAAGTGAGGCTCGTCGGCTATTGAGGCAATGACCGACGAGATGGCCGTTTCAGGGCCCATGGCACTGACGTTAATGACATTTGCGTCTGTTGGCATATCGCTGAGCGGCGCTAGCGGCAGGTGGCGCTCGTCTTCGAATAACTGGGCTAGGCGCTGCTCAGAACGATTTTTCAGTGGTGCGTGATACACCGCATGGTGATTGTCTTCTTCCAGAGTGAACACAAAGGGCGTGATGTCTTGCAGGGTAAATGCTGCTAATACATGCCAAACCTCACTTTGGGTTAATAGGTGTTGGTGGCTATAGTTTTCTTGCTCTGGACACCAGATGACCGCGCCATTTTTGAGTATGTGCGGTAGTTGGAAGCGGTGATTGCGAAGTGGTCGTCGCGCGGCTTGCAGGGTTCGGCCAGTAGCAATGGTGTAGGCAATACCGTTTTTCTCGAGCAGTTTTAAGGTCTCGGCGGTAAAGGGCGTAATTTCAGACGCCGCATTGAGCAGCGTGCCGTCCATGTCGAAAACCACTAATGTCAAAAGATGCCTCTCCCGTGTGAAGTGCCTGTAGTGTAACGCGGGGGGCGCATCGATGCGATGAATCGGCGATAATGCACTCAGCGCAGTTAGACATTTACCGTGCGCACTCAAGGAGATACCAAATGGCGCGCCAACCTACGTTAAAACAGCTCAAATATCTCTGTGCTGTTGCCGAGCATCAGCACTTTGGCCAAGCAGCCAAAGCCTGCTACGTCTCCCAGAGTACTTTGAGTGCGGGCATTCAGGAGCTTGAGGACACCCTGGGCGTGTCCCTGGTCGAGCGCAATAACCGAAACGTATTGTTAACAACCTTGGGTGTTGATGTGGTCGAGCGCGCCCATAGTATTTTGGTCGATACAGAAGATTTGGTGGCGATGTGCGCTGCTGCTGGTGAGCCATTGAGCGGCAAAATGCGACTGGGAGTAATTCCTACCATTGCGCCTTTTTTATTGCCTCGATTGTTGCGCAAGCTGCGCAGCGACCACCCCGATTTTAAACTCTTCATCCGGGAGGACTTGAGTCAACCACTGGTCGATGCCCTCCACGCGGGAGAGTTGGATATTTTGCTGTTAGCCCTGCCATTTCCGGCGGAAAACGTCGATGTTATGCCATTAATGGAAGATGACTTTCTGTTGGCAACACCCGAACAACATGCTTTGGCAGTTAAGACTCACTTGCAGACCTCAGATCTTAAGGGCGAGGGCCTCTTGTTACTGGAGGACGGCCATTGTTTGCGAGATCACGCACTGGAGGCCTGTCGCCTTAGAGATAACCAGGTATCAATGCCTTATCAGGCCACCAGTTTGTCGACCATCGTACAGATGGTAGCTAACGGTATTGGCATCACACTACTGCCGAAAATGGCGGTTGATGCGGGCATTACCATGGGTACCGACCTAAAGCTGAGGCCTTTCGATCAGGCGGGTGTGGCTCGACAAATTGGCTTAATGTGGCGTAAGAAGACCCCGCGACAAACGGAGTTCCGGATGCTGGGTGAGTTTGTAAAGGGTACTGCACTGGAGAGCAGCGACACCTAGTGCGCGCGCCAGCGGTCGTCTATCACAACCAACGCTGTTTGCCCTCGCAGCCACCGCTACGTGCCGGTTGCCAAGATTCCTTTCAGATAAACGCGTTTCAGACAAAAGAAAGGCGCCGCATGGGCGCCTGTAGCAAATGTCATTCAGACCTTGTGTCCAATCACTAGAAGCTGTATTTCACAGTAAGGCCATAGGTGCGGGGCTGATTGGGATAGCCGCTGATACTGCCAGCTTGCGCAACTGAAGGAAATGCCGAGAGCAGGTACTCATCGTCGTTCAGGTTACGTCCCCACAGGTTGAAGTCGAGACCATTACTGAGTGTGAAACCCGCGCTGGCGTTAAACATATTGATTTCCCGCGATGCGATGGACGCCGGTATGTTGTCGACGACTTGCACATCTTCTTCATAAACATGCTCGACGCGCACATAACTTTGGATATCGCCCATGGCGAAGTTGTAAGTCACATTGGTGTTGGCAGAGAACTCTGGGATACCCGCGGGTTGCTGACCCGTCAGACCAATGCGTTCTCCTGCTTCATTAAAGATGAAGCCATCTGGACCGATTGCATTGCGGAAATCGTCATACAAAGGGTCCAGCCAAGTACCGGCAAAGCCTATGCGAAGCCCGTCAACGGGCGTCCATGTGGCATCAAGTTCCAAGCCCTCGGTTGATTGCTTACCCGCGTTGGCAAGATTGAAACCGGTGCCTGAGAAGATATTCGATTGGAAACCGTCAATTTCCTGATCAAATACAGCGACATTGATAGCAAAGGTGTCCCATTCGCCCTTCAAACCAATCTCATAAACCGTTGACTCCTCGGGGCCGGCAAAGCGAGTCGCAGGTGGTACTTGTGAGCCTGGGTAAACGGCGCCCGGGTAATTAGCCACGCCCGGAGGTAATCCCAAGGCGGGCAGTGCAGGGAGCGCTGGATCGGCTGCCGCCAACAGCGCGGCCGAATCGACGGCGATGGGACCTGTATCCTGCGACAGGTTCCAAGACGTGGCCTTGAAACCGGTACTGACACCGCCGTAGACACTAACATTGGGCGACACGTCGTAGGACAAGCGGACACTGTAGGTTGTTTTGCTGTCATCGCTTCTACCGTCTTCTACCGAGTTAGGGTAGGTAACGAAAGGGGGTAGGAACTGGGCCGTTTCAAGACCACCAAGCCCAATGGCAGCCAGGGGTAAAGTGCCAAAGAGGTTGTTGTTAGTAAGGTCTGCGGAAGCTTCTTTTTCCGACTGGGTATAGTTAGCGCCTACCGTAAGAGTAAGTGCGTCGGTCAGATCAATATCGAACTGCGCAAACAGCGATAGCGTTTCGTCGTCAAGGGCATAGTCTTCCAGTAGGTTACCCGTTCCTTCAGCGTAAAACGTGCCAACGGGTAAACCCACTGAGCTTTCGATAAAGGCTAGGTCAACTGGCGCACCGGCGCCTGCCAGTAATCCATCGACATAGGGACGGAAAGCTGGGCCCAACCCAAACGTCTCGTCATGTTCCACCTCTTCATTGAAGTAGAACGCCCCCACCATCCATTGCAGTGGGCCATCACCGGTTGAGGTGAGGCGTAGCTCTTGCGTAAAGGTATCGATTTTGGTGTGACGGGTATCCGCGGCGTCGGGGCTGATAAGCTGTGCGCTGGTGAAATCCACGTCACCGGACTGGAACTGGTCTAATGTTCGGAAGGCGGTAATCGACGTCAGGCTGAAATCACTGAATTCGTAGTCGATGTGCAGCGACGTACCCTGTGTCTCAATAACATTTGAGGGGTCAAAGTCTTGAAAGTTCTCATAAGCGAAGGGGTCGTTGCTAACCAAGTCGCCACCGAGTAATCGCACCAAGCCGCCGGTAGGACCATCGACAAGATTAGCCACACCACAGCAGACTTCATCGATTTCCTCGGCGTCAACGATCAAGCGAACTTCGGCTTTATCGGACGGTGTCCACAAGAGTTGGCCACGGAAGTTCCATCGATTGAGTTCATTGAAAGCAGTACCGGTAGTGAGGTTGTCGAAGTAACCATCACGTTCGTTGGCACTGGCAAACAAACTAAAGCCCACAGTGTCGGACAGGGGGCCCGTCACATCGCCGCGAATGATGGTCTGGTTATAGTTGCCTACGGTCCCTCCGATTGAGCCGCTGAAGCCATCCATGTCGGGTTTGGCAGTGACTACGCTGATAACACCGGCGGAAGCATTTTTACCAAAGAGGGTGCTTTGGGGGCCGCGCAGTACCTCGATGCGCTCAACTTTAGGTAAATCGGCAAGGGAGCTACCCACCCGCGAACGGTAAACGCCATCGACAAACACGCCTACCGAGGGCTCGATACCCGGGTTGTTAGCACCGTTACCAAAACCCCGGATAATAAAGTTGGTTTGTGCGCTGCCCTGCAGCTGCGTCACACGTAAGCTGGGAACCAATGTTTGCAAGTCTTTGATGTCTAAGACTTGCGCTTGCTCGATGGTTTCAGCCGATACGACAGAAACGGCAATTGGAATTTCCTGCAGTGTCTGCTGACGTTTTGTGGCCGTCACCACGACCTCTTCAAGGACACCTTGCGCTTGTGCATTGATGGCGAGGGTAAGAGCTGAGACTAGGAACGGAACACTACCGACTCGATTGAGACGCATATTAACTTCCTCGATGTCATTCTATTGTCATTATTACGTATGAGTGAGCGCTCTAGCGGCGCACCCCAAAAACTAGCAGCACCCTCGGCAAAAAACCAGCGAGTTTCCCGCAAATTCTGGCCTTTCACCGAATCTGAAGGGTAACAGGTACTTGGCGTGCCCAGGCAGGTACAGCTGTTCTATTTATTAGCATGGATATTTTAGGTTGGCGCCATCGGTTCTCGGTTGATTCGGGTGGCCAGGCTGCTGCCTACCCCCTGACGTTATCACTGCTAAACAGCATGTCGCGTGTTGTGATGGCCGCTGTTTAAGTGCCCTGTGGCGCTAATCAACGCTTGCTTTTAAGTCCCTTGCCCGGCAGGCCGGTATGCTGTGTGGCAAACGGTTTGCCAGAGGTCTTCACGACGCGGTGGCGTTTCGGCGGATCGCGCAGTGGTACCAAATGCATCTTGCCGTTACCGATAAGGTCCCGGCGCCCCATTTTTTTCAGGGTTTCTCGCAGCATGGGCCAGTTATCGGGATCGTGATAGCGTAAAAATGCTTTGTGCAGACGCCGCTGTTTGAGTTTGCGAATAGCAGGAACCGCCTCGCTGTTGCGGGTAACGCGCTTTAATGGGTTCTTGCCGCTATGGTACATGGCAGTGGCGGTGGCCATAGGAGATGGGTAGAACGTTTGTACCTGATCGGCGCGGAAATTATGTTGTTTGAGCCATAGTGCCAAGTTCATCATGTCGTCGTCGGTAGTGCCGGGGTGTGCGGCGATGAAGTAGGGGATGAGGTACTGTTTTTTCCCCGCCTGCCGCGTGTAGTGTTCAAACATGGCCTTGAAACGATCGTAGCTGCCAATGCCCGGCTTCATCATCTTACTTAACGGACCGGTTTCGGTATGTTCAGGTGCAATTTTAAGGTAGCCACCCACGTGATGCGTGACCAGCTCTTTCACATACTCGGGGGTTTCAACCGCGAGATCGTAGCGGAGCCCAGAAGCAATAAGCACCTTTTTAATGCCCGGCAAGCTCCGTGCGCGCCGGTATAAATGCACCAGCGGCGTTTGATCGGTGTTGAGGTTTTTGCAAATACCGGGAAATACGCAAGATAACTTGCGGCACTTTGCTTCAATTTCACTGCTTTTGCAGGCCAAACGCCACATATTGGCCGTAGGACCACCCAGATCAGAAATAACGCCGGTAAAGGTCGGACTGGTATCTCGGATTTTTTCGATCTCGCGGATGATGGAGTCTTCCGATCGATTCTGAATGATTCGTCCTTCGTGTTCAGTAATCGAGCAGAATGTGCAGCCACCGAAGCAGCCGCGCATGATATTGACCGAGTGCTGAATCATGTCAAATGCGGGAACCTTGTCGTCACCGTAGCAGGGGTGAGGTAGCCGCTGGTAGGGCAGCTCGAAGACCCAGTCGAGCTCATCGGTTGTTAATGGGATAGGTGGTGGGTTAATCCATACATCGCGATCGCCGTGGGCTTGTATGAGCGCTGCCGCGTTATGAGGATTCGTTTCCTTGTGCAGAACCCTTGACGCGTGAGCGTAAAGTACGGGGTCATTCTTTACCTGTTCGAAGGCGGGTATGCGAATGACGGTTTGCTCTGGCTGAGTGCTCGCCATCAAACGAACGGGCTGCACCTCAATCACGGTGTCTGTAGACGCGTTGTCACAGACTTCCGCTTCCATGCCGTTGTAGGGATTTGGATGGCTATCAATGACACCTACTGGATCCACTGACGTCGAATCAACCTCGAGAAACCCCGGCTCTGGGCCCCGGGTGACGAAGGCGGTACCCCGTAAATCTCTGATATCACGAATGGCTGCACCGGCTGCCAATCGGTGTGTCAGGTCAACGATAGCGCGCTCTGCATTGCCAAACAGCAGCATATCAGCCTTGCTATCAAGCAGCACTGACCGTTTGATGGTCTCGCTCCAGTAGTCATAGTGGGCAATTCTGCGAAGGCTGGCCTCAATACCACCGATGACGATGGGTACGTCGCGATAGGCTTCCCTAACACGCTGGCTATAAACAGTAACGGCTCGATCAGGTCGCTTACCCGCTACATCGCCCGCTGTATACGCGTCATCATTGCGTCGCTTTCGGTCCGCGGTGTAGTGATTGATCATGGAGTCCATGTTGCCCGCAGCAATACCGAAATACAGATTAGGACGCCCCAAAACCTTGAAGGCATCGGCGCTGGTCCAATCCGGTTGGGAGATGATGCCCACGCGGAACCCCTGGCCCTCTAGTACGCGTCCTATCACCGCCATGCCGAAGCTTGGGTGATCGACATAGGCATCACCGGTGACGATGATGATATCGCAGCTATCCCAGCCCAGTCTGTCCATGTCGGTTTTTGACATGGGCAGGTAGGGCGCGGGCCCCAGGCATTCCGCCCAATATTTGCGGTAGTCGTAGAGTGGCGTTGGCAATGAGCCTGTCATGTGAGCTTATTCCTGTGCCTGCTGTCGTATTTCATCGGGAACATCCAGTTGCGCGCCGCAATGCTTACAAAATTGTGCGTCCACGCTGTGATCACCAAGGGCGCACACGGGACAGTTCCATTGTAATCGATTGTTATTCCGGCGGTTTAAGCGTTCCCACAGTTTCGTGGTGATAATGGCAGTGGGTACCGCCAAAATGGAGTAACCCACCAACATACCCAGAGCGGCCAGGGTGCGACCCGGGCCCGTTTGTGGAATGAGATCGCCGTAGCCAACAGTGGTTATCGTGACCACCGCCCAATAAATCGAAAGGGGAATACTGGTAAAGCCATGTTCAGGCCCTTCAATAACATACAGCACGCAGCCAAACACCACGACAATGATTATTACCATCAGGAAAAATACGAAAATTGCTCGCGATGTTTTACGCAGAACCTCGATGATGTCGTTCAGCTCTGAGAACAGCTCGAGCAGGCGCAATACACGAAAAATACGCATAACCCGTATCAACCGGATAATCAGTAGTGGCGCTGCCTCTGGCAGAAAAAACGCGATGTAGGTCGGCAAAATAGAGAGCAGATCGACAATGCCCCAAAAGCCAGTGACATAGCTCTTGCGGTGCTTGACACACCAAACGCGAAGCCCGTACTCCAGGGTAAAGAGAAGCGTAAACCCCATCTCGATACGGTGTAGCAGATCGCCATAGCGCGTGTGGATGTCGATGATCGAGTCGAGCATGACAACCGCAACACTGCAGACAATAAGTAGCAACAATGCCAGATCAAAGCTTCTTCCGGCCTTGGAGGCTGTGCCAAAAATGACCTGTTCGACAAACTGTTGGCGTGGGCTTTGCTGACGCTGTGCACTATTCATTGTGACGATTCACCTGCGATAAGTGGCGCCAGCCAGGGATAGACGTTGTTTAAAATCAGGGTTTGAGCCGCCGCCGTTGGGTGAATGCCATCGGCTTGCATGAGCTGGCTGTCGGTAGCTATGCCATCGAGAATGAACGGCACCACGGTTGCGCCGCTGACACGTGCGACATGCTCAAAACTGGCGCTGAATAAATCGGTGTAACGCTTGCCGAAGTTGGGGGGAATCGCCATCGATAGCAACACTGCCCGCGCACCACTGTCCTGCACTGCCTCCACCATGGCCCTGAGATTGTCGCGCATGCGCGGAATGGGAAATCCTCGCAAGCCATCATTGCCCCCTAACTCGATGATGACAACAGCCGGTTTGTGGGTCTCGAGTAACGCGGGTAGACGCCGTACCCCCCCACCTGTGGTATCGCCACTAATACTGGCGTTGGCAACCCGCCAGGGCGGTTGTTGCGCAGCCAAACGCTGCTCCAGCAACGCCACCCAGCCTTGCTCTAAATCCATACCGTAAGCGGCACTAATACTGTCACCTATGACCAGTAGGGTATTGTCCGCATGTGCGGGCAACGTATGCTGGCTCAGGGTGACTACCGCTAAAGTTACCAATAAACGGCCAGTGTGGGATCCGGCTCTAACAAAATGCCGTACCACTCGCCGGAGGAACAGTTGCATGATCACAGTGGATAATCTCCAAAAAACAGTTGCCATTGCCGACGGTGAGCTGACGATCCTGAGAGGGATAAGCGCCGAAATCAAGCCGTCGGAGACCGTCGCTATTGTAGGGGTTTCAGGTTCGGGTAAGTCGACTTTGTTGGGGTTACTCGCAGGTTTGGATGTTGCCACACGTGGCGATGTCATCATCGATGGTGTGGCGCTGTCGCGTTTGGATGAGGATGCTCGGGCTGCCCTGCGAGCTGACAAAATCGGTTTTGTCTTCCAATCGTTCCAATTGTTACCGGCGCTGACGGCGCTTGAGAACGTGATGTTGCCCCTTGAGTTGGCGGGAAAGCCCGACGCTGCCACGATCGCCCGGGAGTATTTAGAACGGGTCGGCTTGGCCCATCGAACCAATCATTACCCAACGCAGCTATCGGGTGGCGAACAACAGCGGGTTGCCATTGCTCGGGCCTTCGCAGCAAGCCCCCGTATTCTATTTGCCGACGAACCCACCGGAAACCTCGACGCTGAGACGGGTGGTAACGTCATCGACTTACTGTTCGAGCTCAATGAAACTGAGGGCACCACGCTGGTGTTGGTGACCCACGATGAGCGCCTAGCCCAGCGCTGTCAGCGTCGTTTGCGCATGGATAATGGCGCCCTAGTGGCAGAGGACTGATATGGCCACTGGCTTATCGGCGCGCAAGCTTCTGCTGCGAGATTGGCGCAGTGGCGAGTTAAGTATTCTTCTCGCTGCTTTGGTGCTGGCGGTTGCGGTTGTCGTCAGTATCAGCGCTTTTGTGGGTAGTTTGGAGAGCACCCTCAAGGCTGAGAGCCAGCGATTTTTGGCCGCCGATCGCGTGGTTCAGTCAAGCCGAGCGATACCCGAGCAGTGGCTGTCAAAGGCGCAAGAGCAGGGCTTGGAGACAGCACTCACTCTTGGATTTCCGTCTATGGTGGTGAGCGACAGCGATGCCATGTCTCTGGCGTCAATAAAGGCCGTGGGTGGTGGCTACCCATTGCGTGGCGAACTGCAGCGCAGCCGCGATCCCTACGGTGTTATCGAAGAGACCAGAGACAATCCAGTACCTGGTGAGGTGTGGCTCGCGCCTCGGCTATTTGCATTGCTCGATGTCGATATTGGAGACAGCCTTTGGGTTGGCGAGGCACGGCTTCGGGTGGGTGCAACCATCCGAGGTGAACCCGACAGTACCAGTGCGCTGTTTGGTTATGGCCCACGACTGCTGATGAACTTGTCTGATATCGAGGCCACTGGGGTTATCCAGCCAGGGAGCCGCGTGCAGTGGCGCTTATTGCTCAGGGGCCATGCGGTCGACCTGCAGCTGTTCGACGACTGGTTGGCACCGCAATTGGTGCAAGGCCAGCGCGTACTGGGTATCCAAGAAAGCCAGCCGGCGATTTCTCGTACCCTTGAGCGTGCCCAAGGCTTTTTGCTGCTGGCCGGTAGTTTGGGCGTGGTTTTATCCGCCGCAGCAATTGCACTGGCCGCACGACGCTTTAGCGATCGGCATACCGACGCTGTGGCCGTCATGAAAAGCCTGGGCGCCAATGCCGGGCGTATTAGTCGACTATACGGTGCGGCGTTACTCCTGCTTGGCACGGTTGCGACGCTAATGGGTTGCGCGTTGGGTTGGCTGGTAAAAACGGGATTTTTTGCGTTGTTTGGGGCCCAGCTGGGTCTTACTGCAGGTGCCAGTGGCGTCGAACCGTACCTGATTGGCGCCGTGACAGCGATGGTGTGTCTTGGCTTTTTTGCCTGGCCGCCACTGCGCCGCTTGAGTCGTGTGCCGCCACTGCGCGTTTTGCGTCGAGACGTCGATGCCAGTACCAGTCAGCGAGCCATCGACTATGTTTTGGGTGGTATAGCGATGATCGCTCTGATGCTCTGGTATTCGGGGGATGCCCGTTTGACCGCCGGCGTAGTTGGCGGTCTCGTGGTAACCGTGGTGCTTGGGTTTGCGCTTGCTAAAGGGCTGTTAAAAGGCACTCGCGTGGTTGGCAGTGCAGCCGGCAGTGTCTGGCGTTTGGCACTGGCGGGCTTAGTGCGCCGTGGTAACGCCAACGCCCTGCAAATGGTCATCTTTGGCGTCGCTATTATGCTGCTGCTGGTCCTGGTGATGGTGCGCACCTCCCTCATTGATCAATGGCAGGCGCAATTGCCCCCTGGCACCCCCAATCATTTCTTACTGAATATTGCGCCCGAGCAGCGTGACGCTGTCGATGCGTTTTTTGAAGCGAACGACATTGGCGCTGAAGCGTTGTACCCGATGACCCGCGGTCGGGTGATGGCCGTCAATGGACAGGCACTGGCGCAGTCTGATGAGAATCAAACCGACGAGCGACGTCAGCGAGAGGCGAATTTTACCTACACCGATCAATTGCCGACGGCGAATGAGATCATTGACGGCGCTTGGTGGCCGGCCGATACCCAGGAGTCCCTGGTGTCTATAGAACAGGGCTTTGCCGAACGAATAGGCGCGACCGTGGGTGATACCCTAGAGGTGCGCATTGGTGCCGAGTCGCTCAGCGTAACCGTGGCCAGTTTACGTAGCGCAGAGTGGCAGAGCATGAAGCCGAACTTTTTCATGATCTTCCCGCCGTCGGTGCTGGCCCCCTTCCCAAAGGTCTACTTGACCAGTTTTTACCTACCTGCAGAGCGTAAAGCCACCCTCAACGCACTGATACGCGCATTTCCCACGCTCACTGTCATAGAGCTTGATGTGGTCATTGATGAAATTCGGAGCATCGTCAGCCGTGTGGGGCAGGGTATTGAGCTGGTGCTGCTTGTGATTTTAAGCGCGGGTGCCTTGGTGCTCATTGCTGGCGTACAGGCTAGCGTTGATGTGAGGTTACACGAGAGTGCCCTGTTGCGTGCGCTCGGTGCGCGCAAGGGTTTGTTGCTGGGTGCCTTGTGGATTGAATTCGCAACCCTTGGGGCTTGCGCGGGTGGGTTGGCCATAGCGGGCGCTGAAGTGGCGGTTTGGGCATTGCAGACCCAAGCGCTGGATCTGGCGTACCAACCGAATTACCGGCTATGGCCCATTGCGCTGCTAGCCGGTGCGGCTGTTGTTGGTGCGCTTGGCGTGGCCAGTTGCCGTCGTGCCGTACAGGTGCCGCCGCTTGTGGTACTCAGAGATAACTGACTGCGCTCGCTGCGTTTGTGCGTTGCTTTA
This sequence comes from Luminiphilus sp., assembly GCA_965658685.1. Lineage (GTDB taxonomy): Bacteria > Pseudomonadota > Gammaproteobacteria > Pseudomonadales > Halieaceae > Luminiphilus. The sequence continues at coordinate 32,227 of CBFHTF010000015.1, forward strand.
GCGTGCTTACAGCGCACGGCCGGCGGTGCAACCGTACCGTGCGCTATAGGGGCTTGGCGCTTAAGGTTTAGCCCAGGAGGTGGGCTACCGCATCGCGCTCTTCAGTCAGTTCTAGTGCAGTGGCGTCCATTTTGCCGCGGCTGAATTCGCCAACCTCAACGCCCTGAACGATCGACCAATCGCCGTCGGCACAGCGGCAGGGGAACGAGTAAATCAAACCGTCGGCAATGCCATAAGAGCCGTCGGAATACACGCCCATAGAGACCCAGTCATCGCCGTCAGTGCCCAATGCCCAGCTACGCATGTGGTCGATAGCCGCGTTCGCTGCAGAGGCCGCTGATGAAGCACCGCGTGCTTTGATAATGGCTGCACCACGCTGCTGAACGGTGGGAATGAAGTCACTCTCATACCAAGCTTGATCGATCAGCTCGATGGCCGCTTGACCTTTGACTTGGGCGTTGAACAGGTCGGGGTACTGGGTCGCCGAGTGGTTACCCCAGATGGTCATACGTGTCACATCGTTGACCGTTGTACCTGTTTTCTGGGCAAGTTGGGTCATGGCACGATTGTGGTCAAGGCGGGTCATTGCCGTGAAATTGCGCGGATCCAAGTCGGGCGCATTGCGCTGGGCAATCAGTGCGTTAGTGTTGGCGGGGTTGCCCACGACCAGCACTTTGACGTTGCGCGAAGCGTGATCGTTGAGTGCTTTACCCTGCACTGAGAAAATAGCCGCATTGGCTTCTAGGAGGTCTTTGCGCTCCATGCCAGGGCCACGTGGGCGTGCGCCTACTAATAGAGCGTAGTCAGTATCTTTGAAACCGACATTTGGGTCGTCAGTGCAGGAGACGCCAGCGAGCAGCGGAAACGCACAGTCATCGAGCTCCATTCGCACACCTTCCAGAGCGTCCATAGCAGGCGTTATGTCCAGCAATTGCAGGAACACCGGCTGATCGTCGCCCAACATGGCGCCAGAGGCGATACGAAATAGAAGAGCGTAACCAATCTGGCCTGCGGCGCCGGTAACGGTGACACGAACGGGTGCTTTCATAGCGGGATCCTTTGGGTTGAGGTGTTTGGGTGGCGGCGCCCAGCCTCTCAGTGGCACAGGGTGTCGCCGACGTTGGGTCGCGATTCTCGGTTGCTGGGGATCAAAACACAAGGGTGGGGGGCTGTCAGAGCCATAGTAGAGGCCAATAGCTGCCATCCATATAGGGATTGTTGCCCAAGTTTGTGAACCAGGCACGCTAAAGCTTGAAGGAATAGTCCATCCAGCCCTCGGTTTCATTTATCATGGCGCACTTCTTAGGGACCACTGCAGTGCAGCTCATGACCTTGGTAGCGAACGACGCCTCCGGCAAAGACACCCGGCGCGACAAAAACGAGTTCAACAAGCTCCGCAAACGCCTGCGCAGAAACGTGGGTAATGCGATCGTTGACTTCAATATGATCGAAGATGGCGATCGCGTTATGGTGTGCCTGTCAGGAGGTAAAGACTCCTACGGCATGCTCGATATCTTGCTCCACCTTCGTGACAGCGCGCCCATCGATTTCGAACTGGTGGCCGTCAACCTCGATCAAAAGCAACCCGGTTTTCCAGAGCATGTGTTACCCGAATATCTCGATGACTTGGGTGTCGCGTACTACATTCTCGAGCGAGACACCTACAGTGTTGTCAAGTCGGTAATCCCCGAGGGTAAAACGACCTGTGGGCTCTGCTCTCGACTGCGCCGGGGCACTTTATATGGATTTGCTCAAGAAATTGGCGCCAGCAAAATTGCTTTGGGTCATCACCGAGATGACATCGTTGAAACCTTATTCCTGAATCTATTCTTCGCAGGCAAACTCAAGGCTATGCCGCCAAAGCTGCTGAGTGATGACCGCCAAAATGTGGTAATTCGACCGCTTGCTTACTGCAAAGAGAAAGACCTGGCGCGCTACGCCGAAGCCATGGGTTTTCCGATCATTCCCTGCAACCTTTGCGGCTCTCAAGAAAACCTGCAGCGTCAAGAAATCAAGGCGATGCTGGCCCAGTGGGAGCGTCGTTACCCGGGTCGTGTAGAAACCATTTTCCGGGCTATTTCCGATGTTTCGCCCTCACAGCTTGCTGATAGAAATCTATTTGATTTCATGGGCTTGTCGGTTGAACGTGATGCCGGGTCTAGCTTTGGTGAGCTGCAGCAGGAGGTGCGTGTTGTCCAGCTCTGACGCCTCAAATAGTGCCATGCTGACAGTTGCGGATGTCGCCATCGAGCGTGGTTACCGTCGCTTGTTGCAGGGTATTGGATTGTCTGTCGCAGCAGGTGAGTTGTGGCAATTGGTGGGTGCCAATGGCCTCGGCAAGACGAGTTTCCTGCGTGCACTTGCGGGCTTGTCGCGCTTGGGCGTCGAGGGCGATATCAGTCACGGGGGCCAGTTCCTCTATCAGGGCCACATGCCGGGGCTCAAGCCGCTACTGACACCGCTTGAGAACCTCCGCTGGCACCCGAGTGGCATCGTTGATGTCGATGAAGAGCGCCTGTGCCATGCATTGGCGTCGGTGGGTTTGGCCGGTTACGAGGAAACGCCGGTCCACAATTTATCGGCGGGTCAGCAGCGTCGAGTCGGTTTGGCCCGTTTGTGGGCGACATCGGCACCTTTGTGGCTGCTTGATGAACCCTTTACGGCCATCGATATTGCCGGGGCTGAACTGCTCGAACAACGTATGGTCGAACACGTCGATAATGGTGGGGCCGTGGTGTTTACTAGCCATCAGCCGAATCGCTTCGCTGGTCGACTTAAAGTATTGGATCTTGCCGATTATGCAGTCTGACGTTAACGCTTATTTGCGCAGCCAACTTAACCGGCATTTAAGGGCGGGATTACGACGTCCGGGCGACATCTTAAATCCGTTAGTGTTCTTTTTGATGGTGGTCACCCTGTTCCCGCTGGGTCTGGGCCCAGAACCGGACCAGCTTCGCGAGATGGCCCCCGGGATTTTTTGGGTGGTGGCTCTGCTTGCGAATCTGACCGTCAGCGGACGTCTGTTTGCTGCCGATTTTGAGGATGGCAGCTTGGAGCAGATGGTGCTCGCCCCCCAGTCACTGGCATTGAGCGCCATGGCTGAGGTCATTGCCCACTGGTTGCTCAGCGGTGTGACGTTGGCATTGGTTTCGCCTATTTTCGCGGCCATGTTGAATATGCCGACCAATGCCATCGGCACCTTAGTGATCAGTTTGATTCTCGGATCACTGTGCCTATCGCTCATTGGCGCCATCGGGGCTGCGCTAACCGTAGGCCTGCGCCGGGGCGGCATGTTGTTATCGCTGTTGATTATTCCCCTGTATGTCCCGGTGTTGGTATTCGGTGTGGGGGCGGTGGAAGAGGCGGCGAATGGCTATGACGCGAGTGCATGGTTGGCGCTCATGGGTGCGTTTGCTCTCGGGGGACTGGTACTGGCGCCGCTGGCGATTAGTGCGGGTTTGCGTATCTCTCTCGACAGTTAGTGCGGAACTTTTTTTCAAAAATGGCACGGATATAATCAAGTTATGTGGTCAATTGTTCATAAAATGGGATCAGCTCCCTGGTTTTACCGGTTTGCGGGCGGTTTGACCCGCTGGTTGTTGCCCATAGCCGCAATCGCGTTGGCGGTTGGTGTTGTGTGGGGGCTCCTGTTCGCACCGGCGGATTTCCGGCAGGGCAACAGCTACCGCATTATCTTCATTCATGTGCCTGCGGCGGTTGTGGCGCTTGCGGGTTACTACGTGATGGCAATTGCGGGGCTGGTGAGCCTCGTTTGGAAGATAAAGATGGCTGACACTGCCATGCGGGCAGTGGCACCGATTGGTGCTGCACTCACCTTTATTGCGTTGGTGACAGGGGCCATTTGGGGTAAACCCACCTGGGGCGCGTGGTGGGTGTGGGATGCGCGCATCACCTCCATGCTAATACTGCTGTTTTTGTATTTGGGAGTCATTGCGCTGTTCGAAGCCTATGAAAATAAGGCGGCCGCGGCTAAGGCCTGCGCTGTGTTGACCCTTGTTGGCACGGTGAATATCCCCATCATCTACAAATCGGTTGATTGGTGGTACAGCCTGCATCAGCCCGCGTCTATCAAATTCACTGGGGAGTCAGCCATCGATGCCAGCATGCTCTATCCGCTGCTGCTCAATATCGCCGCTTTCTACTTATTGTTTGCCAGTATTGTGTTACTCAACATGCGCGCCGAGTTAGTACAGACCCATCGCGGTGCCAACTGGCTTCAAAAACTCGTGAGCGCAGGAGGGCGTTAATCATGTATTTTGAGTCGATTTCAGATGCCCTAACGATGGCCGGCCATGGCCCATATGTGTGGGCTTCCTACGGAATTACATTGGCGGTGTTGGCAGCGCTTGTGATAAGTCCAATACAGCGACAGCGCAGCGCGCGTCGGGCAATAGCCGCAGAACTTCGGCGTCGCCAGGCGAGCCAAAAAAAGGAGTCCTAAAATGCATCCGAAGCGTAAGCAACGATTGATCATTGCCTGTGTCATTGTGGTGCTCTCCAGCGCCGCGGTGGGATTGGTGACCTATGCACTGCGGGGCAACATCAACCTGTTCTATCCGCCGGCAGATGTGGTTGCGGGTAAGGCCCCCCTCGATCGGCCAATTCGTGTGGGCGGTATGGTCGTTGAGGGCAGTATTCGTCGCAGTGAGTCGGATCTCACCACAACGTTCGACGTGACCGATTACGACGGCACAGTGACCATCAGTTACACCGGCATTTTGCCCGATCTGTTTGCCGAGGGAGAGGGTGTTGTTGCTGCTGGCACGCTCGATGCCAATGGGCACCTGAAGGCGTCCGAGGTGCTGGCTAAACACGATGAGAACTATATGCCACCAGAGGTGGCTGCAGCGCTCGAAGGGAAAGAGAAGCCAGCGGTCACGACCGGCTATAAAGCGGAGGAGTCATGATTCCTGAATTAGGGCATTTTGCACTCATCATTGCGTTTGCACTGTCGTGCTTACTGGGCACCATTCCCTTGTGGGGTGCATGGCGCCAACATACGGGCGCCATGAATATGGCGCCCACGCTGGCACTGGGAGTATTTGTTTTTCTGCTGTTGTCATTTGGCTTTTTGTCCCAGTCATTCCTCGCCGATGACTTCTCAGTAAAAGTCGTCGCCAGCAACTCCAACAGCCTGTTGCCGCCTATTTATAAGTTCTCCGCTGTTTGGGGAAACCACGAGGGCTCACTATTGCTGTGGGTGCTTATCCTGGCCGGGTGGATGACCGCTGTAGCCATATTTAGCCGCGGACTACCTCTCACGGTTGTGGCACGAGTGCTTGGTGTGATGGGGCTTATCGCCATTGGTTTCACGGCATTCTCATTGTTCACCTCAAACCCCTTTGAACGGCTGCTGCCTAGCATTCCGCCCGAGGGCCGTGATTTGAACCCGCTGCTTCAGGATCCGGGGCTGATCATTCATCCGCCGCTGTTGTACATGGGTTATGTGGGATTCTCGGTGCCCTTCGCCTTTGCGATCGCCGCGCTTTTGGGCGGCAAGCTCGACGCCGCATGGGCCAAATGGTCGCGGCCATGGAGTAACGTCGCATGGGGATTTTTATCGCTGGGCATTATGTTGGGTAGCTGGTGGGCCTACTACGAATTGGGCTGGGGTGGCTGGTGGTTCTGGGATCCCGTCGAAAATGCTTCCTTCATGCCGTGGTTATTGGGCACAGCCCTCATCCATTCCCTAGCGGTGACCGAAAAGCGTGGCCTGTTCCGGTCTTGGACGGTACTTCTGGCCATCGCCGCCTTCTCCCTGTCATTACTGGGTACTTTCCTGGTTCGCTCTGGGGTCTTGACATCTGTACATGCGTTTGCAGCCGACCCAGACCGTGGTCTGTTCATATTGATATTCCTTGGTATCGTCATTGGGGGCTCGCTGGTGCTCTATGCCATGCGCGCACCAACAGTGGCCAGTCGCGTCAACTATGGCGCCTTGTCTCGAGAGTCGCTGTTGCTGGTGAATAATTTTGTGTTCTGTATCTCTGCGGTCACGGTATTGCTGGGCACGCTATTCCCGCTGATTATGGATGCCTTGGGTCAAGGTAAGTACTCGGTGGGCCCGCCGTACTTCAATGCGGTTTATGTGCCCCTCATGGCGCTGCTCATGCCATTTATGGGTATTGGACCGCTATCTCGTTGGAAAAACGACAGCCTGAAGCGCTGGTGGCACGAGTTGTTGGTGCCTGCGGCTGCCACTGTTGTGCTCGCACTTGTGGCGCCGTTGATGGCCGCAGAATTTAATCTATGGGTGGCACTGGCGGTGTTGTTGTCGGCTTGGCTGGTATTGGGTCTGGTACGCGATGTCCTCAATAGGACGCGGACGGCGACAACCTTTGCAGCCAAGTGGAAGCGTCTCAGCCCCAGCTATTGGGGAATGTTGATGGCCCACGTCGGCTTCGCCGCGGCCGTGCTTGGCGCCACTGTGGTAACTCAGTTTAGTGTCGAGCGCGACTTGCGTATGGCGCCAGGCGATATTGAAGAGGTCTCTGGCTATCGGTTCGAGATGCTCAGCATTGATCGCAATGACGGACCTAACTACACAGCAGATCAGGCGGTCTTTAGTGTCTGGCAGGGCGATACAAAAATCGCCGAAATGACGCCACAGAAGCGGCGTTATCTCGCGAGTGGTCAAATTATGACCGAGGCCGCTATCGATGCCGGATTCACCCGCGATTTGTTTATCGCTATGGGCGAGGCAGTGGGTGACGACGCTTGGGCAATCCGTCTGCAATACAAACCTATGATTCGTTGGATTTGGGGTGGTGCATTACTTATGGGCTTTGGTGCTCTGGTGACAGCATTCGACCGTCGTTATCGCGCCAAAGCTGCTGTGCGGCAATCGTCGGCTGCGGTAACCGCTAGTGCGGGGGTTGCCAATGCAACGGCTTAAACTGTTTGTGCCGCTTGCCCTGTTTGCACTGCTGGGTATTTTCCTTTGGCGCGGGTTGTCTCTAGACCCCACAGCATTGCCGTCGGCGCGGGTTGGCAAAGCAGTACCTGCTTTTGCGCTGGGGCAGCTAGGCGAGAATGCCGAGCTCACGGAACAGGCCTTAACAGGTGAGCCGTTGTTGCTCAATGTATGGGCTACATGGTGTTACTCCTGTCGAGTTGAGCACCCCTATTTACTCGAATTGGCAGCCAATGGCGTCAAGATTGTGGGTTTGAACTACAAGGACGAGTCCGACAAGGCCATGCGTTGGTTAGAGGATTTGGGTGATCCCTATGCGTTCACTATTGAAGACCCCGACGGCAAGTTGGGGCTTGATTTAGGGGTCTACGGCGCGCCCGAGACCTATGTTATCGACGCCCAGGGCGTGGTTGTTCATCGTCACGTAGGCGTCGTGGACGATGCGGTATGGCACAACGACCTGGCGACTTTTTTCGCTTCGGATGAGTCGCAAACCCCATGAAAATCCTCGTCTTTTGTTTGTTGTCGTATGTTTCGTTCAATGCCTTGGCGGTGATAGAAACCTACGAATTCAGTTCGGCAGAACTCGAAGGTCGGTACCACGAGCTATCCCAGGAATTGCGCTGTCCTAAATGTCAAAATCAGAACATTGCCGACTCGAATTCCCCCATATCTCGGGATTTACGCGCACTAACCTACGAGCAATTGGAAACAGGCGCCAGCGATGAAGAAATTTTGGCCTTCATGGTCGAACGCTATGGTGAGTTTGTACGTTATCGACCGGCGGTTGATGAGCGCACCGTGCTGTTGTGGTACGGTCCCGCCGCCTTGGTGGCCATAGGTGCCGTTGTATTTGGTATTCAGCTGCGTCGGCGCAGTAACACAGCCGCTGTATCCGGTGAATTATCCAGCGAGGAACGCGCCAAGCTAGCGGCACGCCTCGGTGAAGACGCTACTGTGGGCGATCATGCCTCTACTGTTAATGACAAGGATGTATCTTGACTCTGCCCTTCATCATTTGGGCCGTGGCGATGGTGATTGCTGCGGCGATATTTATTTTTGTGGTGCCCCTTATCTGGCGCCGCGCGGTTCATGGCGAGTCGAACGTTGACTGGTTGCGCATTAGACGTGCCGAGTTAGTCGACGAGGACCCCGCATTATTAGAAGACGCCGAACTTCGGGTCGTCGAGGAGTGGAGCGGCAGCGATGAGGACGAGGCGCAGCTCAGCGCCGCGCCCAAAAAAGGTATTGTGCTGCCTGTTGTGATGCTGTTTGCCTTGGTGTTAATACCCGCTGCGGTCTATTACAACATCGGTTCAATGGACGACGTGCTCATTGAGCAGCGATTGACAAATGTGTCCCTGGGCATGGACGAGGATATTGGTGCGCTGATGACTGACATTGAGCGCCGCGCTGAACTCCGTCCTGATAACCCCGATTACCTATCTTTACTGGGGGAGTATTACCGGGGCGGCGAGCGCTATCGCGAAGCACTGCGTGCCTATGAAAAGCTGCTGGAGCAGTTTCCAGAGAACCCCGAAGTTTTGGCACTGGCGGGGCAGTCAGAATATCTCGCCAATAACCGCGTGCTTACCGATACCGCAAGGCGTCGATCCGAGTCGGCGTTGGCCGGTAACCCGAATGAACGCACCGCCCTGGGGACCTTGGGTATGGCAGCGTTTGAGGCCGAAGATTACGCTCAGGCCGTGATTTACTGGGAGCGCTTGCAGTCACTTGAAGCCCCCGGAGCGCCCGGGTATCAAATGATGCAAGGCATTATCGATGAAGCCCGCAGTCGCGGTGGGTTAGAGGCTAAGTCAGCCAATCCTGAAATTGCTTCAGGTGATGCTGCCATTGTGATCACAGTGCCTCGGCCAGCAGGGGTTAATCTGCCAGAGACCGCATCGGTATTTGTTCTAGCGCGTGCCAGCGGCGGCGCATCCCGAATGCCCATTGCCGTGGTTCGTCGCGGTGCCGGTGAGTTGCCTTTGACTGTACAGCTCGATGACAGTAACTCCATGGCGGGACAGCGGCTGTCGGGTGTTGAAGCAGTGGACGTAGAAGTGCAAATTTCCTACAGCGGGCAGCCCGGGCGAGACAATGCCCAATGGGTCGCAACCCGCAGCAACGTGGTACCCTCTGACGGTGCGGCCATCACCATGGAGCTGCAAGCGAACGAACGTTAGGGGTTATTCTGGCCGCAACTGCGTGAGGC
>CBFHTF010000016.1:0-38247 GCA_965658685.1 Luminiphilus sp.
AGACTCGCGCATTCTTAAGATTCAATCTTTTGAACCTTAAGTATTTTTTTTGATTCTGTCTATGCTGCGAAGGAATGAGAAGCGAATCACTGTTTGCATAGTCGCGCCGAATAACCCTGGGAAAGGACGCCATGACCGATACAGTTTTATTTGAGCAACATGATGGTGTGGCGCAGCTCTGCTTTAACCGTGGCAGCCGGCACAATGCTCTTGGTCACGTTGAATTGCGGGCTATAAGTACAGCACTCGACAACTTGGCTGACGATACTCGCGTGTTGCTGATTACCTCTGAAGGCAGCAGAACGTTCTGTGCTGGGGCTGACTTAAATGAATTATCAAGCGGTCTTCTTACGGGCGATCAATTTCAGGAAGTGACCAATCAAATAGCCGCTCTCCCAATACTAACCCTGTGTGTTGTCAGCGGTAATGTATTCGGCGGGGGCGTCGAGTTGGCTATGTCCTGTGATTTTCGCATAGGCGCCGATGACATCATGATGCGCATTCCCGCAGCAGCTATTGGCTTGTGTTACCCCATCGACGGTATCGAGAAGTTAGTTACGCGATTAGGACCCGGAGTAGCGAAGCGCCTGTTGCTAGCGGCTGAAGAAATTAACGCACAGCAAATGCATCAGCTAGGGTTACTTGATTGGTTAGCCAGCCCAAGCACCTTGTCGACGGCAGCACGGGATCGCGCAGAACAACTTGCTGCTTTAGCGCCTATGGCGGTTCGCTCGATGAAACATATCATTGATAATTGCGCTGGCGGTGCTATGGATCGTGAGCACGCCCGAACCCTCAGCGAGCGTTGTAGTCAATCCAGCGATTTGCAGGAGGGCTTGGCGGCGGCCCGTGAGCGAAGAACCCCCAGCTTCAAGGGCGAGTAGTGCTTGGGCCCTTAAACAGGGTGTTTGGCCAGAATGTCACCAAGGGCCGCAAGGGTCTCGTCGGCTAATTCCGCGAGATATTGACTCTCTGATTTGGTGAGACCTGCTTTACCTTCCCGTGCTTCGCGCTCCCAATCCGATACTAATTCTGCCAACGGCGTAGCCCCCATGTTGAGACACATGGATTTCATCGCGTGAGCGGCTTTGCGCAACTCCTCGCTGTTATCTGCGTCTTGTAAGTCTCGAAGCTTCTGCACAGAAGAAGGCACTTGCTCTATAAACGTACTCGCCACCCGCTGTAGGAAGACTGGGCCTTTATCGGCGCTCATGGCGAGTATGTTGTCGATAACAGTCTGTTCAATGAGACTTTGCGGCTCGTCGGCAACGATATTGGTGTTCCTGTTGTCACTGTTTTCGCCGCTTGTGTCCGATGTTTCCTCGTCTACTGAGTCAGAGGATGCTACTGGTTCCTCCTGTTTTGATGGCGCTTGTAAGTAGCTTGAGATACGTCGCTCCAAATCTTCAGCGTTGAAAGGTTTGGTCATGAAGTCATCCATACCCGATGACATCGCATTGTCGTACTCCTCGTCGCGTGCTGCAGCAGTCAGCGCAACGATCGGTGTTCGGTTTGCCTCTAGGAGCGACTCGAAGGCGCGAATCTGCCGAGTGGCCTCAAAACCATCCATGACTGGCATCTGACAATCCATTAGGACGAGATCGAAACGGCGCACTTTGAAGGCCTCGACGGCCTCGACGCCATTCTCCGCGATAACCACCGATAAACCCAAGTCTTGCAAGATCTCATTCACCAATATTTGGTTAACTTTGTTGTCTTCAGCGACTAGCACAGTGCCTCGTAGTGAGCCGCGATGGGTATCGGGACTACCCAATACCGCGTCTTCATGCATTGATTCAATGAGATGGGCAAGGGTCACCGGCCTGTGTAGACTGCCCCAACGCTGACTACTGAGCCGTTGATTGGTACTTCGGATAGAAGTAAGTAATAGCTTCTGCGCCGAGGTGCTGTGGTTCTCAAGGGCATTGAGTAAATCCGCAGGCAGCTGCTCATCAGCGATGATGATGCTGGCCGACAAACCCTCGAGTTCGCGTATGGACGTTACGTGATGTGTCTCAGCCCCGAGGTAAAAACCATGACTCTGAATACTGCTCAGTAGCTGTTGATCTTCGGTGAACACCGCGATGCATCCGGAGTTGATCTCCTCGAAATCGTCCACTCGCTCCAGAGGCAAAGAGACCCATACCTCGGTACCTATACCGTCTTTAGGGTCATCGATGCCCAATTCACCGCCCATCAGCAGGGCAAAGTTGCGACAGATTGTGAGACCGAGGCCCGTACCACCATAGCGTCGAGTTGTACTGGCATCTACCTGCGTAAATTTATCAAAGACTCTGTCGCGAGCCTCCTCAGGAATGCCAATGCCCCTATCGCGGACCTTAATTTCTAGTTGGCCATCACGCTGGGAGATACTGACCGTAATGTGGCCGCTTTCACTAAATTTGATGGCATTGCCAATGAGATTTGTAACGATTTGCCGCACTTTTTGGCTATCGCCACGATACAAACGCGCCAGCTGTTCATCAGTGATGACATCCAAGCTCAACCCTTTTCTCTGGGCCGGTTCCCCTTGTAGATAAGTAACTTCATCTACTAAGCGGAGCACATCAAATTCGATGATCTCAAGCTCTACTCGATCGGCCTCAATTTTCGCCAGATCGAGTACTTCATTGATCAAATGCAGCAGTGTTTTACCGCTATTGAGAGCAGCGCGCGCAAAACGTTGCTGCTGCGGGCTTGTGTTTGTCTTGAGTAGCAGTTCGTTCATGCCAATCATGCCGTGCAGGGGCGTGCGGATCTCATGACTCATGACTGCCAGGAATTCTGATTTGGCCCGGTTAGCTGATTCGGCCTCAATTTTAGCTTTCTCAAGATCGAGGGTACGTTCTCGGACGCGAGCAGTAAGTTCCTGTTCGCGACGTTGCGCTTCCTCGAGCTTGAATTTGATGCCCCAAATTGACAGCAGCACAATATTAAAACCGGCTACCAAGTAGCTTATGTAAGCCGCGGTCGATGTCCACCAGGGTGGTTGGACACTAATAGGAATTTGCAGCCCTTGGTAATTCCAGCCCGACAAGGTGCCTTTTGCCGCCAGCTCTAGCGTGTAATTACCGGCGGGCAGCGTCGTCAAGCTCACAGTTCGCTCATTACCGCGATATATCCACTCGTCTTCTAGGCCAGAGATCCGGTAGGCATACTGAATATCGCCGGGTGATACAAATTCAGCACCGAAAAACTCCAGAGATGCAATTTTATCTTCATGGTCCAGATCGAGCACAAAATTCGTCAAATCGGCCGGGAACGGTACGTAGTTCTCCATAACTTTGATGGACGATAGACCAATCTCGATGGGCTGAGGTTTGGTCTCACTGGCGATGCCTGAAACGATGGCTACGCCGTTATTACCCCCAAAATAAATTTGGCCAGCAGGCGTGCCAAATGAGGCGCCCATGTTGAATTCGTTATTCGTCAGTCCATATTTTGTACTGAAATGGCGAAAGTCGAGGGTCTCGGGATCGAAGTTGGTTAGGCCCGTGTTGTGGGATAGCCATAGCTTACCGGTTGCATCTTCGTGTATGCCGTAGACACTGGAGCTGGGTAATTGCAGTTGCTGAGATAGATTCTCCACCGCCACAATTTCGAGCTGCTCGTTACGTGAAATACGAAGCAAGCCGGCCTGCCAGGCACCCACCCATAAGGTGTTGTCTTGGCCGTGATGCAGTTCCCAAAAGTTGAGGTTTTGGCTTGCACTGATGGCTGTGGTGCTCTCATAGCCGGCTCGGGTATTACGTAATTCTTTGTAATCACTGCTGAGCACCGCTAGGCCATATTCATGTGCTACAAGCACGCTGCCGTCATGGTCTTGTAGTAACGCAAGAATGTTCTCGCTAATGGTACTACCCGGAAGTGGTTTGAACGTGCGTAGAACATCACCATCAGCGCCTACAACACTCAAGCCACCACCGTAAGTGCCAACGATCAAGGTGTTGTTGTCTGTGAGTAACAGTGATGTGATGCCCTCACTATGCAGGGCTTTACCATTCTCTGGATCGAAGGCAATTTTTCGAATGGCGCCCGTTGCACGGTCAAGCTGATAGAGTCCACCCTCAAATGTGCCGATCCAAGCGGTATCGGCTGACACCGCCAGTGCCATGATCACGTCATCGACAAATTCACGGTGGGTGTAGGCGTTGATGTACATAAACTCATTGCTGCCCGGCTGCTGTACATTAAGCCCAGCATTGGTACCTAACCATAAATAGCCATCTTCACTGACTTCTATGGCATTCACGAAGTCATCCGAAAGATTGGACGTTTGGCTTGATAAGGTGGGTGCCACGCTCTCTCTGGCTTGAGCCAAACCTGCCAGAGTGCCCACCCAAAAGGTACCGTCGCGACTTCGTGCCAGGCTGTAGATGGGATCACCTGCGAGTCCAGTAGAAAAATCACGAATAACTTGGAAGGTACGACCCAGGTCATTACTGATGGCCAAACCCTCTCCAGTGCCAACCCACAGCCGTTCGCCGTCCCACAATGTGGCGCTTATGAAGTTGGATGGAATATCAAACTGACTCCCTGAGGCGGTAATGTGACGTACTTGTTGTGTGTCTATGTCTATGAAAAATAAACCAGCATCGAGGGTTGCGAGTACCAGTTCCTGATTTACCAGACTTAACTCATGCAGATCTGCGTCTTCAACACCACCATTGGTAATTAGCGGGGATGCTCGCAACTGTTCACCGTTAACCCAGAGCGAGTAAACGCCATAACCTTCAATAGCGGCGTACAGATGCTCATTGGTATTGACAATAATGTCGGTGATACCGGTACCTGGCGCAAACTGATCACTGGGTAGTTTCAATCGAAACAACTGTTCCGATTGAGGGGCATAGATAGCGAGGCCATCATCGGTAGCCATCCACACTTTGCCATGTGGGCCGATTTGGAAGTTAATGATCCTGAGGCCTAAATTTTTAATATTTGGAGGTGTAGTTAGCTGTCTTTGTGCTTTATCAAAGCGCTGTAAGCTACTAGTAGTTGCGACCCAAAGTGTCCCGTCTGACCCCTCGCGTACCCCCAGCAGTGATCCGGATGCCAGACTTTCCTTGTCGGCTGCGCTGGGCCTATAAATCTCTACTCGCTTGCCATCGTAAAGGTTTAGTCCCTCTTGCGTGGCGAACCAGAGGAAACCAGCGTTGTCTTGGAAAGTTTGTGTTACAACGGCTTGGCTTAATCTAACTGAAACTGGTGAGTTCCAAAAAACCAAGTCGAGCACTGCTTCGGCTTTTGCCAGTGTGGCTGCAAAACTAAGGGCGAGGATTGCAAAGGGCCTTGTGACTGACCGAGGCGGCATGGATTCATCTCTTCGTTAAGGCTCTTATTATGCCTCGGCTCCCCTCACATTCAATGCTGCCTGGATAATGGATCGGATTTTTGGAGCTGATAGAAAAAGGGCCTCGTTGAAGAGGCCCTTAGAGCAATGATTAACGCAAGATCCAGCGATGACGTGATTGATCGGCGTCAGTTCGGAGGATCCAGCGATGACGTGCTTGGTCAGCGTCGTTGCGAAGAATCCAACGATGACGTGCTTGGTCAGCATCGTTGCGGAGAATCCAACGATGACGTGCTTGGTCAGCGTCGTTGCGAAGAATCCAGCGATGGCGGCTAGCCTTCGCGTCAATAGAAGCGGTCTTGCGACCTGTTTCGGCATTTCGGCTCGCCCATTTGAAGCTTGAATTCTTTGTACGCTCGGCGGTGTTCACTGCAGGGCCTGATCGACGATCTGATTCAGACCATTTGAAGCGACCGTAACTATCTTGCTGAGTGATTGCGCTTGCAACATTGTTGACAGCGGTCATTGAACCACGGAGTTGACCGTCGGCTGCGGCACTATTGGCCATCAAAGTCATTGCACCGGCTACTGCTACTGCGCTCAAAATAGTCTTGAAGGTCATGGCTGTATCCTCGATCAATCTCAGTTGGCCCACCGCTGTGCGGCGACGCTTTGTGTGATGTAGGTCTCAGTTCTTAAATCGAAATGAGATCCGCTGTCCGTTGAGAGTGATAATAGGGAGGACTATCGATTGTGTTAACAAAGTGAACTACCCATATGGGTAAGATCGCACTTATAAGAAGTAGCTTGGTCAGTTTTGCTCTTGCGTTGGTCGAGACAGGGCTTCCAAGCGTTGCCCCTCCTGCTGATAAAGATCTAGCCAGTCAATGATATTGGGGTTGCGTTGCGCCGCACTTAACTCCTTCGAACCAAGTCGTTCAACGTGCGCTTTGACACCCCAGCGACGATCATGACTTGGGCCTTTCGCGGGTTCACGTTTACTTTGAGCTGTTTCTAATCCGGGAAGCGACGGTGAGCCATCGGGTAAGGCAATGGCTGGGCCTAGGGGGCGATCTCTGCCTTCGAGCACAGCATTCAGATTCAGCGATTGCTGTTCGCACTGGGTGTTCCCAAGGGTTAGCGCCCGTGCCGCAGATACCAGTCCATCGCCCTGAGCAAATGGGCTGTAACTCAGGCGCCCATCGCGGTTAATGGCAGGTTCTGCAGAGGTTTTGATGAGACACTTGGCCTCGTCGTTACTCAGGCTGTTGTCCGCTTGGAACAAAAGCGCTGCAATACCTGACACTACGGCAGCCGACTGGGAGGAACCCGTAGATACAAATTCTCCCGTGCGCAAAATATAGTTAGGGCTCTCTCTAGCAAGCGTCGCATCAGGTGGCACTAGCCCCGTCATGTGCCCCCCGGGTGCCACAACATCGGGCTTTAGGTGTCCGAGTGCAGTTGGTCCCCGGGACGAGAAATCAGGAATGTAATCGTCAGTGCGGTCTACGGGCGTCCACGAGTCGGTAATGGCCCCTACGGTAAGCACGAAAGGGTTATTACCTGGACTACCGACGCTACCCCAATCGGGACCGTCGTTGCCCGCGGCCGCCACCACCAAAATGCCGGCTTCCCAAGCTCTCAATACGGCCTGATTCATTGGGTCATCCCAAAAATCAAAGCGCGGAGTGGCAGACAGTGACATGTTCAACACGCGAATATTGAACGTATCTTTGTGGTCGACAACCCATTGAATACCACGAATGATGTCCAGAAAATCGCCGTCACCCTCGGGCGCAAACGCTGTTACGATCACGAGGTCAGCGTCCGGTGCTATCCCTTTGAAGCCCTGTCCGCCGGGGCGAGTATTTGGGCTGCTGTTGGCGATAATGCTAGCCATGTGAGATCCATGTCCTCCAGCATCCTCGAGCCGTTGCGTTACCTGATTCAGGCGTGCATCAAAGTGAGCTTTGACCCTGGGTTTGCCTAAGCTATCAGTGGTCAACGCTGGAATATCCCAAAGACCAGAATCGATGATGGCAACACCCACCCCGTGGCCAGTGATGCCTGCCTCATTAAGTAAGTCAGCGCCAACTAACCCGGGGTAATAGTAATCGCCTTGGTTATCGTCGTAAGCGCGGGGTAATTGAAGGCTGCAAGTGGCTAGGCCCAAAACCACATCAAGCTGGTTTTGGTTTAGGGCTTGTTGTGTAGATTGAATGGTGCTCGTTGCCGGTAGTTGGCGAGACAGTATCAGGGGATTTTCGCCGGGCGGCAGGGTCAGATTGGTATTTGCCTGCAAGCCATTGAGAGTCAGTAGGCTGCCATCTTCGTTGTTGCGAAGGGTGTCGATACTGACGGTTAGCGGCTGATTCTCGAGGTTGTAAACTCGCCACACTGCGCCTGCTGGCGTTGGTTCCAGATCGAGCCCGGCTACCACAGCACAGTCCCGTGTTTCTTCGGGCTTGGGCGGGTTGAAGTCCTCGACGACACGTTGCACCCCGGGTTGTGCTTCTAGCGCCTCGAGCCTAGTCGTCGCCACTGTGCCGCCAATGCCGTTGATGATGGGCAACTGATGGGTGATGTGACCGCCTACATTTTCCAGCGCCAATTCAAGCGCCTGCTTATTTTCCCCTTGCAGTAATACCTGTACGGTCGGCTCGATTGTTTCTTCGGCGATTGACTGGCCGACCCAGAGGCATCCGGTAACAAACGCTAGTAGTCGAATCACTGCCTGACTCTTCTAGTCGAGAGTGGCGAGTAAGTCGGGTTGTGTGGCCGTCATTAACAGCTCGCGATAATCTTGGCGGCTAGCTTCGGCAATTTGGTCTGCCGTTAGCGGACGCGCCAGCAAAAAGCCTTGCAGACACTCGCAGCCGTGAATCACTAGAAATTCAGCTTGCTCACGTGTTTCCACGCCTTCTGCAACAACCCTAAGGCCGATGGCCTGGCTTAGCCCTAATATGGCGCGAACAATGCCGCGGCCGCTGCCATTGGCTAGGTCTATAACGAAGCTTCTATCGATTTTTAACGTGTCTATAGGAAAATTCCGTAGATAGCTTAACGACGAGTAACCCGTGCCGAAATCGTCAATTGCCAAGTCGAAAGCTCTGTCTTTGAGTTGCTGTAATTTGCTGAGATTGTGCTGCGCGTCGGACATAATCACCCCTTCAGTCAGCTCTAGCTCAATGGGGAATAATCCAGCAAGTGGTTTCAGTAAGGTCGACAAGTGCTCAACAAAGTCCGACTGAGAAAACTGAAGGGGAGACAGGTTAATGCTCAACGTTACGCCTTGAGGAAATTGATAGGCCTCGTTTAACGCGTCATCGCGTACCCTCTGCAGCACAAAGTCGCCCAGAGCAAGGATGAGCCCACTGTTCTCCGCAACGGGAATGAACTTCGCAGGGGAAATATTGCCCAGCTCGGGATGCTCCCAACGAACCAGTGCTTCAACCCCTGACATGCGCCCATCACGGGTATCAATTTGGGGTTGATAAACCATATAGAGCTGATTGCCGTCGCGCAGTGCTGTTCGGAGATCGGCTTCAAGTCTGAGGCGCTCTGCAGCATCATCGCTGAGCGATGCATCGTACAGGCGATAGCGGGCGCGTCCGTCACGCTTGGCAAACTGCATGGCTGCATCTGCTCTGCGCAGTAAGGTTGTACTGTTATCTCCATGAAGGGGAGCGATGGCTACACCAATACTGGGTGTAATGACTAAGTTGTGGCCATCGATGGACATGGGTGCAGACAGCGCGCTAATGATGCTGTTGCTCAGTTGACAAAGCGCGCTTTCGTTGATGAAGTTGCGCACAACAATGGTGAACTCATCGCCGCCCGGGCGAGCTAATTCGACAACGGGTACGTCTTGTTGCGAGGGGCTCGTTGCCAGTGTGTCGTCGTCGCTTTCGAGAAGATGTGCACAGCTACCCAAATGCTTGCGCAAACGTGTCGCAATGTCAGTGAGAATCTTGTCACCGGTTTCGTGACCAATCGAGTCATTGATCCGTTTGAAGTGATCGATATTGACCAGTAACAGCGCAAATGGTTGGTTGTGGTTCAGTGCCTGCAACATGCGTTGCTCAAGTTGGTCTGCAAACCGTCGTCGGTTGGGCAGCGCTGTCATTTGATCGTAGTAAGCGAGATACCGTAGCCTGTTTTCTTGTTCTTTCAGCGCTTGAAAGTTTTCGGCCGATCGGAGCATGTAACGAATGTCTCGAGACAGCAGAGCCCAGTTAATTGGTTTGGTTTTGTATTGGGTGGCACCTGCTTCAAAACCTGCATCAATTGAGGCTTTATCATCGGAGCCGGTGGCGATAAGTACAGGGACGTCAGCGCCTTGGGGGGATACCCGGATGGCCTGGCACACTTCGAACCCTGTTTTGCCCGGCATTTCGACGTCGAGGAATACGAGATCGGGTGTACTTTCGTGATAGCGCTCAAGCGCCT
This sequence comes from Luminiphilus sp., assembly GCA_965658685.1. Taxonomy (GTDB): domain Bacteria; phylum Pseudomonadota; class Gammaproteobacteria; order Pseudomonadales; family Halieaceae; genus Luminiphilus. The sequence continues at coordinate 9,743 of CBFHTF010000016.1, forward strand.
GATCGCCATCTTCGGCTTCCACCACTGTCATGCCCGCAGTTTCCAAGCATTCACGAGCGAACATGCGAACCATGGGGTCGTCGTCACACACCAGTATGGTGGGACGTAATGGATTGTTAGCGTCCTCAGTCACTTCCACGCAGCCTCATAGATTTGGTAAAGGGTACCACTTAAGGGGGCTGAGCATCACCCTCTAGTCCACAAGCCTTGTGCTATCATGTGCGGTCATTTTCTGTTTTTTTATGCCATGTCGATTGCCCAGACGAAACTGTTGGAGATCCGGACCCAGGTACAAGACCACCTGCGGCGTGCCCATGAACAACGTATTGACGCCAGTGAGCAGGCTCGATTGGAAGATCAAATCAGAGCGCGGCTTGAGCGCGAGAGCGCGGTATTAGTCGCGCACTATTACACATCACCCGCTATTCAAGCCCTGGCCGAAGCCACCGGTGGATGTGTTTCTGACTCCCTGGAAATGGCGCGCTTCGGGCGCGATCACAAGGCCAGTACCTTGGTTGTGGCTGGGGTTAAATTTATGGGTGAGACCGCTAAGATCTTGACCCCGGAAAAGCGCGTGCTAATGCCCACCCTAGAGGCCACATGCTCCCTGGATATTGGTTGTCCCGTAGAGGAGTTCAGCGCATTTTGCGATCAGCATCCCGACAGAGAAGTGGTTGTTTACGCCAATACGTCGGCGGCAGTGAAGGCTCGAGCCGATTGGGTGGTAACGTCTAGTATTGCGCTCGATGTCGCCGAACATTTGGTACAGCAGGACAAGAAAATTCTGTGGGCCCCAGACCGCCATCTAGGCGATTACGTTCGTCGCACCACCGGTGCCGATATGCTGATGTGGGATGGCGCCTGTATTGTGCACGAAGAGTTCAAAGCCCAGGGTATTTTGAATCTTAAGCAAGTGCATCCGGGAGCGGCAGTGCTTGCCCACCCCGAATCACCGTCGTCAGTTGTTGAGATTGCCGATCATGTGGGCTCAACGACTCAAATTATCCGAGCGGCCCAGCAGCTGCCCAACGACACGTTTTTTGTGGCCACCGATCACGGTATTTTTTTCAAGCTTCAGCAAGCGGCACCCAATAAGCATTTCATTATTGCGCCTACCGCAGGTGCCGGCGCCTCCTGTCGCAGTTGCGCCAATTGCCCTTGGATGGCAATGAATGACCTTGAAGCCTTGGCCAGCGTATTTGATCGCACAGACAACGAAATCACTGTCGATCCAAGTATCGCTTTAGAGGCAATGAAGCCGCTCAATCGTATGCTCGACTTTGCAGCAACGCTGGGGTCGAGTGTAATAGGGAAAGCGTAGTTTTAGCTGTTCTCCAGAGCGTTACGCATTTTGCGGATTTGCCCCAGTCGCTCATTAATCTGTGCCGCGGTGGTGAAGTCAGCGCTCGCTAGTTGCAGTGCGTAGTTGAGTTGGCGTTGCGCGGCATCAAGATTGCCTACCAAAATAAAATATTCGGCTCGGGAGCGATGTAAGCCTAAGATGTTGCCCGCCAGCCCCTGCACCTCGGCTAGCAAGTACCAAAGGGCTGGGTCTTGCGGTTGTCGTCTCGATTGAGCGATCAGTACCTCTTCCGCCACATGTGCTTGGCCCGCTTGTTGTAACGCAAAGCCGTAAGCCATGGTTAAGGGATGGTTACCGGGCGAAAGTTTAAGTCGCTTGGCGAGTGTTGTTGCCGCAGCTTCAGCGTTGCCCATGGCGAGCTCAATATCAGCACTAGCCAGTACATACTCGATGCGACTGCGATCCTCTGACCACAATCCATCCAATATTAGGGCAGCCTCGCGCGGTCGACCCGCGGCAGTAAGCGCTATCGTTAAGCCGTACAAGGCGGCTTCTTTAGAGCGGGGTGAGCCTTCGAGTTGGCCGCGGAACATGGCAACAGCCTCTTCGGGGGTGTCGGCCAGCTGGTTGGCCACTCGCGCCCGCATCAGCTGATAATCCAAACTGGCAGGTCGGATTCTCTTGGGGTATTGCATGGCTCGGTTACGCGTATCCGCAATGCGATTCTCCGACAGCGGGTGTGTCCGCAAAAACTCGGGTATTCGATTGCCACTGTTGTACCGGTTTGAGGCCAACATACGTTCAAACATTGCGGGCGCCGCGTAGGGGTCGTAGCCAGCCTCGTAGAGCGTGCGCATACCCACTCTATCGGCCTCCGCTTCGTTGGCGCGACTATAGCGTAGCTGCTGGTCCTGTAGTGCGGCTTGGGTTGCCGTCATTGCCGCTAAGCCTGCATCGGTACCGGTGGTCGCGGCCAATAAAATACCGGCCAACATGCCCGCGATATTCAGTGGCGCATTGGTCTGGGCTTGCTCTACGCGACGAGAGAAATGGCGCTGGCTTAAGTGTGCTATCTCGTGGGCAATAACAGTGGCAAACTCGTCCTCAGTCTGTGCGTACATAAACAAGCCATTGTTGACGCCAATGACACCGCCAGGTACTGCAAAGGCATTGATACTGGGGTTATCAACAATCACCAATTCAATACGTCTATCCTGTAGTTCGCTATGGCTGACAAGATCGAACACCAGCGATTCCAAGTACGCGTAGAGTAACGGATCATCCGCAATGGGCGCTTGGCTGCGGAAGATTTTTAGCCAAGTTCTGCCCAATTGGTGTTCATAGTCAGTTGAAAACAGGCTGGTGCTGGTTTGACCCAGATTTGGAATCTTCAAACCTTCCGTCGCACCCAAGGTTGCGCTTGGCTGTAGGGTTGCAAACAGATAACACGCCCACAGCACTAGGTTGCGGAAGCATCGAGCCAGAATCGTTAGGGTGTTTGGTGACATGACGGCACTTTAGCGTAAATGTACAGCTATTGATCGGGAATTTTGTCTCGAGTTCCACTGCAATATTGTTGGGTTTGGCGGGCGAAATTCAGGGCTTTTTTGGCGCTATACTGGAGTTATCGGCCACAAGGGAATGGATATGTCAGGTCAGCGAAAGTCAGCGCAGCTCGAGCCCGTGCAGTCGGTTGATGCTCGGCAGCAACGTTGCCCCATGCCATTGCTGATGGCTAAGCGTGGCTTGCGGGAGCTGGCGTCCGGGCAGGTACTCGAAGTGCTCGCGACTGATCCCGGCTCCACTCGCGACTTCCAGTCTCTCGAGCGCTTGGGCGGTCATGCTGTACATACTTCGGTCATTGGTGACGGTGTCCTACGTCACCTAATAGTAAAGGCTTAAAAATGCTGGAAGTGTTTCAAAAGTGGTATCGGCGCTATTTCAGCGAAGAGGAATCGGTACTGTTGTTGGCCTTGCTGGCCGCGGCGCTAGTGGTTTTGATGACTTTGGGCGACACCCTGGCGCCCGTGTTCGTCGCCATTGTATTGGCTTACTTAATGCAAGGCATGGCAAATGCCCTCAGTACATGGGGCGTCCCACGTCGCTTGGGAGTTTGGGTTTCAACCCTTATTTTCACCGGGGCTTTTTTTGCATTCATGCTGGGACTCGTCCCGTTGGTATGGCGCCAGCTCGCAAGTTTGGTGCGCGAGGCGCCCACCATGATCGATGAAGTGCGTTCACTGCTACTGGTCTTGCCGGAGCGCTACCCCGGTTTGGTCAGTGTCGAGCAACTCAATCAATTGACGGTGACGTTGCAAACCGAATTGACGAGCTTTGGACAATTGGTAGTCACCAAAGGTGTCAGCAGCATCCCGAGCCTGCTCGCTATTTTGGTGTACATGGTACTCATCCCCATGATGGTGTTTTTCTTCCTCACCGATAGAGAGCGTATTCTGGGGTGGGCGTTGTCGTTTCTCCCCAGCGAACGGCCCTTTCTGAACCAAATTTGGTCAGAGATGAACCAGCAGTTTGCCAATTATGCTCGGGGCAAAGTCATTGAAATTATTAGTATTGGCGGCGTCAGTTACGCATGCTTCGCATTATTCCACCTTAATTACGCAGCGTTATTGGGCTTATTGGTAGGCCTGTCGGTTATCATCCCTTACATAGGTGCCACTCTGGTAACCATTCCCGTTGTTATCGTGGCGTACTTTCAGTGGGGCGTAAGTCCAGATTTCTACTATGTCGTGTTGGGTTACACCGTCATTCAAGTGTTGGACGGTAACGTGTTGGTGCCGTTGCTGTTTTCCGAGGCCGTTAATCTACATCCAGTGGCCATTATTATCGCTGTATTATTTTTCGGCGGAATATGGGGTGTGTGGGGCGTTTTCTTCGCTATTCCGCTGGCCACGTTGGTCAATGCTGTGGTGGGGGCCTGGCCTACCCGTAAGGCCAATCTTGAATCGTTGACCGCGCCCTAGGTAAGGCGATCGCGCGGCAAGCGATGAACCAATAAATAGCAACAGTCTGCAGTAAAGATGTCATACGTGGGAGAGCATATGAGCAATCGATGGCAAAGAGTCGTGGCAACCGGATGGATGTTTTTGGCAGCAAGCGCAATTGGCTTATGGCTGGGCGGTTGCGACGCCAAAAAGCCGACGACCTCTGAGCAAAGTACTAATGTCGTGTCAGACCCCAATGCTATTCCTGTCAGTCCAAATGACCAGCGTGAATACCGATTGTTGACCCTTGAAAATGGTTTGGAGGTCCTGCTGGTTTCTGACCCCGATGTCGAGAAATCAGCAGCAGCACTGAGTGTGGGCGTGGGACTGTTGTTCGATCCGATGGATTATCAGGGGATGGCCCATTACCTGGAGCACATGTTGTTTTTAGGTACTGAAAAATACCCCGAGCCCGATGAGTACATGGCATTCATCAACGAAAACGGCGGTGCACGAAATGCCTACACATGGCTCGATATCACCAATTATCAGTTTGAAATTAAGAACTCTGCTTATGACGGTGCACTCGATCGGTTCTCTCAATTTTTCAAAGGGCCTTTATTAGACCCCGAGTACATTGAGAAAGAGAAGAGTGCAGTGAATGCCGAGTGGTCTATGCGCCGAGAGATGGACTTCTTTGGCATGTTTCGATTGGGGCGCTTACTGCTGGGCGATCACCCCGCCAATCGGTTTCTCATTGGTAATTTAGAGAGTCTTGCTGATAAGCCGGATAGCTCGTTGCACGCCGCTACCGTCGATTTTTATCGCCAATACTACTCTGCGAATCTCATGAAAGTAGCGATGGTCAGTAACCTACCCATCGCTGACATGGCTGATCTTGCTACGAAGCATTTCGCGGATATTCCCAATAAGAGTGTGCCCGATCCGGTGGTCACGAGCCCTATTGATTTCGCAACATCGGCAGGGAAGTTAGTGCACTTTGTGCCCCAAGAAGAGCAGCGGATGTTGCAGCTAGAGTTTCTGATCGACAACAACATGGATCAGTTTGCGACCAAGCCGAGCGAGTACTTAGCCTATATTTTGGGATCTGAGATGCCAGACACGCCAGCCGTTCGCCTGAAAGAACTCGGTTGGGCCAGTGCATTGAATGTCTCTGCAAGCCCCAACGAGTATGGCAACTACGGAACGTTCCGATTAATGGTGGATCTCACTGAAGAGGGTATGGCCCATCGTGAGACCATTACCAATATGTTGCTTGGTTACATTGAGCAAATTCGGGCCGAGGGCGTCGACGATCGTTACGCTGCCGAGTTCAAAACATCCCTCGATAATCGATTCCGCTTTTTAGAGAAGATTGGTGACTTCTCTTACGCCACACAGTTGGCCGCGGCTATGCAGGATTTCCCCAGTCGCAACGCAGTTAATGCGGCTTACGTCTTCGACGGCTTTAACGCCGATGCTGTGGCCGATGTGCTGGCGCAATTGGTGCCCGAGCGACTGCGAGTTTGGTACGTCTCGAAGGATGAGCCGGTCGAGGAGTCAATCACTTACTATGCTGGCAAATACGCCGTTGCCGATTTGAAGCTGCAAAGTTTCGATGAGCAGCTTGCTCTGGCGGATGAGTACAGTTTGGCACTACCTGCACTGAACTCATTATTGCCCGAATCCTTTGAGGTGGCGCACGCTTCTTCCCGTCCTGTTCGTGCGGTGACGCGAGACGATATCGATATTTGGCTACAAGGTAGCGATATTTATCGGCAGCAACCAAAGGGATTTACGCAAATCTATTTGAATACCCCCTCTCGTCAGCAGCGTCCTGAAGCCGTTGTCCTGATGGCGCTGTGGGATGATTTGTATTCGATGGCGCAACGGACACTGTTTACCGAGGCTTCGATCGCCGGCATGAGCGCGGGCATGTCCACAGCTAACGGTATTAAACTCACGTTCTCGGGGTTCACCGATAAGCAGCCTGTGCTCATAGAGCAGGCACTTGATGCACTGCGGATTCAGCCCACTGATGAGGCGTTAGCTCAAGCGGTGGACCGCTTTGTGCGCGGTATCCGCAATGGTAAGCGAAGCTTCCCATTTCGGCAGTTGGGTCCCGCTTTGCGGAAGTTGACTAGCAGTGGCAGCTACGATGACGAGACGCTGATCACGATAGCGGAGCAGGTCAACAAGGAATCGCTGTTGGCCTTCATTGAAGGCGAGCTATCCATTGCGCTAGCTCGCGTCTACATGTTCGGTAATTACAGTCAAGCCGATGCAGAAATGTTGGCAGATTTAATCGACGATAAACTGCCGGAGCGTACTGCATCCGACTATGTTCGGTCTTCAGTGTATGCACCCCAGGTCGGCGAGGCGCTGGTCTATGTGGAAGATCTTCCTGTGGAAGATTTGGGCATGATGTATTTGTTTGCTGCGCCTGAGGCCAGCTTTGAGGCTCAGGCTAAAGCGGAAGTGGTCGCTGCGCATTTGAGCAACAGGGCATTCAATCAGTTACGCACTGAAGAGCAGCTCGGCTATGCAGCAGGCGGGTTCGCTTCTCGCTTGAATGACCACCCGTTCATTGGTTTCTACATTCAAACCCCGGTGAAAGCCCCTGCCGAGATGTTGGCTCGATTTGACGCCTACACTGAAGAGTTCCAACAAGATCTTGTAGATCTCATCGAAGAAGATTTCGATCGAATCAAGGCGGGTATCCTGACGGACTTGAACAAGCCACCGAAGAACTTATCTGAAGAGGCAGCTCCTTTTGTTACTGATTGGGAGCGAGAGCGCTATACCTTTGACAGTAAGGCTAAGTTGGTGACAGCAGTGGAAGCTGTGACCCTAGAGGATATTCGTGACTTTTACAGGGACACTGTGTTGGCGTCCAATAAGTCGCGAATTCTCATCCAAATGCGTGGCAAAGCGTTCGCGGACGCCCCTTTTGCGGTGATAGAGGGTGCATCTGTGATCGACGACATTGCAGCCTTTCATAAACGTATGCCAAAGCAGCCGTAATCTCTGCAGACGATTATTTTTACTACGCTTTACTACCCCGAGCTTAACTGTTCGGGGTATTTTTTTGTATTTTTTTTAGTTCTAAAATAGAACTGTAATGAAATAGTTACGGAATTCGATTACTTTGCCTTAAATTGATATCCATTTTTAAGGTTTCTTTTTGAAACTCAAAGATCGAGATCGTGGCCTGCCATTGATTTTGGTCGTACCCCTAATCGAAAACGGAGGCAATCATGAGTGATACTCAACTCGACCCACAGGAACGTCAGGAGTGGGTAGATGCCCTCGATTCGGTGGTGCAGCATGGCGGCTTGGGTGCTGCCGGCGATTTGCTGAAATCTGTGTATCACCACGCCCAGAGCAATGGTGTTCCGCTGCCTCAGGCCATCACGACCCCCTTTCGCAATACCATCGCACCAGAGAATGAACGACCTCTACCGGGCGATATGTTCATGGAGCGGCGTATTCGGTCACTGGTGCGTTGGAATGCTATGGCAATGGTCATGCGCGCTAACGACAATGATGAGGGCTTAGGTGGGCATATCTCGAGTTTCTCATCGAGTGCCACTCTTTACGACATCGGTATGAACCACTTTTTCCGTGGTACCGCCAATGGCCACCCCGGGGACTTGGTGTTTTTTCAGGGACACAGCGCGCCGGGTATGTACGCTCGCTCATATCTTGAGGGGGTGTTTGACGAGCGGCAATTGGAAAATTTTCGACGTGAAGTCTCGGGCGGTGGTCTGTCGTCCTATCCCCATCCTTGGTTGATGCCGGATTACTGGCAGTTTCCTACGGTGTCGATGGGCTTAGGTCCCATACAAGCCATCTATCAAGCTCACGTTATGAAATACCAGCAGCGCCGGGGTTTGGTGGATCATCGCGATCGTAAGATTTGGTGTTTTATGGGCGATGGCGAGTGTGATGAGCCTGAATCACTGGGTGCAATCGCTCTTGCAGGGCGTGAGCAGTTGGGGAATTTGCACTTTGTTGTGAACTGTAATTTGCAGCGCTTAGATGGCCCGGTACGGGGTAATGGCAAGATCATTCAAGAGCTTGAGGGTGTCTTCCGCGGCGCCGGCTGGAACGTGATTAAAGTGATTTGGGGGCGCAAGTGGGATCCGCTGCTTGAGCGTGATAAATCCGGCATTTTACAGCAGCGCATGGACGAGGTTTGCGATGGTGAATTGCAAAACTGCAAGTTCAATGGCGGTGCGTACACCCGCGAGCACTTTTTCGGTAAGTACCCTGAAACTCGCGCGCTGGTCGAGCAGCTCAGCGATGATGACATCATGTATTTAAATCGGGGCGGCCACGATCCCTACAAGGTGTATGCGGCCTATGCGGCAGCTTGTGAAGAAACCGAGCGTCCGACGGTCATTTTGGCCATGACAGTGAAGGGTTATGGGACCTCCGAGGCGGGTGAAGCCAGCAATGAAACCCACTCACTGAAAAAGCTCGATCTCAAAAGCTTGAAAGCTTTCCGTGATCGATTCGGTGTGCCTATCAGTGACAAAGACCTCAAGGATGTACCGTTTTATCGTCCACCCGAGGACAGCCCGGAAATTCGCTACATGCGTGAACGTCGTGCAGAGCTGGGTGGTCAGCTGCCTGCGCGCAGAGCCGTTAGCTACTCACTTGCAGCTCCGGCGCGCTCAACCTATGCCAGCCAGCTTAAAAGCAGTGGTAAGCGTCAGATATCGACCACCATGGCATTCGTGCGGATTTTGTCCGCACTGGTGAAAGACAAGGAAATTGGTAATCGGGTTGTGCCTATTGTTCCCGACGAAGCGCGGACCTTCGGTATGGAGGGGATGTTCCGTCAGTTGGGGATCTATTCGTCAGTGGGTCAGCGTTACACTCCCCACGACGCCGATGGCATCCTCTATTACAAGGAAGCCGAGACTGGGCAAATTCTGGAAGAGGGTATTAATGAATCCGGCGCATTCTCAGCTTGGCTAGCCGCCGCTACGTCTTATAGCGTGTCTGACTATCCGATGATCCCGTTCTATATTTTCTACTCCATGTTTGGTTTCCAGCGCATCGGTGACCTGGCTTGGGCGGCAGGTGATAGCCAGGCGCGTGGATTTTTGATCGGTGCGACATCGGGGCGAACAACACTCAATGGTGAAGGATTGCAGCACCAGGATGGTCACAGTCACCTAATGGCAGCCACCATACCTAATTGCGTTAGCTACGATCCAACTTATGGTTATGAATTGGCCGTGATCATTCAGGATGGTGTTAAGCGGATGTTTGAGCAAGGTGAAAACTGCTTCTACTACATCACCACCATGAACGAAAACTACCATCATCCCGATATGCCCGAGGGCGTGGATGAGGGCATTGTGCGGGGGCTTTACCGGTTGCGTGTGTCTGAACTCGACGGGGCTCATCGGGTGCAGCTAATGGGCGCTGGCAGTATTTTACGCGAGGTCGAAGCTGCGGCCGAACTTCTGGAAAGTGAATACCAGATAGCGGCCGACGTTTGGAGTATGACCAGCGTTAATGAGCTTGCCCGCGATGGCAAAGACGCCGCACGCTGGAACATGCTTAACCCCGAGGCAGTGCCTCGAGTGCCCTACATCACCGAGCAGTTGTCGTCATGTGAAGGACCGTTCATTGCCGCAACCGATTACATGAAGGCACATACCGATCAGCTACGTGAATTTATTCCGGGCCGTTTCTCGGTGTTGGGTACCGATGGTTTTGGTCGCAGTGATACACGCAAAAAATTGCGGGAGCATTTCGAGGTAAGTCGAGAGTTTGTTGTGCTGGCAGCGCTCAAGGCGTTGGCTGACGAAGGAAATATTAAGGCCAGTGTTGTTAGCGATGCCATGAACCGCTTGGGCATTTCACCTGATAAAACCAATCCTCGCTTGGTGTAACGGCGCGAGAATAAGGAGCATAACAGTGACTGACACAACGATAACGGTTCCAGATATTGGTGGCGCCGAGGGTGCTGAAGTCGTCGAAGTACTGGTGGCGGTGGGTGATACCATTGACGTAGAGCAGAGTCTCATTGTCTTGGAATCTGACAAGGCATCTATGGAAATACCTGCGACGACGGCAGGTGTGGTGACTGAGCTGCGTGTCGCTGTGGGCGACCAATTATCTGAGGGCGATGTCATTTTGCTGGTGCAAAGTGTCGGCGCACAGGCAGAGGTACCAGCACCTGTCGATACCCCTGAGCCAAGTATCACTCCTGATGCTGCTGCCACCGATGTGGGCGAGACAGCGACTGAATCGCCCGCGGCAGATATCATTACCGTTGCGATTCCCGATATCGGAACTGATGGTGATGTTGATCTGATTGAAGTGTCAGTCGTCGTTGGTCAATCGGTGGCTGAGGGTGACTCCCTGGTTGTTCTCGAGTCCGATAAGGCATCTATGGAGGTGCCTGCGCCGGCCGCAGGTACCATTCAGGCCCTGCTAGTTTCTTCTGGTGCAACGGTCCGCGAGGGAACGCCCATCCTCGAAATGCTCGTTCATGCCGGGTCCGATACCACATCCGCGTCGAAGCCGGTGGACACCGAGACGGTAGAGGTGCCAGCTGCTTCGGCGTCTGCCAGCGCCACAGCCAGTGAACCCGTGGCTATTTCACGTCAAAACACTACCGAAGAAGATGCAGCTAGCCGCCCCACGACCACCAATACGTCAACGTCAGAAGATGACTCGGTGTATGCAGGGCCCGCGGTGCGCAAGCTGGCCCGTGAGTTTGGAATAGCGTTATCACAGGTGTCAGGATCGGGGCCTCGAGGCCGCATTTTGAAAGAAGATTTGCAGCGTTTTGTTGCTAATACCCTCGCCAAACCTGCGCCTACTGTCAGCACGGGTTCAGGCATACCCGAGGTGCCCGATGTCGACTTCAGCAAGTTTGGTGACATCGATCCTCAGCCACGAACACGACTCGACAAGATCACAGCAGCTAACATGACTCGCGCTTGGCTCAATGTGCCTCATGTCACCCAGTTCGATGACGCCGACATCACTGACCTAGAGACGTTTAGGAAGTCGCTAAAGGCTGAGGCAGAGCGCAAGGGGACCAAGATGACGCCCATGCCCTTTATCTTGAAGGCCTGTGCGGTTGCTCTCAATAATCATTCAAAGCTTAAGGCTTCTCTAGCTGATGGTGGAGAGACGCTGGTATATAAACATTACTGCCATATAGGGATGGCGGTAGATACGCCCGCTGGGCTTATGGTGCCGGTTATCCGTGATGTCGATAAAAAGTCGATTTGGGAGATTGGCGACGACGTGTTAGCGCTTGCGGCAGCTGCAAAGGACAAAAAGCTACGACCCGACCAAATGCAGGGGGGCGTGTTCACCGTTAGTAGCCTTGGTGGTATTGGTGGTCGTGGCTTTACGCCGATTGTAAATGCGCCCGAGGTAGCGATTTTGGGCGTGTCGAGGGCTGATGTTAAACCCGTATGGGATGGTAATAGTTTTGTCCCGCGAACCTTGCTGCCCCTGTCGCTCTCTTACGACCACAGGGTCATTAATGGCGGCGATGCCGGACGATTCCTGACTGACCTACGAGAGATGCTGACTGATATCAGACGGATTATTTTGTAAAGCCCTTTCTGACGAGTCTATCGGACTGGTTTACCAGCCCGATAGACTCGGAAGGCGGTTAGCCTGTATTTCGCATCCCCGCTGCAACTCCCGCGATAGTAACCATCAATGCTTGTTCAATGGCTGGGTCATGGGTTTCCCGTACCCGGCGCAGTAATTCCGCCTGCAGTAAGTTAAGGGGGGCGGTATAGATATCTCTCAGTGCGATGCTCTCTTTCACCCAGGGATCATTTTGAAGCAGCGTTTTCTGTTCAAGCAGGCTGACCAGGGTGGACATGTCGTTCTGTAATTGTTGTCTAAGTCCAGTGCCCAAGGGTTTGAGCTCGGAAATAACCAGCATACGGTCATAAAACAGGGCAATGTTCAGGTCGGCTTTGGCAAACACCATCTCCAGCATCGATAGTCGCGTTCGAAAAAAGGGCCATAAAGTCTGCATGGTTTGTAACGTTTCCAAGCCACCCGCCCTAATTGCGTTGTGCAGTGCAGCGCCGGCGCCAAGCCACGCGGGCAACATTAGGCGATTCTGAGACCAAGCAAAGATCCAGGGTATTGCGCGCAAGCTTTCGATGCCCCCGTCGGTGCGACGCCGCGCTGGTCGAGAGCCCAGGGGTAGGCTTGCTAACTCTTGCTCGGGTGTAGCCTGTCGGAAATAGGTCACGAAGTTGGGCTCATGTCTCACCCAGTTTCTGTAGTGTTCGCAGGAGTCAGCGGCTAGACGGTCCATCATCAGACGCCACGCGTTAGCGGGCTCCGGTGGCGGCACTAGGTTGGCTTGTAAGATCGCGCTGGCGTATTGCCCAAGTGTGTTGAGCGCTAGTGCCGTCATCCCCAGCTTGGTACGAATCATCTCGCCCTGTTCTGTTACGCGAAGACCGTTCTCCAGGGAGCCTGGAGGTTGAGACAACAGCGCTTGATAGGCGGGTGCGCCGCCGCGTCCGATAGTACCGCCTCGGCCATGAAACAACTGTAGTGGCGTCTGATGATTGTCACATACCGCAAGAAGCGACTCTTGCGCGCGATACTGGGCCCAACCTGCGGCCAGCATACCGGCGTCTTTGGCACTGTCAGAATAGCCAATCATGACCACCTGATAGCGTGCTAATCGATTCCTGTAAGCGTCATCTGCTAGAAGATCATCGATAACACTGGCCGCTCGGTCTAAGTCATCAAGCGTTTCAAATAGGGGCGCCACAGGCATGGTCAACGTGCAGCCTGTTGCTTTTAAAAGCAGTTGCACGGCTAGCACATCCGACACTTGCGAGGCCATCGAGATGACATAACAACCCAGTGCTTGTGGGTCTGTCTGTGCAATAATATTGAACGTGTTGATGACTTCTGCAACGGCCGCATCCGGTTGCCAGCTATTGGGAATTAGTGGTCTAGGATTGGCAAGTTCTTGTCGCAACCATACGCGTCGCTCGTCTTCATCCCATGCGTCGTAATCACCGAGACCCAGCGCCTGGGTGATTGCTGTCAGTGCAGCCCGGTGTCGGCCGCTCTCCTGCCGAATATCGAGCTTGATCAAATAGGGGCCAAAACAGCGCGCCCGATACAGGGTGTCGAGGAGAAGGCCATTGGCGATACTGGCCATGCCACATTCAATCAAGGAGTCGTAACATAAGGTCAGTGGGTCGAGGAGTTCTTCTGGCTTCAACGGAGCAGGAGCGGGGATCTCTCCTCGTAATGCTTGATCCAACTCTGATCGTTGTGTGATCAGTTGTGAGCGCAGTTGCCGCAGCGTCTGTCGATAGGGCTCGCGAGCATAGTCAGTGGCGCGCTGTAATGCGGTTGACGCTGTCGTGACAGAGAGTTCCTCATAGAGAGTGGCAATATCGCGTAGAAATAGGTCGCAGGCTTCCCAGCGAGCCAGCATAAGTACGCGGGTGGTTACATTTGCCGTGACATTGGGATTGCCGTCCCGGTCGCCACCAATCCAGCTGGAAATCTGAATCGGCTGCCAGTGGTCTGGACGCGCCGGTAATTCAGCTGCTGCGCTGATTTTATCAACAGTTCTAAAAAAAGCGGGTACCGCATCCCAAAGGCTATTTTCTATAACGGCAAAAGCCCATCGCGCCTCGTCGACGGGCGTTGGGCGATCTGTGCGGAACTCCTCGGTGTGCCAGATCTGCGCAATGAGTTCACGCAAACGCTGTTGGATAGCTGCCTCTTCTGACTCACTTAACCCAGTTTTCTCAAGTTGTCCCAGGCACGCGTTGATTTCTCGATGCTTGTGGATGAGTGTTCTGCGAGTGATTTCCGTTGGGTGCGCCGTTAGCACTAAGTCGATGTGTAATGCATCGAGGGCGTCTGCGATGGTTGTTGTGTCGTGGGTCTCTTGCAGCGATCGTATGGTTCCGCTCAGGGTTGCCTCGAGTGACAGTCGCTCGGCGGTGGCGTCAGCAGTGCTGTGATGTTGCTCAGCAATATTCGCAAGATTCAGAAACTGACTGAAAGCACGAGCAATTTGTAATGTTGCCTCGTCATCGAGTCGACCAAGCGTCTCAAACAGACGGTCGAAATTGTTTTCGATCTGGGCATGTTTCGATAGCTGGCGGATGCTCTCTACGCTGTCGTATATCGCTTCGCCCCCATGCTGACGCACGACTTCCCCTAGCATACGACCTAAGAGTTTTACATTCTGACGCAAAGAGGTGGGGTCGGGTTGTTGGTTGCTGGCATTCATGGTGTTTGCAAATCCTTGAGAAAATGTTGCGGCTCAATCGCCGGCTTCGTCCGTACGAGTAGCCTTCAGACTGTCTTTGATTCTTGCCAGATGAGGCAGTAACCGCTCTCCTCGGCGCAAGGCCACTCCAGTTGCAAGCACATCGAGTAGCACTAGTTGAACGATGCGTGATGTCATTGGCAGGTAGGCGTCTGTGTCTTCGCTGACGCTGGTTTCAATAACACAATGACTGAGGGCTGCCAGTGGTGAGTTGGGTGCGGTAATGGCCATGACCGCGGCCTCGGATTGTTTGGCGAGCTCTGCAACTTCCACTATCGGTCGAGTACGTCCAGTGTGAGATATGAAGCAGAACACATCACCTACGCCGGCACCTGCCGCTAGCATGCGCTGCATCAGAGGGTCGGTGTAAGCCATAGCCGGAACGTTAAATCGGAAAAACTTGTGTTCAGCATCGGCTGCTACGGCCGCCGATGTGCCCAAACCAAAAAAATAGATGCGGCGTGCTTGAGCTAAGTAGTCGACTGCACGGTCAAGCGCTGCCGTTGGTAGATGCTCTTTTGCAAGTAGCAGCGCCGCTATGGTGTTGTCGAAGAGTTTCTTGGGATACACGTCGACACCGTCATCTAATTCTACGGCTCTACTCATGTACTTCACGCCTGCGACCAGCGATCGCGCAAGGCGCAGTTTGAAATCAGGGAATCCGCTTGCACCAAATCGTTTACAGAAGCGATTGACACTGGGTTCACTTACCCCGGCATCCGTTGCTAGTACGGCGATGCTGGAGCGTGTTGCGGCCTCTGGGTTGCGCAAAATGGCATCCGCAACCTTGGTTTCCGATTTGTTGAGCGTGGGAAGTGCTGCACTGATTTGGGTGAGCAGATTGCTATCGGTATTCATGATGATTCCGTCGTCATACCTATCTCGCCATATTACGTGATTATTTTGTAATAAAACAAAAAAATGATTGCATATTCTCAGTAAATGACACTTAATTAGGTAATAAAACTACATTATGGTCGATCAAAGAGCACAAGCCCACAGTCAGTGGCGCTGATGGTTCTAGTCTCACCGAGTTAAAGGAGGTTGCGAGGTAATGATAAAGCTGGCGATCAACGGATACGGACGCATTGGGCGAAATGTCTTGCGGGCACTTTACGAGCGTCCAGAGTTATCCACGAAGCTACAGATAGTAGCTATCAATGATTTGGGCTCATGTGAGATTAATGCGCACCTCACCCAATTTGATACCACTCACGGTCGTTTCAGTTACCCGGTTCGTGCTGACGGCAACGACATGGTTGTGGGTTCAGATCGCATTCCGGTATTTGCCGAGCGAGATCCCAGCAACTTGCCTTGGGGTGATCTGGGTATTGATGTGGTGCTTGAGTGCACTGGCCGTTTTTGCGACCGAGAAAGCGCAAGCAAGCATTTAGCAGCAGGTGCAAAGCGGGTTTTGGTCTCGGCACCTGCAAAAGACGTCGACGCCACTATTGTTTATGGGATCAATGAGTCGACGTTGGCAGCGGAGCATCGCATCGTATCCAATGCCTCATGTACAACAAATTGTTTGGCCCCATTGGTGAAACCTCTCGCTGAAACGGTAGGTGTGGCATCTGGGCTAATGACGACCATCCACGCATACACCAACGATCAGAGTTTGAGCGATGTTTACCATAGCGATGTGTACAGAGCTCGAGCAGCCACACATAGCATGATCCCAACAAAAACTGGCGCGGCGGCGGCAATTGGTCTGGTTCTGCCCAAACTAGCGGGACGTCTCGATGGTATGGCCGTGCGGGTTCCTACGGTAAACGTATCGCTGGTTGACTTGGTGTTCACAGCAGAGCGCGACACCAGTGTCGAAGAAGTCAACAACATTATGTTAGCGGCGGCTCAAGCCGATACTCAGGGTGTGCTTGCACTAAACCATCAGCCGCTGGTCTCGATTGACTTTAACCACAGTCCTTACTCGAGCCACTTTGATGCGAATCACACGCGGGTAAACGGTCGGCTGGTGAAAGTGCTCGCTTGGTATGACAACGAGTGGGGTTTTTCAAACCGAATGTTAGATACCGCTACGGCAATGGTGCAGGCTGCGGCATTGGCAAACGCCGCTTAAGGTTGGGCAAACTTCGCTCCAAGGTGCGAAGTTTTTTCAGGGGGCTCAGCCCCCTTTTTTTTCGCCTGTTTTTAAGTAGGCGGGTAGCTCGGGACCTTCAGTGTGCCATACCGGTGTCTGCCCCTTGGCTGAAGGGTCGAGGTTGCGGTGTCTCTGGGCCCGATGGCGGTAAAGCGGGCAAGCTGAAGTTGGGTTGATCGCCGGTCAGTGACTTTAAAAATGCCACGATTGCTGCGTTCTCTTGCTCATTGAACTGACGGCCCAATTGCAACTTGCCCATTACATCCACTGCCTCAGTGAGTGTGGCAGCGCCACCATCGTGAAAGTAGGGATAGGTGAGTGCCACATTGCGAAGTGTGGGCACTTTAAAGCTGAATCGGTCGGATTGATTACCGGTCACCGCTATACGGCCTTCGGCGGGGTTATCTGTGCTGTAAGGCGCAAGAATACCGAATTTCTGGAACGATGAACCGCCAACTGCCTCGCCGTTGTGGCAGGCGGCACAGCCGCTCGCCTTGAAAAGAGCATAACCCTCCAGCACCTGTTGTGACACTGCTTGTTTGTTGCCCTTTAGCCATAAATCGAAAGGTGCATTGGGTGTTTTCAGGGTTTTTTCAAACTCGGCAATGGCCTCGGTAATGGTATCGATGGTAACCGCATCTGCGCCAAACGCCCGCTTAAATTCCTGCTGGTAACCGGGAATAGAGGCAATGGTCGACACCGCAAGTGTATGGCTTGATGCCATTTCACCCGGGTTGGCGATGGGTCCGGCGGCCTGCTCCTTTAGGTCTGCAGCGCGCCCGTCCCAAAATTGCGCCACGTTAAGGCTGGCGTTAAGTACAGTGGGTGAATTGATGGGTCCCTGTTGCCAGTGGTCGCCAATCGATGTGGGCAGATTGTCTGCACCCCCCATGCTTAGATTGTGGCAGGAGTTACAGGAAATAAAGCCCGAGCGAGACAGACGAGGATCAAAGAAGAGTTTCTTACCCAGCTCCGCTTTCTCGCTGTGTATATTCGCGGGTGTGGTGATGGGTGAGATGGGCTCTGCAGCATATGTTGCACTCGTAATGGCCATGTGCGCGCCCAACGCTAACGCGCTGCCGACAAGAGTGAGAAGTTTTGGCATGTGTTCGCCCTCCAGTAGTTGTTGGCTATAACCTATATTTAAAATACTACATTAAGGTCGAAATTAAGTGGTATTTTTTATGCCTCAAAAAACAGGAAAGGCTAATCGGAAATTCCGTTTAATGGCTCGCCCAGATTTCAAAGGACCCGCTGGGTTCAATGAAAGCACTAATGGGTGCAAGCCTGGGGTCAGACATCTCCTTAGCAGAGGCCAGTACCTTTAGCTTACGTTCACCCACAATGTGCACAATGCCGCGTCGTGTGGCCATAAGGCGTTTGAAGGTTTGTGATATCCGCGCATGCGGTGCTGAGCTTGGCTGGGTGCACAGCGCTGGGGCTGCTGTCGTTAGCCCCTCGGTTAATTCAGCAGCACAGGGAAAGAGCGACGCTGTGTGCATATCATCGCCCATGCCCAGCAACACTACATCGTATTGGGGAAGTTGCGCCAACTGTTCACAGACGCTGGCAATGTTGCTTTCTAAATCGGGGTAGGCGGGCGTCAGTGACAGAAATGTTGCCGACGCTGCATGATCTTTGAGTAATTCTCTTCGGACCATAGCCTCATTGGAATCACTATGATCATTGGCTACCCAGCGCTCATCTGCAAGGGTGACGGTAATGGCATCCCATGGCCCGGGCCGACCGCTCAGTAGGTTAAATAGAGCCTTCGGTGTACTGCCCCCAGACACCACAAGCGTCGCAGTACCACGCTCAGCGACCGCGTCACACAGTGTGGTCATCACTGTGTCAGCGAGCGCCGCATCCAGTGCCTGGGGTGTGTCGAGCAGCGTCTTATACATGCCAACTCCGACCGTCTTTCTCGATTAAAATCTCGGCCTTTGCAGGGCCCCATGAGCCCGCGTGGTAGGGCTTCACTGTCACACCTTGATCGGCGCAGGCCGCCAACAAGCCATCACACCAACGCCAAGATTCTTCGATCTCCTCTCGGCCAACGAACAGCGATTGGTCACCGTTAATGGCGTCCAAAAACAAGCGTTCATAGGCATCGGGAATGCGATCACTGTCCGCGCCCTCGCGGAAATCGAGATTTAGCGTGTGCGTTTGCAGCGACAGCTTATCTTTCAAACTCTGACGTTTTGACACCATGGTCATCTCAATGCCCTCATTGGGCTGCAGTCGAATGATGAGCCGATTGGGAATATTGGCACCGCCACCAAAGATATTGTGCGGCAGTTCTTTGTACTGAATGATGATCTCAGTGACTTTCTCTGCCATTCGCTTGCCGGTGCGAAGGTAAAAAGGCACTCCCGCCCAGCGCCAGTTAGCAACATGAGCCTTAATGGCAACGAAGGTTTCTGTATCGCTGCTGTTTTGCATACAGCCCTCTTCTTCGAGGTAGCCAGGGACTGCATTTCCATTCGACCATCCACGGCTGTATTGGCCGCGCACAACATGCTCTGCCACCGATGCGGTATCGATCCGGCGCAGCGCCTTAACAATTTTAACTTTTTCGTCGCGGATACTGTCGGCTTCTAGACTGTTGGGTGGCTCCATGGCGACCAAGCAGAGCAATTGCATTAAGTGGTTTTGTACCATGTCACGCAATTGGCCGACTTTGTCGTAGTAAGACCAGCGGCCTTCAATGCCGACGGTCTCGCCCACAGTAATTTGCACGTGATCAACACAGCTGTGATCCCACTGGGAGTTGATGAAGCGATTGCCAAAACGCAGAACCAATAGGTTTTGGACCGTCTCTTTACCGAGGTAGTGGTCAATACGGTAAATGGATGACTCATCGAAGTAGCGCGCTAGCGTGGTGTTGACTTCATGGGACGATGACAGCGACTCGCCGATGGGTTTTTCCAAAACAATGCGGCAATCGCCTGTCAGGCAATCGCCCGCATTCAAGTGCTCGCAGATAACCGCAAATAAACTGGGTGGTGTGGCGAGATAAAAGAGACTCACGCGACCGTCATCAAGCCAATCTTTCAGCTTGACGTAATCACCAACTTGGTCGAAACAAGCGCTGATATAGGCGAAACGTTGGCTAAAAGACTGCCATTGGTGTTCGTCCGGTGCGGCACTGCCCATGGTGTTGTGCATTCTCTCGCGCAGTCCGTCTAGAAACGTCTCGCAGCTGATGTCATCTCTTGCAACCGCCGCTATACGAACATCTTTGGGTAGCAAGCCCGCATTGTCGAGTTGAAACAGAGCCGGAAACAGCTTGCGTGCCGAGAGGTCGCCCGAGGCACCAAAGATAATCAGATCAACAGGTTCCATCATCATTCCTCACACACGTAGGTGTTGGGAAGCTAGCGCACTAGCGGCTTGTGCTAGATTGGCAACACGCTCCCAGTCATTATTGTCGATAGCATCGGCTGGCAGCATCCAAGATCCGCCCACAGCGCTTACATTTGAAAGGCTCAGATAGTCCGCAAGGTTGTCGGCATTGATGCCCCCTGTGGGGATGAATCTTTGCTCTGCAAACGGTCCCTGAAAAGCTTTGATCGCAGCTGCGCCTCCCGAGGTACTTGCGGGGAAAAACTTGACCAAGTTAAAGCCTGCAGCCTGCGCAGCCATAACCTCGGTGGCTGTGACGGCACCGGGGAGTAGCAGGGTGTTGAGCCGATGGCTGGCATCGAAGAGGGCATCACTAGAGCCTGGTGACACGATGAAGCGCGCCCCCGCATCGACAGCGGCAGCGAACTGCTGTGCGTTACAAACGGTGCCGGCACCCACAATGGCTTCGGGTACTTTGTTTGCAACGGCGCTCATGGCAGCAAGCGCGCAATCGGTGCGCAAGGTGATTTCAAGGTGTTTGATGCCCCCAGCCACAAGTGCCTGCGCCATGGGTACCGCCTGATCAAGGTGCTTGATGACCATTACTGGAACAATGCTGGCACCTTCCATAAGAGCCATTATCGACTGGGATGTTTGTGTCATAAGGGTTAATCCTCGAGTGCCAGGGTAGCCCCCAGCAGGCCGATGCCACCGTGGGTCACTATGTAAGTGGGTATTGCAGAAAGATAGTCGGCGTAGCGACCTTTGGCTAAAAACCGTGCGCGAAAGTCACTGCGACGCAGAAAATCGAGGTAGCGAGGTGCAATGCCACCGGCAATGTAAACGCCACCGCGGGCCCCAAAGGTAAGTGCAAAATTGCCAGCTGATGCGCCTAGCACGGCAAAAAACATGGCGAGCGTCTCCCGTGCAAGTGGGTCGTCCCCTGTTTGAGCTGCCTGTCCTATCGCTGAGGCATGGCTATGTACTGGGGTCATTTTTCGATGATTAGCCAGACCTTGATAAATATTGACGATGCCCTCGCCACAGCACAGTCGCTCTATTGATACCCGACCGTAGCGCGCTCTTAAAAAGTCGAGGACCGAGGCTTCTACATCTGTGACCGGTGCAAAATCAACGTGTCCTCCCTCTCCCGTCACAATGGTCGGCGTTCCGTGATGACAGGTGAGCAAACCCGCCACACCAAAGCCTGTGCCGGGGCCAAGCGCCACCATGGGTGCTCCTGCTGTGGGCCGGCCGCTACCTATTTGATCCATGTCATTTTGCGTGAGGGCGGGAAGTGCTCTGGCAACGGCGGCGAAGTCATTCATGATATGCACATGTTGCACACCGGTCTTTGCAGCAACCAGAGCCCGATCAAAGCGCCAGTGGCTGTTGGTAAAGGCGATGGTCTCAAAGTCGGGTGGCGCAGCGACAGCAAAACAGGCGCGCTCCGGCTTCGTGTCGGCGAGGCCCTGAGTGGTAACGTCGTCAATGACATGACTTAGCACATCACCAAAATCTGGGTAATTGGCCACCTGATAGGTGGCGATAGATTCATATCGGTGTTCACCATCACGCACTAAGCCAAAGCGCGCATTGGTGCCACCAATATCACCTACAAGGTGCCAATGTTTTGCTTTCGCCACAGTCTAATCCTCGGTGACAAGAATAAAGCTCGCGCCTTCCTCGGCGTTGGTTATCGCCTGTCGAGCTTGCTTGAAGAGGCTTCGGCCTACAGTGTTCGCAACGTTTGGTGCCATGGCTTCTGCTCGCCCTTGTAGCACTTCGTCTTCTACCAGCAGTTCCAATGTGCCGGCTTTGGCATCGAGGGCGACCATGTCGCCATCCATTATTTTGGCGAGTAGGCCGCCAGCACTTGCTTCGGGTGTCAGATGAATGGCGGCGGGCACTTTGCCCGATGCCCCTGACATCCTTCCGTCGGTAACTAATGCCACCGAGTATCCTCGGTCCTGCAGCACACCCAGCATGGGTGTAAGCTTGTGCAGCTCAGGCATGCCGTTAGCGGCCGGGCCTTGAAAGCGAACCACAACAATGCAATCGCGATCTAATTCACCGGCATCGAATAAAGCTTTTAAGGCATTTTGGTCGTCGATAACTACCGCCGGTGCAGTGACACGCTGATGCGCCTCGTTCACTGCCGATATCTTGATAACGCTCCTGCCAAGGTTTCCGGTTAACAGACGCACACCACCCTCATTAGCAAAGGGCTGATCAACCGTTGTCAAAATGCTGGGGTCGAGACTTTTCGTAACCGGTGGATTCCAGGAGAGTGAGTCGCCGGATAATGAGGGTTCGCCGACAAATCGGTCGAATTCCGTACCCATACAGGTGGCTGCATCGCCGTGCATCATGCCCGCATCCAAAAGTGTTCTGAATAGCGTTGCGGTACCACCGGCAGCGTGGAAGTGATTAATGTCAGCGGTGCCATTGGGGTACACCTTGGCAATCAGTGGCACCACCTTGGAAACGGTGTCAAAGTCGTCCCAATTCATGATGTAACCTGCAGCTCGCGCTATGGCAATTAAGTGGATGCAGTGGTTAGTCGACCCGCCCGAGGCGAGAAGTGCAACGAGGCCGTTGACAAGGGCTCGCGCATCTACCTGCTGAGCCATCGGCAAATAGTTCGAGCTCATCGGTGTGAGACGGGTAATCTGGTGGGCGGCGTACCGGGTTAGAGCGTCACGAAGCGGCGTGTCAGGATTGACAAAAGAGCTGCCTGGCAGTTGCAAGCCCATTGCTTCCACAACCATTTGATTGGAGTTGGCGGTGCCATAAAACGTACAAGTACCCGGGCTGTGGTAAGACGCGCTCTCAGCCTCAAGCAAGGCCTCGCGATCGACTTTACCCTCCGCGAACAATTGCCGGATGCGCACTTTTTCTTTATTCGGTAATCCCGTTGGCATTGGACCTGCCGGTACCAGCATGACAGGTAGGTGCCCGAATTGCAGTGCTCCGATCAGCAGGCCTGGCACGATTTTGTCGCAGATGCCCAGCATCAGTACGCCGTCAAACATTTGGTGAGATAGCGCAACGGCAGTGGCTTGGGCGATGACGTCGCGACTGAACAGAGATAGCTCCATGCCATCTTGTCCTTGGGTCACGCCATCGCACATGGCGGGAACACCGCCGGCTACCTGAGCGGTGCTACCCATCTCTCGAACAGCAGCTTTAATGCGATCTGGATAGGGCTGATAGGGCTGATGAGCCGAAAGCATGTCATTGTATGCGGTTACAATGCCAATATTGGCAGCGTCCATCATCTTGATGACGCTTTTATCGTCGCTTGAGCAGGCGGCAAAGCCGTGGGCCAAATTTCCACAGCTAAGCTGGCGGCGATCGACCGGATTTTCCGCCATAGCTGCAATCATATCGAGGTATTGGCCACGACTACGTTGGCTGCGCGCTTCGATGGCTTGTGTGACCCGTGCGATTTCCGAGTGCATGACATCTCCACATTTAGGTCGTTATAGTGTGGGGGTATTATGTAGTAAACCTACGGCCATTGCCATTATTAAGGGCTTTTTAGTCTCTTTCTGTAATAAAATTACAGGCCGAGCGGGTGCATGATGCTTGGCAGACATGCCAGGTAAATAAATGGGTATTCGATGACGCCAAACCGCTGTGTTGAATGGAATCGTTTGGGTGTTGTACTCATTGCTGCCGGGCAGGGGCAAAGGCTGGGTTTGCGACCAAAGTGTTTGCTGCAGTTGGACGGTGAGGCCCTGATTACACGCCAGGTCCAAATGCTGTTGTCTTTGCAGCCCGCTAGTATCGTGGTGGTGTTGGGTCATTACGCCGATGCCATTGCGCCAGCTATTACAGATCTTCCCGTAACTAGCGTTTGTCAAACAGCGGCCACATTCCAGCAAGCTGACTCTGTGCGCTTGGGGCTTGGCAAGCTTCCCCCTCAATGCGAGCACATGATGGTCTGTCCCTGCGATATGCCGGCACTTACCGTTGATGACTATAAACAGTTGCTATCGGTGTACTTTGCTCGCCAATCACATGTGCATTTCGTTGGGCCGTCGGTTGATGGACAGCCCGGCAATCCTGTGGTTTTCGATGCCGATTTTCGTGATGCGTTGCTTGCCAGCGACAGTGTCATCGGATCAGGGAAATGGCGAGACCTGCAGCGAGAAGACATGTTGAATTGGCATACGAGCAACAAACGCTACCGCTTTGACATAGACACTGATACCGATATGCACGCATTTGAGAGGCTGTACGGAAAGACACTGCACTGGCCAGATCACCTCGAGCCCTCGCACACTGACTGAACAAGGTATGACTGCCGGGGCTCAACCCCAACCGTGAGTGCTGCTAAACTGCGCCCTTGCACTGTGGCGAGGCACTGGGCTCCCACACCATCATTCTATTCAGGCTGGAGCTATTATGGTCATCAAACCCCGTGTTCGTGGCTTTTTATGTACGACAACGCACCCTATTGGCTGCAGAGAAAACGTGCGTCGTCAGATTGATTATGTGCGAGCAGCGGGACCGATTACAGAGGCTCCGAAACGCGTTTTAGTCATCGGCAGTTCTACTGGTTATGGGTTGGCGTCTCGCATTACAGCGGCCTTTGGTGCTGGTGCGGCTACCCTCGGCGTATTCTTTGAAAAGCCCGGTAGCGATAAAAAGCCTGGTACCGCAGGTTGGTACAACGCCGCCGCCTTTGACGAGTTCGCGTCTGCGGAGGGGCTATACAGCAAAAGTTTCAATGGTGATGCCTTCTCCGACGCCATCAAAGCCCAGGTTATTGAACAAATTAGAGCCGACCTAGGGCAGATCGATTTAGTGGTCTACAGCCTTGCCGCTCCGAGGCGTACCCATCCCAAGACCGGCGAAATCTTCAATTCAACCCTCAAGCCGATTGGTAAGGCGACCGTGCAGAAGGGGGTAAACACCGATAAAGGTGTTATTCAGGACTACCCTCTAGAGCCCGCCACCCAAGAGGAGATTGATGCCACCGTGGCTGTCATGGGGGGAGAAGATTGGCAGATGTGGATTGAAGCACTTGACGAGGCAGGTGTACTGGCCGACGGGGCAAAGACGACTGCCTACACCTATATTGGCGAGCAGATTACTTGGGATATCTACTGGCATGGCACGATTGGTGCTGCTAAAAAAGATCTCGACAAGCGGGTCGTGGCTATTCGCGATCGCTTGGCTCAGCGTGGTGGCGATGCACGTGTGTCGGTGCTGAAAGCGGTCGTCACCCAGGCGTCTGCAGCCATCCCCGCAATGCCCATTTACCTGGCTATTTTATTCAAGGTGATGAAAGAGCAGGGCACTCATGAGGGGTGTATTGAACAGGTCGATCGACTCTTTCGTGACTGCCTCTACAGTCAGGAACCTGCTTTAGACGACGAGGGTCGATTGCGGGTGGATGATCGGGAGTTGGCGCCGGCGGTGCAGGATGCGGTTTCTGCGATTTGGGCTGATATCAACAGCGATAACCTCACCGAGCTCTCGGACTTCGACGGTTATAAAAGTGAGTTCTTGCAGCTATTTGGTTTCGGTATCTCAGGCGTTGACTACGACGCTGATGTTGACCCCGTGGTGCCAGTAAGCGGCTTGGTTGAGTGATATGAAGCCAGCTGGGGAACTTGAGCAGATATCGCCCCTTGTGCGCAGACTGGTGGCGCCAAACCCCGGTCCCATGACGGGGCCGGGCACCAACAGCTATCTGATCGGGCTTGAGTCCGTTGCTATCATTGACCCGGGGCCGGCAGTGACGGTGCATATTGATCGACTGATTGCCGCAGTCGATGGCAAAGCCACCATGGTACTTTGCACCCATACCCACCCCGATCACTCCCCAGCAGCTGCAGTGATAGCAAAAGAGCTGGCTATTCCTATGGTGGGTGCGGTGACTGCCGATGATCAGCACCAAGATCTGACGTTTGTGCCCGATCAATCGCTGCACCACGACCAGGTCGTCAAGGGCAGTGATTGGTCTTTACGCGCCATTCACACCCCCGGGCATGTTGATAATCACTACTGTTTTTTGCTGGAGCAGGAGGGGTTGGTCTTCGCCGGTGATCACATTATGAATGGTTCGACTGTGGTTATTATCCCACCCGGCGGTGATATGAAAGACTACATAGAGTCGCTACGCCGTCTGCTCGACTACCCAGTCACTGCGATTGCACCGGGGCACGGTGAGGTTATTCCCGATTGTCGAGCAGAAGTTGAGAAGTTGATCCGCCACCGATTGCTGCGTGAGGCAAAGGTGGTTGGTGCATTGCAGCGCACAGGTGCTTGCTCCCTCGCCGATTTGGTGCCTGTGGTCTACGATGATGTGGCGCCTCAACTGCATCCTTGGGCGAAGTTATCGTTACATGCACATTTACTGAAACTCGAACGAGAGCAGCGTGCTAACGTCTCTGCGGGCGGTGTCTGGAAACTGTTGAACTGATTAACGCCAGCGCGGTTCAACGTTGCGTTTCTAGCCCTATAAAACTCGTACACTTCGCAAATGACGAGCGCTTACGCCGGTTAGACTTACCCAATAAAAAAGAGGTGTTTTATGCAAGGTTTGATGATGAACATGCCGCTTACTATCACGTCGATTATTCGACATGCTGAGCGTGTCCATGGTGGTAAAGAGATAGTATCAGTCACCCGCGATAACCCCCGCCATCGTTATACCTTTAAAGAGGCCTTTACCCGAGCTCGACAACTGGCAAATGCATTGGAGCCATGGGGGTTACAGCAAGGCGATCGCGTAGCTACATTGGCGTGGAACGACTACCGGCACCTGGAGGCCTACTATGCGGCGGCCTGCTCGGGGTATGTTTGTCACACTATTAACCCTCGATTGTTCCCCGAGCAAATTGTCTACATCATCAATCATGCCGAGGATCAGTATGTGTTCGCTGATCCCGACTTCATGCCGCTTGTTGAAAAGATTGCCGCTGAGTGTCCGCAAGTAAAAGGTTGGGTTGTCATGACCACCCGTGAGCACATGCCAGAGACTGGACTCGATAATGTGCTGTGCTACGAAGAGTTATTGGATGGACAAAGCGAGCACTTCGATTGGCCCGAGCTCGATGAGAATTTGGCTTGCGCACTGTGTTATACCTCGGGGACTACGGGTAATCCTAAGGGTGTTTTGTACAGCCACCGATCGACGGTGCTGCATACCTACGCCACACTGATGCCAGATGCCCTTAATATCTCTGGTTCCGACGTGGTGATGCCGATTGTGCCAATGTTCCACGTCAACGCTTGGGGTAATCCCTACGCGTGCCCTGTGGCAGGTGCAAAAATGGTCATGCCCGGCAATAAGATGGGTGATGGCCCCACGCTGGCGGCCCTGATTAATGAAGAGGGTGTCACTATGTCGGCAGGTGTGCCCACCGTCTGGCTCAACCTACTTGCACATCTACAATCATCCGGCGAGACCGTAGAAACCTTAACGCGCGTCGTGGTGGGCGGCTCGGCTTGTCCCCTGTCGGTAATGGAAGCGTTTGATAGCTATGGTGTTGATACCCGCCACGCGTGGGGTATGACTGAGATGAGTCCACTGGGTACCTCCAACGCATCGGGTGCGCACCGGAACAGCTTCGATACCGAAACCTTTGCCAAGATTCGGACCACCGTTGGCACACCCATCTGGGGTGTCGAGATCAAGATCACTGACGATGATAACAATGAATTGCCTTGGGACGGGGTTGCCTTCGGTGCCCTCAAGGTGCGCGGGCCATGGATATGTAGTAGTTACTACAAGCTAGACGGTTCCGACGCCCACGCGGAGGCGGGCTGGTTTGAAACCGGTGATGTGGCAACCATCAGCCCCGATGGCTACGTTGGCATCACAGATCGCACGAAGGATGTGATCAAGTCAGGTGGCGAGTGGATTTCGTCGATTGAGGTTGAAAACTGCGCGACGGGTCATCCGAAAGTGGCCGAAGCTGCGGTTATCGGGCGCATTCATCCTAAATGGGGTGAGCGTCCGCTGCTTATTGTGGTGCGAAACGATGACGGCGCCGACCTTACATCCGCTGAATTACTGCAGTTCCTCGAGGGTAAGATCGCTAAGTGGTGGATTCCCGATGATGTGCAGTTCATCAGTGACATGCCCCATACGGCTACGGGTAAAATACAGAAGGTTCAGTTGCGCGACGTGTTCGCCGACTATCAATTCCCCGGTACAAACGACTAGCAGTTATCGCCGGCATTGGCCGTTCACCTCGCAGCACCTTTGGTGCTGCCGGTAAGGCCGTGCCTACTGCCGCCAGTTGCGCTTGGGTAATGACGACGAGGGCAGCCAATGACCGGTAACAAGCAAGTCGCGCAGGGTTTTTTACAGGCGGTAATGAATACCCGGATGCTGATCTGTGTGTTCACAGGTCTCGCTTCGGGTATGCCCCTATACCTACTTATCCAGCTTGTGCCGGCGTGGCTGCGCGATAGCGGTGTGTCTCTTGCGGAAATCGGTTTGTTTGCTTTGGTGGGCTTGCCCTATAC
>CBFHTF010000017.1:0-35785 GCA_965658685.1 Luminiphilus sp.
CAAAAGAGGCGCCGGTTACGTCGTAGGTGAGACCCAAGAGAGTGATGCTGACATTGGTAACAAAGGACTGTACGGGACCCTGTAACTCGATCTCGTCATCGCTGTCGCGCTCATCTCTATCGATGCGGGTTGCGATGAGTGTGTTGTCATTGGCGTAAGCCTCAATCTCTAAAAAGTCGCCGGCGTTGATGTCGGAGAGCGTTAGTGTCTCGAGAGCGTCGGTGTCGTCATCAAACAGTGTTCGGCTGTCAGTGATGACCGAAATTAGATCTGATCCCAGCTGCATAGAGATGCTTTGGTTGTTGGTGTCCACTGCTTCCACCACGGCCTCAATCTCAATGCGACCACGACGGGCCTCTATTTTGGTAGCAATGAGACGCTCGCCATCCCACTCACCCTCGGCCTCTACAATGGCGCCATCGGCCAGACGCAATTCTTGGGGTTGCCTGCTGGCGCTGCTGGCATCTATTGGAATACCGTTGATGGTAAAACTACTATCATCCAAGTAATCGCCGACCGTGCCCTCAATGGAGACGTCATCACTAGTCTCAATCCGACTTGTAATGTTGTCTTCCAGTTCAATGCGTGTCGCAGAAATGGTGGTGTCGACTAAGGTGCCGTAAGTTTCCACAAAGATGCCATTGGCAAGTGTGGCACCCTCGAGACCAGCGAGAGCAGCCTCTGTATATTCAACGGTGTAGTCGCCCAAGCTAAAGCTATTGTCGCTTAAGTTAGTGATGGCGCCCTTCAGTTCGATCTGGCTTTCGCCGGGTAAAAAGGTAGATTTCTTCTCTACCCGCGTTGCACGTAATTTGTCACCGGTTTCGCGAAATCCTGACACTTCAAGCACGTCATTTTCAGCAAGCGTGTCAAAAGTGACCCCCTCGAACACTGTACCTGTGCGCTCGACAATGACATTGACGCCCAAGATCGTCAGTTGTTTCGCATCACCATTGGTATCGGGTGTGACCGCCGAGACCGGTCCTTCTATTTCGTTATCAAAAATGACCAAGCTGGCGGTGCCTCTGGTGCTATCGTCAGGATTAATGCTGCCCTCGACGTAAACCACCATGCCAATACCTAAGCTGTCCTCAGCCGCCAACTCGCCATCTTTGAAAATGGTGGCGTCGGTGGTTTCGTACTCTACGCCGTTGACAAAAATACTGCCAAAGGCGGTGATGGCCCCAAAGGAACGTTGACCGCTACCGCTAATCCCGCCCGTGGCGTCTCCCTCGGGGTCTGTACCGGTATCGCCGCCCGTGTCGCCGCCGGTATCACCGCCCGTGTTGCCGCCGGTATTACCGCCCGTGTCGCCGCCGGTATCACCGCCCGTGTCGCCGCCGGTATCGCCACCCGTATCACCGCCGGTATCGCCACCCGTGTCGCCGCTAGTATCACCGCCGGTATCGCCACCCGTATCACCACCGGTATCGCCACCCGTGTCGCCGCCGGTATCACCACCGGTGTCACCGCCGGCATTGCCAGTGTCACTGGGATTAGGTTCGACGATTGCTGTCGAGCTACCACCGCCACCCCCACAAGCCGCGAGACTCAACGCCAAAATGGTGGCGGTTAAAACATTACGTGATGATGTCGTCATGATGGTTTGTCCTCTGACTGCTCTTCATAGACATAGATACCAGCTGCTATATAGACGGGGGCGTCTGTGCTGTCATCTTTGAGTTCATGTTGTGAAAACCATGCGTCATACTCTTCGAGTAGTTCCATAGCTTTTTGTTCATTCATGGCTTTAAACCTCGGCAGGACTGATGGGTCGAGACGGGTCGTCGATACCTTGCGTTGAAAACGCCGTGCCGGCGCGCTTGCAGCCATGTTGTGTTCAATTGTGGCCAACAGCTCGGCCCCATCGGTGCCAAAGATTTCTAGCTTCTCGGTGGATGTTTGCATGGGTAAATAGGCTTCCGAGAGCAGCTCTACGGTATCGTCGTTGAGTCGCACATTGCCGCTGTCTACTAATAAACGCAGCATCGCGACGGGCGTAACGTCACCACTGTATTTTTTGACGAGGGCCGAAAAACTGCAGCTAGGCCCATGCATAGGCAGCGTTCTTAGTGGCCCGGATGATGTGAATTCCGAGTCGTTAGCCCAACCGCTGAGTACTTGAACCGCTCTGTTCCGGCGGGTGCTTGCCTCGGCAAGCGCCTCCGACTGAATACTTTGTAGCCTAGTCACTTCTTTGCGACTGAGGCCTGTTATCCCCGAGATAGCAGAGACAGTGGGTTTCTGGCCCTTGGCTTTGAGGATACCGTGGCTCTCTTCAACGAAAACGCGTCTACACAAGTCTGTTAACGCAGAGTGGCTGAGGCCATGGGAGAGGAGCACGCGGATGATCGGACGCAGCAATTGCTCCGTGGTTTTGAGTAGCACTTGCTGTATTGATGACCCGTCGCCCATAATTGGGAAAATAATCCCAATTGATGCTA
Organism: Luminiphilus sp.; assembly: GCA_965658685.1. GTDB lineage: Bacteria > Pseudomonadota > Gammaproteobacteria > Pseudomonadales > Halieaceae > Luminiphilus. The sequence continues at coordinate 2,445 of CBFHTF010000017.1, forward strand.
TGCGTCAAGTTTTATGTCGCTTTGGACCCCGACTAGCGGGTGCTCGGTGATGGCTCAGCCTACTTTAGCTGGGTGTAATAAATGACGTTGGTCCTGCGTTGCCTACTGTGCTCTCAGAGTTCTCGTGGTCAATTTTTTTTCCCCAGGTAAGAATGGTATGCCCCGCATCCCTGAGCGCCGCTGTATCAGGTAATGCACCGTCAAAAATTGCACACCTAAAATCACTATCTATTACTGGTTTGAGCGCCGCTTGATGCCAGTGCCACAGAAAATAGGTAGGTTCAAACAGTAGCCTGCTGCGATCCCAATGGTGGGGAATGCTAAACAGGGCGTCCCGCTTGATGAGCCTTGGAATATGCAGCACTGGATTCGGTGCCGCTATCGACTGGCACTTGAAGAAATTCAGCGTATCCCAAAGCCAGTTATGCCAATTATTCAGTTCTTTGTTGGGCCGATTGCGCTCTTTAAAACGCACGCGGGGCACCGCAAACTCGGCCTCGGGGTTCTCAATAGGGCGCAACAACAGCATATCGTCATGCCACCAGATCCATCGATCGTAATGTTGTGCAAACACATACTGATGCTCCCACAGGCGCTTCACTTTATTGGCGCCCGCGGTATGCACCCAGTTGGTTAGGCACTCTACCTGGTGGCACTCCAGCCAGTCTTTGGGGGGCAGGTACGTTGATTCAGTGAGCAAAGTGATTGGCCAATCCCCTAGATGCTCTCGAATTCCAGCCACTACCATCGGGAGATAATCGGGCTCCTTAGGCCGATAACTAATGGCGATCGGTGCTCGGTCTATTACGGCCTTCTCTGTCAAGACGCTGGCTCCTGTGGAATTGTTATAGCGTATCGCTCGCTGTTGCCTGGGTAGCCCCATCGATCTGGTAACTTGTCTGCGTTAGCTCGGGTTCTGCAAAACGCGTTTACTCCGCCCGATCATGGCAGATGATGCCGGTTTGTTGCCAGTCTGGTGTGGTATCGAATTTGATGATGACGATGCCGTCAGACGCTATGTGATTATGCAGTTGATCTGCCACTTTGAATTAGACATGGCGCGCTTTGAGCAAGATTATGGTTTTGCTTTCAGCGACTATTTTGCAGACGAGTTGCTGGCATTGATGCCGATGATCGACGATGGGTTACTGAGACTAGCGCAGCAGCGCTTAGTTGTGACCCCGAAAGGTCGATTGCTCATTCGTAACATCTGTATGGTTTTCGATCGCTACCTACGCGTCGACACAGGTGACAGCCAGCCGCGTTTTTCAAAAGCTATTTGATCCTAGGGCGCTTAGGCAGGTCCTGATATAGCCCCTAAGACAAGGGATCCCCGGCTAGTCATGGCCTGTAGGGCACCTGCATTCTTGAATTTTTGGCGAAATATGGCGCTTTTGTCCCGAAAGCCCTTCTTAGATGGCCGTGGATGTGGTCCAATCGCCACCCAAAATTTGGTGTAGATTTGGCGCAGCCCCCGAGCACGCCGTCCGCACCGACGACTTCTGCTTGTTCCCGTGTTTCTGCTAGGCAGCAACACAGTACGGCGCAGTCTAGTAAACGCTGTGAGTGAGGCGTTGCTAATCGCCCGAGCACGAGTCATTTCCGTTCAGAGCAACCTTACGAGACGAGTGCAGCAATGTCAGATCTATCCCATTACCGCAACATCGGTATTTTCGCCCACGTAGATGCCGGTAAAACCACTACCACCGAGCGTATTCTTAAACTGACCGGAAAAATCCATAAAACCGGTGAGGTTCACGACGGCGCTGCCACCACTGACTTCATGGAGCAGGAGCAGGAGCGCGGCATTACCATTCAGTCGGCGGCAACGACCTGTTTCTGGAAAGACCACCGAATGAACATCATCGATACCCCCGGGCACGTAGACTTCACGGTGGAAGTGTATCGATCGCTCAAAGTTCTCGATGGCGGTGTTGGCGTTTTCTGTGGTTCGGGTGGTGTAGAACCCCAGTCAGAAACCAACTGGCGTTACGCGAATGAATCTGAAGTAAGCCGCATTATTTTTGTTAATAAGCTCGACCGTATGGGCGCTGATTTTTATCGCGTAGTAGAGCAGGTGAAGAAAGTATTGGCTGCTAACCCGCTGGTAATGACACTTCCCATTGGCCGCGAGGACGAGTTCTGCGGTGTCGTCGATGTGTTGACTCAAAAAGCCTACGTGTGGGACGACACTGGTCTGCCCGAGAATTATGAAGTCAAAGATATTCCCGCCGATATGGTCGATGACGCTGCAGCGTACCGCGAGCAGCTGGTCGAAGCTGCGGTTGAAATGGACGATGACCTCATGATGGCCTACATGGAGGGCGAAGAGCCTTCAATCGAGGAGATCAAGCGCTGTATTCGTGAAGGTACCCGCACGCTCAAGTTCTTCCCAACCTACTGTGGTTCGGCCTTTAAGAACAAGGGTATTCAGCTGGTGCTAAACGCGGTTATCGATTACCTGCCCGCACCCCAAGAGGTTGACCCCCAAGACATTACCGATGAAGAGGGTAATCCCACGGGTGAGACAGCCATTGTTTCGGTCGAAGAGCCCTTCCGTGCACTCGCTTTCAAAATCATGGATGACCGTTTTGGGGCGCTCACCTTTATCCGTGTTTACTCGGGCAAAATCAAAAAAGGCGACACCATTCTCAACAGCGCTACCGGCAAAACCGAGCGCGTCGGTCGCATGGTGGAAATGCATGCGAATGACCGAAACGAGATTGAGGTCGCGCAAGCGGGCGATATCTTTGCCTGTGTCGGTATGAAGGCGGTCCAGACTGGACACACCCTGTGTGATCCTAATCATCCCTGCACCTTGGAAGCGATGGTGTTCCCTGACCCAGTAATCTCCATTGCGGTGGCGCCCAAAGATAAAGCGGGTGTGGAAAAAATGGGTATTGCCATCGGCAAGATGGTTGCAGAAGATCCTTCATTCCGAGTCGAAACCGATGAAGACTCGGGCGAGACCATCCTCAAAGGCATGGGTGAACTGCACCTCGATATTAAAGTCGACATCCTCAAGCGTACCTATGGTGTGGAGCTCACTGTTGGTCAGCCGCAAGTGGCTTATCGTGAAACCATCACAACGCCCGTTGAAGATAGTTACACCCACAAGAAGCAGTCCGGTGGTTCGGGTCAGTTCGGTAAGATCGATTACCGTATTAAGCCTGGTGAGCCCGGGAGTGGTTACCAATTCAACTCTACGGTTGTGGGCGGTAACGTACCTAAGGAATTCTTCCCCGCTATTGAGAAGGGCTTCAAGGTCATGATGGAGCAGGGTCCTTTGGCCGGCTTCCCAGTGCTTGATGTGGCCGTAGAGCTCTACGATGGTGGTTTCCACGCGGTGGACTCATCGGCCATCGCTTTTGAGTTGGCCGCCAAGGGCGCGTTCCGTCAATCAATGCCCAAAGCAGGTCCGCAACTCATCGAACCCATTATGAAGGTCGACGTGTTTACCCCTGAGGATAACGTCGGTGATGTTATCGGTGACCTTAACCGTCGCCGTGGCATGATCAAAGATCAGGAGCCTGGGCCGACGGGTATCCGCATCAAGGCCGATGTACCCCTGTCAGAGATGTTTGGTTACATCGGGCACTTGCGTACCATTACGTCCGGTCGTGGCCAGTTCTCAATGGAGTTCTCCCACTACCTACCCTGTCCTGCGCAAGTGGCTGAGAAAGTCATTGCTGCTGAAAAAGAGCGTAAAGCGGCTAAAGCCAACGGTTAAGCGCAAGCGATTGCGAAGCGTTCGAACCCCGGTGAGGTTGGCTCACCGGGGTTTTTTTTTGCTTGTACTGGCGCTTATGGCGTGGCGGTGTCGAAAGTGGGTAACGGCCGCCGCAGCAATAGGATAACAGCGACGGTCATGGCAAAAATGGCGGGGATTGTTGTCAGAAGCACGGCTTGCCAACCAATGGCACTAAGAACGGTGCCCGCCAGTAAGCTACCCAGTGCCGACGTACCAAAGACAGCGGCCTCATTGACGCTTTGTGCACGAAACCGCAGTGGTTGTGGATAGGTTTGTACCAGCAGAGCGGTACCGCCCACGAACAGAAAGTTCCAGCCGACGCCCAGCAATACCATAGACCCGGTGTAGTGCATGAGCTCTTGTCCCGCGAGTCCCACTGACAGGGTGACGCCGTAAATCAAAAGTCCAGCCAGCATCAATTTGCGCTCGCCAAAACGGCTAATCAACCAGCCAGAGGCCAGAGAAGGTATGTACATGGCCAGTACATGGGCCCGTATGACAGCCGCAGTGTGGGGTAAAGAGTGTCCATCCATGACATGCATGGAGACCGGTGTGGCCGTCATGATAAACGCCATGATGCCCTGCCCAATGACGCCTCCAGCCACAGCAAGTAAAAATAGTGGTTCGGTGAATAGGCTCGACGCGGGTGCTGTGGGTTGGTTCTCGGCCTCACTTGAGGTGTCTTTGACGGCTACGTCTTGGTAACCGACAAGCAGTAATGCACCCAACAAAAATAGGCCCGCAGCGCCCCATAATGCGCCGGTTACTGCGTTACTGGCGTCGAGCACATCGCCTCTGGCCATGAGTTCAGGACCAATGATTGCCCCACCAATACTGCCCAGCAGTACGATGGAAATGGCCTTGCCGGCGTTCGCCAACACCACACTTTCCGCAGCGGCAAATCGAAACTGCTGACCGAATGCCAAACACACACCGGTTAGGGCTGTGCCGGTGCAGAATGTTGCGAAGCTGCCGCTTGTAACACCGGCACGTGCTATCAGGCTTGCTGCAACACCCACCAAGGCCGCCATCACAAATCCCTTGCGGCGACCAATACGCTGCATAAGTAGGGTAGCGGGGACCGTACCCAAGGCGGTTCCCAAAATGGTGAGTGAAACGGGCAGCGTACTGAGTGCTGCTGTGGGCGCAAGGTCGCTTCCTACGATGCCGCCGAGGGTGACATTGAGTGCCGACGCAGACACAAACACCATTTGCGCCAGCAACAGCACCACAAGATTACGGTTCAACACGATGGTTATTCCTAGGTGTGGGGTGGCAAGAATACCGATAAATGGGCGTGGATGTTGCTCTGTGTTTACGACGCTATTCTGTAGCGCAGTATGTGGCCCAACGTGTAGTCTCGGTATTCACGACCCATCGGTGAGATTGACGTGTCAAATCCAACTGCCAGTAACCATCAGCTGAATAACTCGGCAATTAAAGAGGCTCTTGATGACTTGGCGGCCCGGTGCCCTCAAGTGGCCGCCGCATTAGCCGCGGTCGGCTATCCAGCCGAGCGACAACAACGGGCCGGTTTCGGCGCGCTGGTACGTATTGTGGTTGGGCAGCAGGTTTCGACCAAAGCGGCAGCGGCTATTGGCGCTCGCTTAGAGAGTGCATTGGGTGGCGTGGTGACACCCGCGACAATCGCATCGACCGACGATGCCGCCTTGCGAAATGCGGGTTTGTCTGCGCAGAAGCTCAGCTATCTACGAGCGCTGACCGATGCGGTTCAGTCGGGGGAGTTGCCTCTTGACACCCTGCCTGCGTTGTCGGATGCAGAGGCGACTGCGCGGATTACGGCGGTTAGAGGCTTTGGGGTTTGGTCGGCGCACATGTACTTAATGTTTTCTCTGGGGCGACCGGATATCTGGCCAGTTGGGGATTTGGCAATTCGCGCTGGATTTGGGCGTTTGTTGCGACTTCCCGAGCGTCCAACCCCGAAGCAAACTGACGAATTGGCTGAGACCTACCGTCCATATCGCAGTGCCTTGGCCCTGTTGTGTTGGAAGTTTTACAGCGAGTCGCCACTGTGACGACCTCGGTAAGCAATCAAGCAGTTGACCAGGAGCACATGGCCCGAGCGCTTGAGTTCGCCCAGGCGGCAGCCGATGCCAATGAGGTGCCTGTAGGAGCATTATTGGTTGGCGCCGATGGTGCTGTCATTGCGGGTGCAGGGAACTGTCAGGTGGCAAGTCACGATCCAACGGCGCATGCGGAAATCGCCGTCCTTCGTGCAGCGGGGCAGGTTGTGGGGAATTATCGTTTGCCCGGCTCGACGTTGTACGTGACCTTGGAGCCTTGCACCATGTGCTGCGGAGCCCTCATTCACGCCAGAATTTCTCGGCTGGTATTTGCAGCGAGGGAACCGAAAGCGGGCGCTGTTGTGAGTACCTCTCAGGCACTGGACAACCCGGCGCTGAATCATAGAGTGTCGTGGCACGAGGGGGTTATGGCCGATACATCAGCCCAACTTCTGCGTGCATTTTTTGCCCGACGGCGTCGCTAGCCGGCAGCTGATCATAGCGCTCGTGGCAATTCCCTGGTGTGTTCTGGCGGCAGTGTGTCACGCATGTCGATGGGCGGTTGGATACGATTGTTGGGCAGTTCCCGCAGGCGCAGAGCCGCGTAATAGTGACGGATGTTGTCGACGTAAGTCATCGCCTCGCGTCCGCGAGCAAAACCAAAGCGGGTACTGGGGTAGACATCGGGGTCCTGCAATACCGGTAGTTGGCTGCGAACATCTTGCCACCGGTGCGGATCCAAGCCCGCGCGTTCGGTGAGTATTCGCGCGTCTTCCAAATGACCCATGCCTATATTGTAAGCCGCCAGCGCCATCCAGGTTCGATCGGGCTCAACAATGTCATTGGGCAACCGGCGGATTAGATCTTTCAGAAACCGGGCGCCGCCACGCAGGCTTTGCTCGGGATCAAGCCGATTATCAACGCCCAAATCACGCGCAGTAGCGCGGGTGATCATCATCATGCCTCTCACGCCAGTTGGTGAACGTGCTTTGTGGTTCCAGTGTGACTCTTGATACGACACCGCTGCCAATAATCGCCAATCGAGGCGGTAATCTTTAGCAACCCGCTCAATAAGTGGCTGCCACTTGGGTAGATCACGTTGAATCTTTTGTTGAAAGGTTAGGGAGCCGATACGCGACGCTCCGCGGATGTGTCCAAAGTGTTGATCTTGTAAGGCTTTCAATGCACCTGATGCCTTAAAATCTTTAAGGAAATCATTAATGCGATGGGTCAAGGCCTCTGCGCCGGGTACTCTCGGTAAGTACCAGACCATGCCCGCTTCATCATCGAGTTCCATACCTGCCACAAGGCGCGGATAAAGCCTTTGCTGCATACGAAACTCCATTGAATCGACAATGGCTAAGTGGGCCTTTTCGTCGGTCACTAATTGCATGAGTTCCAGCGTGTCGGCTGCACGAATTTCGCGCCAGCGCAGTGCGGGCAGCGTCTCAGCAAGGCGCGCGAGTGCTTCGCTATGGCTGCTACCCGCCAAGACGATAATGTCCCGGTTGATGAGATCAGTGGCGGTTCTCGGACGTGACAGGCCGCTTTTGTAAACCACCAGTGGCCTTTGGGTGAGGTAGGGCACGCTGGCGTGAAAGCGCTCTAATCGCTCAGGTGTTGCTGTCAGTCCCGCCGCTGCGATATGGGCATCGCCTGCAGCGAGTGATTGAATGAGCTCCTCTAGGGTGAAAGCCACCTTAATTCGAACTTTGTAGCCCGAGGCGTCGGCGAATGCCTTGATAAGTTCATAGTCGAAGCCGGTTTCGCTGTCGTTGTCGAAGTAGTAGGTGGTGGGACTGTTGCGCGTGAGTACGATCAGCTCATCGCCCGCTTTAAGATCGCTAAATAGCGGGCGCTCTGCACAACTGGTCAGCAGCGACAGGCAGAGGATCAGCGCGAAATGAAAACAATATTGAATCATGGTGTCATTGTAGCGACGAATTCACTGCTCTGCGGCATTCAGACAAACCCGTACCATCGGTATACTAGGCCGCTAATCAGTACGGATTCCGCTCATGTTGCTCTTGCCCGGCCACGCCGCTCTCTCGGCGCCACGCTTCGATGCACTCAATGCTCAACTGCGTGCCATATCTCCCTCATTGTCACTCAGTGTCGCCGCCTATTTTTACATTGTTGACGCGGATCCCGGCGTCGATATTGCGTCTTTACAGCGGCTTCTTTTGCCGGGTACCGCCACTGCTCTCGACACCGATATGTTGCAGTTACGGCCCTGTCGTGTTGTGACGCCTCGATTGGGCACTATTTCGCCGTGGGCCAGTAAAGCTACCGACATAGCAAGAAACTGTGGATTTGAGCAGGTCAAACGGATTGAGCGCGGCGTGTTGTACTGTATTGCAGGCTTCGATAGTTGCACCGCACCACAGCAACGAGCCGTCGATGCCTTGTTGCACGACCGTATGGTGGAAACTGTCCTGCCCGAGCCCGCAGCAGCTGCAGGGCTGCTTGAACAAGCCACAGCACCGTCCTATTCGTCGATCGATATTCTCTCGGGTGGTGCCCAGGCGCTTGAAGAGGCCAATACAAGCCTGGGTTTGGCCCTGGCCGATGATGAGATCGATTATCTGGTCGAGGCCTTTAAAACACTCAATCGCAACCCAACCGATGTTGAATTGATGATGTTTGCCCAAGCCAATTCAGAGCATTGTCGTCACAAAATTTTTAACGCCAGCTGGACAATCGACGGCACTGACTGTGAGTACTCGTTGTTCGGCATGATTCGCAATACGTTCAAGCAGGGGGGCGAGGGTGTGCTATCGGCCTATGCCGATAATGCGGCAGTGGTTCAAGGCCATACCGCGGGTCGATTCTTTGCCGATCCAGCGTCGAGCGAGTATCAATATCATCAGGAACCCATTCACCTGCTTATGAAGGTGGAAACCCACAATCACCCCACCGCCATCGCCCCGTTTGCAGGTGCCGGCACAGGCTCGGGCGGTGAGATTCGAGATGAGGGTGCTGTTGGGCGTGGTTCCCGACCAAAAGCCGGTCTGGTGGGCTTTACCGTTTCTCATTTATCAATTCCTGAGCTAGAGCAGCCCTGGGAGATCGACTACGGGCGACCTAATCGTATTGTGTCGCCCTTGCAGATTATGCTCGATGGGCCCATTGGTGCCGCGGCCTTTAATAACGAATTTGGTCGGCCAAATTTGTCGGGTTATTTCCGGTCGTTCGAAGTAGCCACCGCTGACGGTGTCTGGGGTTACCACAAACCCATCATGATTGCCGGTGGCTACGGCAATATTCGCAGCGAGCACGTGGAGAAGGGGCAGTTTCAGCCAGGTGCCCACTTAGTGGTGTTGGGCGGCCCCGCCATGCTCATTGGCCTTGGGGGTGGTGCTGCCTCGTCCATGGCGAGCGGTGATAGTGACGAGCAATTAGATTTCGCATCGGTACAGCGACAGAACCCGGAGTTAGAGCGTCGATGTCAAGAGGTTATCGATCGCTGCTGGGCGCTTGGAGCTGAGAATCCGATAGCATTTATCCACGATGTTGGGGCCGGCGGCTTGAGTAATGCTCTGCCTGAATTGGTCAAAGACGGCGGTCGTGGAGGTCGATTTGCACTGCGCAGTATCCCCAGTGATGAGCCAGGAATGTCGCCCCTTGAGTTGTGGTGTAACGAATCTCAAGAGCGCTACGTGCTAGCCGTCGAACCCGCAATGCTCGATACCTTTACGGCCATCTGCAACCGTGAGCGCTGCCCCTTCGCCGTGGTGGGGATCGCCACACAAGAGCCGCATCTCGAACTATCGGACAGCCAGTTTGATAACAAACCGGTCGATTTGCCCATGTCGGTGTTGTTCGGTAAGCCCCCGAAAATGCACCGTAATGTACAGCGATTAAAGGTTGCCGGTGATGATTTCAATGGACAGGTTGCTGTGGCCGAGGCGTTGGAGCGAGTGCTGCAATTCCCAGCTGTTGGCAGTAAAAGCTTCCTGATCACCATTGGTGATCGCTCGGTGACAGGTATGGTAGCGCGCGACCAAATGGTGGGGCCTTGGCAGGTGCCGGTCGCTGACTGTGCAGTGACAACCGTCGCTCTCGACACGCACTTGGGTGAGGCTATGGCCATGGGGGAGCGTACCCCTGTTGCTGTTCTCAACGGGCCTGCGTCAGGGCGGCTTGCGGTCGCGGAAGCCATCACCAACTTATTGGCCGCACCGGTTGAGTCGCTCTCAGAGATCAGATTGTCGGCGAACTGGATGTGTGCCGCTGGAGCGGGTGGCAACGATGCCGTCCTTTATGACACGGTGGAAGCTGTTGGCATGTCGTTCTGCCCCGACCTGGGAATCACTATTCCTGTTGGCAAAGACTCTATGTCGATGCGAACCGTTTGGAATGATGCAGGTCAAGAGAAAGCAGTGACGGCGCCGGTGTCACTTATCGTATCCGCGTTTGCACCGGTAGGCGATGTACGTCAGACACTGACACCGATGTTAGTGCGTCGCGAGGACACACGGGTGCTACTGATCGATTTGGGCCGAGGCCGTGACCGATTGGGCGGGTCGGTGTTGGCCCAGTGCTGGGGGCAGTTGGGTGATGAAGTGCCCGACGTCGATGCACAGTCCCTGCGTGCGTTGTTCACGTTGATAACCACGTTGAAACAAGAGCAATTGCTGCTGGCCTATCACGATCGATCCGATGGCGGAGCGCTGGTTGCACTGCTAGAGATGGCATTCGCTGCGCGCGTCGGTCTCGATATTGATGTTGGCGTAGAGGGCCAAGCGGCCATTCCTCGGCTGTTCAGTGAGGAAATCGGTGCGCTTATTCAAGTCGATGCCACGCAGGTAACTCGAGTGAAGGCCCTGGCGGCGACGGTGGGTCTTGAGGATGCCATTATCGATATGGCACAGCCCCGTTTAGATGAGCGGATTGTGGTGAACACACCCAAGTTTGAGCTGATTGACAGCCGGCGAGCAGCGCTGCAGAAGTTATGGTCGCTTACCAGCCATAAGCTCCAGCGATTACGTGACAACGCAGACTGCGCCGATAACGAGTTTGCCGCTATTGAGAGCGATGATCCCGGGTTATCTGCCGCATTGACATTCGCTGTCGATAACGACGTGGCCGCCCCTTATATTGCCACAGGGCATCGACCTAAACTGGCGGTGCTAAGGGAGCAGGGTGTTAATGGCCAGGCCGAAATGGCGGCAGCTTTCGACCGGGCGGGTTTTTCGGCAATCGACGTTCATATGAGCGATCTGATGACGGGTAAAATTTCCCTCGAGGGCTTCCACGGCCTTGCTGCCTGTGGCGGTTTTTCCTACGGCGATGTGCTTGGTGCTGGGGAAGGTTGGGCAAAAAGTATTTTATTTCACGATGATGTACGTGCTGAGTTTGCCAAGTTCTTCGCCCGAGCCGATACGTTTACTCTAGGGGTCTGTAACGGCTGCCAAATGCTCTCGGCATTGCAACCGCTTATTCCAGGCAGCGAGCATTGGCCACGGTTTGCGCCTAATCGCTCTGAACAATATGAGGCGCGCTTGGCGCTGGTAAGGGTTGAGCCTAGTCCGTCGATACTGACCGCGGATATGGCCGGCTCGCACCTGCCCATTGTCGTCGCCCATGGCGAAGGTCGAGCGCAATTCGCCAGCGATAGTGTGCTTGAGCAAGCGGATCGCTCTGGTACGGTGGCGTTGCGCTACCTCGATAACCACTTGCAGGTGACCGAGCGTTATCCGGCGAATCCGAACGGTTCGCCCCGGGGTATTGCCGGTTTATGCAGCGACGATGGCCGAGTCACCATCATGATGCCGCATCCGGAGCGGGTGTACCGCGCTTCTCAATTATCGTGGATGCCACCGGGATGGCACGAGGACTCAGGCTGGATGCGACTGTTCCGTAATGCCCGTGTCTGGTTGGGCTAGGATTTCTCGCGGTCTTTCAGGGCCTGTCAATCCCGCGCTGCAGCGGCTAAACTGCCGCGCGTTCATTATTAGAGCCCGTGGTCATATCCGCGGGTTATCGCCAACCTTGTTAGGTCGTCCATGCTAAATCGTTACCCTCTTTGGAAGAATTTGCTGATCATCGCTGTGGTGGTGTTTGGCTTTTATTACGCGGCGCCAAACCTTTATACCCCCGATCCCGCGCTGCAAATTGGCGGTGCCAATGGCTCTCAAACGCTCGATGAGGCACTCCTCGCGCGCGCAGAACAAGCGCTCGATGACGCCGGTATTGCATATTTCGGTGAGGAGCTTCAGCAGGGTGGCAAGACGGCGCTCATACGACTGAAAGACCGCGACCAACAGTTGCGTGCCCAAGCCCTAACCGCAAGAGCCTTGGGTGATTCCTATATTGTGGCCCTCAATCTGGCGCCTACGACCCCCGCTTGGCTAACCGCCGGTGGCGCTCAGCCTATGAAATTGGGGCTCGACTTAAGTGGTGGTGTGCACTTCAAGCTAGAGGTAGATGCCGAGGCCGCCACTGCCAGACGTATAGAAATGTTCGAAAATGGCATTAAACGTGGCCTGCGTGAAGCTCGGGTTCGAGGGCTGGTGACCCTCGACGGACGGAAGATTGCCATGCGTTTTCGTGATGAGGAATCCAGGGAGGCGGCCCGCCGCATCACCGCTGAGCTTTACCCTGAACTACTCCTCGACCGGGTCGATGAAGACGATAGCTGGAATGTGTTTGCCCAAGTTACTGAGCAGACGATGAAAGATGTGGTCGATTATGCGGTGTCTCAGAACCTGACCACCATTCGTAACCGAGTGAATGAATTAGGGGTTTCTGAGCCGCTGGTACAACGTCAGGGTAGCAATCGGATTGTCGTTGAATTGCCGGGTATTCAAGATACCGCCGAGGCGAAACGTATTTTAGGTAAGGTTGCCAATCTCGAATTTCGGCTAGTGGCTGAAACGAATGCGCCGGTGACAGAGCGGCAGCGTTTTGAGTACCGCAGCGAAGACCGCGCGGGCATGACCGAGTGGCTTGAGCGTGACTTGGTTATTAGTGGTGAGCGGGTTTCAGGTGCCAGTTCAGGCTTTGATCAGAACGGTCAGCCCAATGTTTTGATCAACCTCGATAGTGAAGGTGGCATGTTGATGTCGCGGGCGACACGCAACAACATCAAACGGCGTATGGGCGTACTATTTATCGAGCGCAAGTACCGCACCCGCTACGAACGCGATGATGACGGCAACGAAATCGCCGTTCGAGTGCCCTACGATGAGAAGAAGCTCTTAACCGCACCGGTTATTCAGTCAGCTTTGGGGGCATCGTTTCAAATTACCGGGCTCGATAGCCCCGGAGAAGCGTCAGAGCTTGCCCTGATGCTACGTGCCGGCGCGTTGGCAGCGCCCATCAGCTTTGTGGAAGAGCGAACAGTGGGACCCAGTCTGGGTGCTGAGAACATTGCACTCGGTGTCAAGTCGGTGCAGATTGGTCTGGCGCTGGTGGTGGTGTTCATGCTCGTTTACTACCGAGTATTCGGGGTGGCCGCGGTAATTGCCTTGTCCTGTAACCTGATATTGCTGCTGGCTTGCATGTCACTGCTCGGTGCCACCCTGACCCTGCCGGGTATCGCGGGTATTGTTCTTACTGTGGGTATGGCCGTTGACGCCAACGTATTGATATTTGCTCGTATCCGCGAGGAGCTGGCGAATCGTATGTCACCACAGATGGCGATTCATGCGGGTTTTGAGCGTGCTGTGGCCACTATTTTGGACGCGAACATCACTACGCTGATTGTCGCTATTATTCTCTATGCCGTGGGTACTGGACCTGTCAAAGGATTCGCTGTGACGCTCTCGCTGGGCATCATGACATCCATGTTCACCGCTATTTTGGGTACGCGCGCGCTCATCAATGTTATTCATGGAGGGCGACGCGTCGATACGCTATCGATTGGTCGGATACCCCAACAAATTGCCCTGGGAGCTGACGCATGAACGTGCTGCCTTTCATGAAGTGGCGCGTGTTCGCCGCCGGTTTTTCGCTTGTGGCCATGCTCGTTGCTGTTGGATCACTCGCCATTAACCAACTCAACTGGGGGCTCGATTTCACGGGCGGAACCCTGGTCGAGATTGAATACAGTGACAGTGCCAACCTAGACAACATTCGCACTACCCTTGATCAACAAGGTTACGAAGGCGCCATTGTTGTCAGTTTTGGTACTGACCGCGATGTCCTAGTGCGCCTGCCCCAGGGTTACTCCGATGATGAAGGGGTTGCCATGGTTGAGGTGCTGCGATCAGTCACCGACTTGGGCATAGAGCTGCGCCGAATTGAGTTTGTTGGACCGCAAGTGGGTGACGAGCTGCGTGAGCAAGGCGGTCTTGCCATGTTGCTAGCCTTAGGGCTTGTCATGCTCTACGTGGGTTTCCGATTCCAAATGAAATTCGCGGTGGGTGCGGTAATAGCCTTGGCGCACGATGTGCTGTTTGTGTTGGGCTTCTTCTCGCTGACGGGTATTGAGTTCGACCTTACCGTGCTTGCTGCCATCTTGGCGGTGATAGGCTATTCGCTCAATGACACGATTGTGGTGGCCGATCGTATTCGAGAGAACCTGCGCAAGCTGCGTCGAACGGGTCCGATCGATGTCATTAACGTCTCGCTATCTGAGACCCTTGGCCGTACCTTGGTTACGTCTTTAACGACGTTACTGGTGTTGGTAGCGCTTGCTGTGTTTGGTGGCGACATGATCCACGGCTTTGCTCTTGCGCTATTGGTAGGGGTTGCCATCGGGACGTACTCATCCATTTACGTTTCCGCCACTACGCTGCTGGCAATGGGCGTTTCGAAGGATGATGTTGCCATCCCCATTAAAGAGGGGCTAGACGAGGATGGCAGTCAGGTCTGACTAACGCAGGGCAGGTGCCACCACTTGGAGTACCTGCTTAAAGATCTTGGGTGCGCCACACACAATATTGCCACTATCTAAGTAGTTTTCGGAGCCATCAATATCGCCCACAAGGCCGCCTGCTTCTCTTATGAGCAGCGAGCCTGCTGCCATATCCCATGGCTTCAGACCAATCTCCCAGAAGGCGTCCAAGCGTCCTGCGGCCACGTAGGCAAGATCTAGCGCTGCGGCACCCGCACGCCGAATGCCCATCGACTGTCCTGCGAGTACTGCCATCGATTGGGCGTAGGCAGGCAGTTTTTTTGCCATGTGTCCCATGAAGGGAATGCCGGTGCCCAACAAAGATCGCTGCAGCTCAGTTTCGGTGCTTACACGGATACGTCGGCCATTGAGCTGAGCACCCCGTCCGCGCGAGGCAATGAATTCCTCTCTGCGGACCGGATCTACGATAACCGCATGTTCTATTTTGCCGCCCTTGAGGCAGGCAATCGATATGCAGTAGTGGGGAATGCCGCGCATGAAATTAGTGGTGCCATCGAGGGGGTCGATTACCCATAAATACTCTGCCTGCTCGGCGCCCGTGCGGCCACTCTCTTCACACAGAAATCCATGGTCCGGGTAGGCTTTGCGCAATTGGTACAGAATTTCTTTCTCGGCGGCGATATCAACTTCTGTGACGAAGTCGGCGGCACCCTTTGCGTGTCGTCGAACCGAGTCCAGGTCATCTGACGCACGAACAATCATATCGCCCGCTTTGCGTGCGGCACGCAGTGCGATGGTGGTCATCGGTTCCATGGCTGACTCCCTGGTCGGTCGGTTAAACGCATTGATTGGCAAAGAACGGCGGTTGCTGGAACCGCGGGCGCGCATAATAGCAGGGCTGTGGTCGAAGATTCACGGGCTTTGTTACACTCCGCGAGCTTTTTTCCATTGTTAAGACTGCCGGGTAGATGCGGCAACGTGAGGTCTATGCTCTATGGCGCTCGAGAATATCGAAATTGTGCTCGTGAACAGTCTGCACTCGGGGAACATCGGTGGTGTGGCACGCGCCATGAAAAACATGGGTCTCAGTCGCCTAACTTTGGTGAAGCCCCTGGAATATCCAGCGCCAGAGGCAGTGTGGCGCGCTGCGTCCGCTCGTGACGTACTCGATGCGGCGCGTATTGTCGACACGGTGGAAGAGGCGGTTGCCGATGCGCAGTTCATTGTGGGCACCAGCGCCCGTGGTCGCACGATCCCATGGCCCATCCAAGATGCTCGCCAGTGTGCTGCGAGGGTGCTAGATAACAGTCGGCGTGGTGAGCGAGTGGCAATCTTGTTTGGCAGGGAAGACCGAGGTCTACTCAATGAAGAGTTGGAGTTGTGCAACCTGCATTGTCACATTCCCACCCACGAGGCATATCCCTCGCTCAATCTGGCAATGGCTGTGCAAATTGTTGCCTATGAAATTCGTATGCACGACTTAAATGCCAGCGCGGGCGAATCCGAACCCGAACCCGAAGATGCCCAGTGGGATACGCCTTTCGCAACGTCTGAAAACATGGCTCGGTTTTATGCGCATTTAGAGCAAACACTCATCGACATTGAGTTTCTCGATCCAAAGGCGCCAAGACAGCTCATGCGGCGGTTGCGCCGTCTGTACAACCGGGTACGTCTCGACCAGATGGAGCTGAATATTCTGCGAGGTATTCTCACAGAAACCCAGCGAGCCATTAAAGCGAATGCTCCGAGCATAAAAACCGACTAAAAAGCTTGGTTTTTTACTTGAGTAAAATAGTAGGGTTTGCTACCTTTTCACCACTCGTGGAAGGGGGTGCCCATGAAATTAACAACCCGTGGCCGGTACGCTGTCACTGCAATGTTGGACTTGGCTATTCACGGTAGTGAGCGGCCGGTTTCGCTTGCAGATATCTCTAGTCGGCAGGAAATATCACTGTCGTATCTGGAGCAGCTGTTCTCGAAACTGCGGCGTAATGGGCTAGTGCTGAGTGTGCGAGGACCGGGTGGTGGTTATCATTTGGCCCGTGCGGAAAGTGCCATCTTCGTGGCCGAAATTATCGATGCGGTAGACGAGTCGGTAGACGTCACCAACTGCCACGGCAAGGGTAATTGCCAACAGGGAGAGGTGTGTTTAACCCACCATCTATGGCTAGACCTAAGCGAGCAAATTCACGCATTTCTCAGTCAAATCAGCTTGGGTGACTTAGTAGGGCGGCGAGAGGTACAGGCGGTTAGCGCTCGACAAGCGTTGTTCGGACTGACGTCGCCACAAGTGCAGCAGTTGGTGTTGCGCTAAAAACTGTTGTTATTGGGAGGTAGCTCAATCATGAACGCGCCATTGAAAACACCGATTTATTTCGATTATCTGTCGACGACGCCGGTCGATCCGCGCGTAGTCGATGCCATGACTCAGTGCCTGTCGGTCGATGGCACCTTTGGCAATCCGGCCTCTCGTTCACATATGTACGGTTGGAAAGCCGAGGAAGCGGTTGAGAATGCTCGCATTCAGGTGGCCGAGTTAATTAATGCCGACCCTCGTGAAATTGTCTGGACGTCAGGGGCTACGGAGTCGGATAACCTCGCTATCAAAGGCGTTGCCCATTTCTACCATAAGAAGGGCAAGCACATTGTTACGTCCAAAATTGAACACAAGGCGGTGCTCGATACCTGTCGCCAATTGGAGCGCGAAGGGTATGAGGTGACCTACCTCGATCCCGACGAGCGAGGCTTAACAACGCCCGCGATGGTGGAAGCGGCGCTACGGGATGACACTATTTTGGTCAGTGTGATGCACGCCAACAATGAAATTGGCGTGGTCAATGATGTGGCCGGTATCGGTGAGGTCTGTCGTGCTCGGGGCGTGCTGTACCATGTTGATGCAGCTCAAAGCGCCGGCAAGGTGACCATTGACATGGAAACCATGAAGATCGATCTGTTATCCATGTCAGGCCACAAAATGTACGGGCCCAAGGGCATCGGTGCTTTATACGTTCGGCGCAAGCCGCGTGTTCGTATTGAATCCCAGATGCACGGCGGTGGGCACGAGCGTGGTATGCGCTCGGGTACCCTACCCACCCACCAAATCGTTGGCATGGGCGAAGCTGCGCGGGTAGCCAAGGAAGATATGGCAAGCGAAGCCGTACGCTTAAGCACACTGCGTCACCGGTTTTGGGATGGGATCAAAGACATTCCTGAAGTCCACATCAACGGCGATGCCGAGCAACGTCTGCCCGGAGCGCTCAATGTGAGCTTTGCCTTTGTTGAAGGCGAGTCACTCATCATGGCACTCAAGGATCTGGCTATTTCCAGTGGTTCAGCCTGTACATCTGCAAGTCTCGAGCCCTCTTACGTGTTGCGTGCTTTGGGTCTGAATGATGAGCTGGCTCACAGTTCCTTGCGCTTTAGCTTCGGACGCTTCACTACCGATGAAGAGGTAGATCACGCAATTGCTCAGCTGCGTCATGCTGTCGATAAATTACGTGAGTTATCGCCGCTTTGGGACATGTACCAAGACGGCATTGATTTAAACAGTATCGAGTGGGCGGCCCATTAATCGGCTCCCTCAAATCAACATCGACGCGCATGGGGCGCGTACTAAGGAGGTATCAATATGGCTTACAGTGAAAAGGTTATTGATCACTACGAGAACCCGCGAAACGTCGGCAAGTTCGATGACGATGATCAGGGCATTGGTACAGGTATGGTCGGTGCCCCTGCATGTGGCGACGTCATGCGTTTGCAAATTAAGGTTAATGCCGACGGTGTTATTGAAGATGCCAAATTTAAGACGTATGGCTGCGGCAGTGCCATTGCATCCAGTTCGCTGCTGACCGAGTGGGTAAAAGGCAAGCGAGTCGACGAGGCCGCGCAGATCAAAAATACCGAGATTGCAAAAGAGTTATCGCTACCCCCAGTGAAAATTCACTGCTCGGTACTTGCAGAAGATGCCATCAAGGCTGCCGTCAAGAACTACCGTGACAAGCAGGGCCAGTAATGGCCATTAGTGTCACACAAGCGGCGGCACAGCATGTCACGCGCCAGCTCACGGTTCGCGGTCGAGGTGAAGGTATTCGCATCGGTGTCAAGACATCGGGCTGCTCTGGCCTAGCCTATGTGCTCGAATTCGTCGATGAGCCCACGCAAGATGATCAGGTATTTGAAGATTTCGGTGTAAAGCTGTACGTCGATCCTAAGAGCTTGGTGTATCTCGACGGAACAGTGGTTGACTTCGCCAAAGAGGGGCTGAATGAAGGCCTTGAGTTCCGAAATCCCAACGTCAACGGCGAGTGTGGTTGTGGTGAAAGCTTCACTGTCTGATCCGACGCTGGCCCAAGAGGCCCCGCCTCAGCGCAGTCGTGATTATTTTGAGCTATTTGGCTTGCCAGCGCAGTTCGACGTCGACGTTGACGATCTGTCTATGCGTTTTCGCAAGCTCCAAATGCGATTTCATCCCGACAAATTTGTCTCGGCAGGTGCAGTGGAGCAGCGGGTGGCGGCGCAGGTGTCAGCTGACATCAATGCCGGCTATCGTGTGCTTGCGAATCCTGTAAGCCGTGCCCGTTTCATGCTTGAACGAATGGGCATGAATGTGGAAAAGGTCGAACGCCAATCCATGGATGGCGATTTTTTACTGCGGCAAATGGAGCTGAGAGAGGCCGTCGCGCAGCTCTCGTCAAGTGACGATGCCGAGCGCGAAGGCTTAGTGCATCAAGTTATGGCACTCTACCAAGCGCATATCGACGCTTTTCAATCGGCGTTACAGGCAGGTGACTACGATGAGGGTGGTGCCTTGTGGCAGCGCCTCTTGTTTGTTGACAAATTACGGCAGGAGCTCGAGCTGACCACAGCTCAGAACTGACCGAGGATTTTCATGGTTTTACTCCAAATAGCGGAGCCCGGAGCGGCTGCAGCTGCCCCCGCGCGGCGAAAAATCGGTCTTGGTATCGATTTGGGCACCACAAACAGTCTTGTCGCGCACTTTGATGGGCAAGATATCAATGTACTGAGTGATGAGAGCGGTCACAGTATTTTGCCCTCTGTAGTGCACTTCCATGCCGATGGTGTCACGGTGGGTTCGGCCGCCTTGGACGCTGTTGACAGAGCTCACCACGATACCATTGCGTCAGCGAAACGTTTCATGGGACGGTCTCGCAGTGATGTTAGCGACAATGGGCACTTGATGTTCGCTGAAGGGGATACCCTTGCGTTTGCAACGTCACAAGGGCCCAAGACACCCGTTGAAGTGTCGTCGATCATTCTTAGCGCCCTTGCCGATCGCGGGCGCGCAGCCCTAGAGCAAGATGCTGACGGTGTGGTAATCACCGTGCCTGCCTACTTCGATGACGCCCAGCGTCAAGCGACCCGTCAAGCCGCCGAGCTTGCGGGTCTTCGAGTATTACGTCTGCTCAATGAGCCCACCGCCGCGGCCATTGCCTATGGTCTCGATACTGACGAAGATGGCGTGATTGCGGTTTACGATCTGGGCGGTGGCACCTTCGACGTTTCCATCTTACGTTTGCACCGAGGTGTTTTTGAAGTCTTGGCAACGGGCGGTGATAGCGCCTTGGGTGGTGATGATTTTGATTTGGCGCTAGCCAACTTCCTACAACACCAAGCGGGGCTAAGTGAGCTCACGGCGGCCCAGCGACGCCAATTATTGGCCGTGGCAAGACAGGCAAAAGAGGCACTTACTCACAGCGATACTATCCGCGTATCCATGGCCACAGTAGTGCCCGATGCCCCGTTGGTGGATCTCAATCGCACCGCATTCAACAGCCTTACGGCCGATCTAGTCAATCGATCCTTAGATGCTTGTCGGCAGTGTGTACTCGATGCACAGGTGGCCGCCGTCGATCGCGTCGTTTTGGTCGGCGGCTCAACCCGCATGCCGATCATCAGTGAGGTGGTGGCGGCGCTTTTTGGTAGAGAGCCACTCAACAGCATTGATCCCGATTTGGTGGTGGCGATGGGTGCTTCCCGACAGGCCGATGTGCTTGTGGGCAATCGCAGTTCCGACGAGATGGTGTTACTCGATGTCACGCCGCTGTCTCTGGGTGTGGAAACTTATGGTGGCCTGGTTGAGCGCATCGTCCCGCGCAATACCACCATCCCCGTTACTCGCGCCCAAGAATTCACCACGGCGCGCGACGGTCAAACAGGCCTAGTTGTTCATGTGGTTCAAGGTGAGCGAGAGCAGGTGGTTGATTGCCGGTCACTTGCTCGATTTGAGTTGAAGGGCATCCCTCCTATGGTTGCCGGTGCTGCGCGCATTCTGGTGACGTTTCAAGTAGACGCCGATGGTTTATTGGAAGTCTCTGCCCGCGAGGAAACCACCGGCACCACTGCCTACGTGGTGGTCAAGCCCGCCTATGGTTTGGCGGATGATCAGGTGGCAGACATGTTACGGGCAAGTTATGAGCACGCGGCAGAAGATATGCAAGCGCGGCAGCTCACTGAGGCACAAATAGATGCACAGCAGTTAATCGACGCGACTACCGCGGCTCTCGACGCCGACGGCGACCTGCTGGATGCGTCTGAGCGAGCCGAATTAGACACCGCATTGAGTGTGTTACGTCAGCAACTTACTAGCCATGATGTCGATAAACTACGACACACCTTCGATGAAACAGCGAAAGCAACCGAGCTATTTGCGGCCAGACGTATGGATCGCAGCATTCAAGAGGCGTTGGGTGGTCTTTCGGTGGCTGACTTCGATGAGGAATTAAATCTATGACCCAGATTGTTATTTTACCCCATCATGAGTTCTGTCCAGACGGTGCCGCTATTGAGGCAAAGCCCGGTGAGAGTATTTGTGAGGCATTGCTGCGTAGCGATATTGAAATCGAGCATGCCTGTGAGATGTCATGTGCGTGCACAACCTGCCATGTCATCGTGCGCGAGGGCTTCGATTCCCTAAGCGAAGCCGATGAGCTCGAGGAAGATTACCTCGATAAGGCATGGGGGCTAGAGCCCGAGTCCCGTTTGTCCTGTCAGGCCCTGGTCGCCGATGATGACCTCGTGGTCGAGATCCCGCGCTACACTATTAACCACGCATCTGAGCGACACTGAGTGTTTCTCCCCACTGCATAGAGGGGGGTATTCGCAGGAGACAAAGCTGGGAAAATTTGCCCGGACGCGTTGTGACAGCAGCGACGGAAATCCGTATACTGCGCGCCCTTGAAATCGCCGCAACCCAGCGGTGGCGCCACTTTTGAACTGGAGATCTCCATGGCTGTTGAACGCACGCTTTCTATCGTCAAACCCGACGCAGTTGCCAAAAATGTTATTGGCCAGATTTACACACGCTTTGAGCAGGCGGGTTTGAAGATCGTCGCCGCCAAGATGCTACGTTTGTCCGACGATGTGGCAGGCGGTTTTTACGCCGAGCACCGTGAGCGTCCTTTCTTCAAAGACCTGGTTGGCTTTATGACCTCCGGCCCTGTTGTTGTACAGGTGTTGGAAGGCGAGGACGCCATTGCCAAAAACCGTGAGTTGATGGGTGCCACCAACCCCCAAGAGGCAGCTGAAGGCACCATTCGTGCAGACTTTGCCGAAACGATCGACGCCAACGCGGTTCACGGTTCCGATTCCCCTGAATCTGCCGCGCGAGAAATTGCTTATTTCTTTGCCGCCAGCGAGTTGTGCGAGCGCTAAGCGCCCGAATCTATCCATGACGCCGCCGGATATGCTGATCGCCAGCTCCAAACCGGCCAGCAAAATCAACCTGCTGGGTCTTGATCGTGCCCAGATGGAGGCGTTTTTCCTCGATCTGGGTGACAAGAAGTTCCGCGCCCAGCAGGTGATGAAATGGATTCACCATCAAGGTGTTCGCGATTTCCAACAAATGACGAATCTCGGTAAAGCGCTGCGAGACAAGCTCGAGTCTGTTGCCGAAATTACGCCACCTGAGGTTGTGGAGCAGCATGATTCCAGTGATGGGACCCGTAAGTGGGCTATTCGAGTCACCGGGGGCGCACTTGTTGAAACCGTGCTTATCCCCGATGGGGAACGCGCCACTTTATGTGTGTCATCTCAGGTAGGCTGTAGCCTTGACTGTAAGTTTTGCTCCACCGGCAAGCAGGGTTTTCAGCGTGATCTCACCAGCGCAGAGATAATCGGCCAGGTATGGCTGGCCATTGATTCTTATGACGGCTGGCAGGCCGGTAAGGGGCGAGTTGTCACCAATGTGGTCATGATGGGTATGGGCGAGCCCTTACTCAATTTCGACAATGTGGTGAGTGCCATGAGCCTCATGACCGATGACCTGGGGTATGGCCTGTCAAAGCGCAAGGTGACCTTGAGTACCTCGGGTGTGGTGCCAGCCCTCGACAAGCTGGCCGATTACACAGATGTCAGCTTGGCTATTTCGCTTCATGCGCCCAATGACGCTATCCGGAACCAGATAGTGCCTATTAACAAGCGCTACCCAATTGCCGACTTACTGGCGAGTGCGCGACGCTACCTCGATGCGCAGTCCGATCGAAAACGTGTCGTAACGGTTGAATACACCTTGCTGGCCGGGGTCAATGATCAGCCCGAGCACGCGCGTGAGTTGCGCGATTTACTGCGTGATTTTCCCTGTAAGATCAATCTTATTCCGTTCAATGATTTTCCTCACTCGGGCTTCAAGCGCCCCAGTGGCAATGCCGTAAGTCGTTTCTGGAAGGTCTTAGTAGACGCCGGTTACATTGTTACGGTGCGTACTACTCGAGGTGATGATATCGATGCGGCCTGCGGTCAGTTGGTGGGTGAGGTGGTTGATAGAACCCGCCGGGCAGAGCGGTATCGCCAGCAGTACCAGCAGCAGTCGATATCGGAGATACCCAGTTGATGGACAGACGAGGTGGATCGTGGCTGTTAGTTGCTTTATTACTAGCGCTATCGGGCTGTGTCACCGAGACCATTGGTGGAACCGATTTGACCCCAGATCCAGAAGCGGCATTTGAGCGGCGCATTGGTTTGGCGCGTCAATATATTGCGCGGGGTGACTGGGAAAATGCAGAGCGCAACCTTGATTTAGCGGTAGCGCTCGATGCCAATAACGCCGAGGTCTACGAGGCTTTTGGCTTGCTGTACCAGAGCACCGGCGAGCTTGATGAGGCTGAAAATAGTTTTCGACGCGCGCTAAAAGTCGATCTGAAGTTTTCTCGTGCTCGCAATAACTTTGGGGTTTTTCTCATGTCTCAAAACCGCTACGCCGAGGCGGAGCGAGAACTCCAGCGTGTAACTGAAGATACCCTCTATGCAGGGCGACCCCGAGCTTTTATCAATTTGGGTACAGCGCGGTTGCGCCTCAATGATACCCAGGGAGCGGAGGCCGCTTTTAGTCGTGCATTGCGCATGGATCGACGCAACCCCATTGCCCTGTTAGAGATGGGTTTTCCGGCACTGGGTCGGCATGATGTTGCCGCCGCTGAAAGTTATTACAACGTCTATCGAACGGTTGTGAGCCGACAGCCGCCGCGGGGGCTGGTGTTGGGGATAGAATTATCGGCCGCCAAAGGCGATAAAGACGCGCAGAGTAGCTACGCGTTAGCGCTGCGTAATTTGTACCCAGAGTCGCCAGAAGCCAAGCAATACGCTCAGCAACAAAAGCCTGACGCTTAATCGTGAGTCTTACCGTCTGTGGCGTTACAATGACGAACCACTTCACTGGATGACCACCATGAAAATGGAATCGCCGATCAAACGCCGTCTAAGCCGCCAAATTATGGTAGGCAATGTTGCTGTAGGGGGCGATGCACCGATTAGTGTGCAGAGTATGACGAACACCGAAACCTGTGATGTTGCGGCTACGGTGGCCCAAGTGCAGGCCATTGCCGATGCCGGCGCCGACATTGTGCGTGTCTCGGTACCGAGCTTAGAGGCAGGAGATGCTTTCAAGTCAATACGTGCTGCGGTTTCGGTACCCTTGGTGGCTGATATTCACTTCGACCATAACATCGCCCTTAAGGTGGCAGAGTACGGTGTCGATTGTCTGCGTATCAACCCCGGTAATATCGGGCGGGAAGAAAAGGTGCGAGAGGTCGTCGCGGCTTGTAAAGATCGCGGCATTCCTATCCGTATTGGAGTGAATGCCGGTTCGCTGGGAAAAGAACTATTGCGCAAATACCCCGAGCCCACTGCTGAGGCGCTGGTTGAATCGGCTATGAAAAATGTCGATTTTCTCGACCGTTATGACTTCCCCGATTTTAAAGTCAGTGTGAAGGCATCCGAGGTATTCATGGCGGTTGATGCCTATCGAATGCTGGCCTCGAAAATTGACCAGCCACTGCATTTGGGGATCACTGAAGCAGGCGGTTTGCGCGGCGGCACAGTGAAATCAGCGGTGGGCATTGGCATGCTGCTAATGGAAGGTATCGGAGACACTATTCGTATTTCTCTGGCGGCCGATCCTGTTGAGGAAGTAAAGGTCGGCTTCGAGATTTTGAAGAGCTTAAAACTGCGCGCTAACGGTATTAATTTTATTGCCTGCCCAAGTTGCTCTCGTCAAAATTTTGATGTGATTGGCACCATGAACCAACTTGAGCAGCGACTTGAAGATATTCGCACACCGATGGATGTCGCGGTCATTGGCTGTATTGTGAATGGACCCGGAGAAGCCCGTGAAGCCGATGTAGGGCTTACCGGTGCCGACCCCAATAACCTCATCTACCTTGGTGGTGAACCCGACCACAAAGTGAGTAACAAAGACTTTGTCGATCATTTGGAGCAAGTCATCCGCCAGCGAGCTTCCGCGTTACAGGCTGAGCGAGAAGCCAGTGAGCGCGATTTGATTGCCCGCAGCGAGTGAACCCTCAAACATGACCGATTATCGTGCGATCAGGGGCATGGTTGATATCCTGCCCGACAGCAGTGCGGCTTGGCAGCGCGTAGAGCACGCTGCCAGTGCTGTACTCAATAGCTATGGCTACAGTGAGATTCGACTACCTATCATCGAGTCGACCCATTTGTTTGCCCGCTCTATCGGTGAAGTGACCGATATTGTTGAGAAAGAAATGTACACCTTCAACGATCGCAGCGATAACAGTTTGTCTCTGCGTCCCGAGGGTACCGCGGGTTGTGTGCGGGCTGTCGTTCAGCACAATCTCATCACCACGCCACAAAAGCTCTGGTACACGGGTCCCATGTTTCGGTACGAGCGGCCCCAAAAAGGGCGGCAGCGCCAATTCCATCAACTGGGTGTTGAGGCCTTTGGCATTGCCACCCCCGATCTTGACGCCGAGTTACTCCTGCTTTGCCGCGCGTTGTGGCAACAACTGGGTATCACCGATGCGCTGACTTTAGAGCTCAACTCCATTGGTTCGCCCGACGCACGTGCCAGCTATCGACAAGCCTTGGTGGCTTATTTACTGCCCTATTCCGAGCAGTTAGACGCCGACAGCCAGCGTCGCCTTGATACTAACCCATTGCGGATTCTCGACAGTAAAGACCCTAATACTCAGGCCATTCTTGCGGATGCGCCGGTCATGGCCGATTACCTTGATGATCAGGCGCGTGCTGATTTTGAGCAATTGCAAGCCTTGCTTGATGCGGCGGGCCAGCCCTATCGCATTAATCAACGCTTGGTGCGTGGCCTCGACTACTACAATAAAACGGTATTTGAGTGGACAACGACGGCACTTGGCGCGCAAGGGACTGTCTGTGGCGGTGGCCGCTACGATGGTCTGGTTGCTCAATTCGGTGGTAAAGATACCCCCGGCGCGGGTTTTGCCATCGGCCTTGAACGGCTCGTGCTGCTGTTGCAGTCAATCGCCGAGGAACCGCCCGCAGCCACTGATGTCTATGTTGTAACCGCCGATGAAGCAGCACAGCGATACGCTTTGCCCAAAATAGAGACGCTGCGTCGTGCCATGCCTCAGCTACGCATTCAGTGCCACTTGGGTGGTGGCAGCTTCAAAAGCCAGTTTAAGCGGGCCGATAAGAGTGGCGCTGCTGTGGCTTTAATTTTTGGCGCATCCGAGGTGGCAGAGCAACAGGTGACCATTAAGCCACTGCGACAAGGCACCGGGGTGGAACAACAAACTGTGGCAGAGGCCGACCTGCATCGGTCTTTGCAACAGGTACTTACTAGCAACTCACAGGATTGAACCGATGAGCGATCATTTAGAAGACGACGAACAGGTAGAGGCGCTTAAGCGTTGGTGGCAGGAAAATGGTCGGAGCACAGTTGCTGCAGTGGTACTTGCTATTGCAGGCACCGTCGGTTGGCAGCAATACCAAGGTTGGGATCTAGCGCGCGCGGAAGCTGCTTCAGATGCCTGGGATACAGTCAGTGCCGCCCTGGACACCAATGATCCAGAGTTGCGTGCTCAGGCAATGGTGCAGGCTGAACTATTGATCGACGAATACTCGGGCAGCAGCTATGCACGATATGCGGCCATGAAACTCGCCGCCATAGCGGTCGCTGAGCGCGATTTCGGGCGTGCAGAGGCGCAGCTCCGACAGGCGTTAACATCGGGCTCAAGCGACTCGGCACTAGCCGACCTCATCGAACTACGTCTGGCTAGAGTGTTGGCTGCCAAAGGCGATGAGCAGGGTGCGCTTGCTATATTAGAGGCCGGTAGCACTGCCTATCCAGTAGCCTATGCGACAGCCTTGGGGGATATTCATTTGGCTGCAGGACGGGACGCTCTGGCGCTCACAGCATACCGAACAGCGCGACAAGCGGGTCTGGAGTTGGGTACTCCCCCGGGTTTGCTAGACGTCAAAATCACAAGTCTTGAAACCCGTCTAGCTGGTGGCGAGAACGCCTCATGAAGGCAGGTATTTTACTACTGGCGCCGCTTTTACTCCTGTCGGGCTGTGAAACGGTCAGTGGGTGGTTTGAGGACGATGACTACGATCCTCGGGCGCCCGTTGAATTGAGCGACATCAATGAGACGGTAGAACTCGATCGCCGTTGGTCTCGCTCGATTGGCGATGGTCAGGGGAAAGGGCTCTACCATATTAATCCATTACTCGATGCCGGCGTTATTTATGTCGCGTCCGCCGATGGTGAAGTGGCTGCCCTCGATGCCAATGATGGCAAGGTGCGGTGGCAGGTTGATTTAGAGTTGCCCATCTCTGGTGGTGTTGGTAAGCAGGGTAACGATCTGTTTGTGGGTGGTGCTGATGGGCTCGTGATGCGTTTAAACGCGGCCGACGGTAGCGAATGGTGGCGCACACCCGTTTCAGGTGAAGTGTTGGCGGCACCCCAAGGCAACGGTAAGACCGTTGTTGCCCAAACTTATGACGGTAAGCTCATCGGCTTCGATCAAGTGACCGGTGACAAGCTCTGGACCTATACCAGTGACGTGCCGGTGCTAACCCTGCGAGGTACCTCGACGCCCATTGTGACCAACGATGTTGCCATTGCGGGTTTTGCCGATGGCAAAGTGGTGGCTGTTTCCCTGAACTCGGGTAATGTTGTTTGGGAAGCTAGGGTTGCCATTGCTCAAGGCCGTTCTGAGATAGACCGCATTGTGGATATTGATGGCACCATGGCCATGCAGGGCGCCGAACTCTATGTGGCGAGTTATCACGGGCGTTTGGCAGCGCTCGAAACACGCGTCGGACGTAAATTGTGGCAACGCAATGTGTCGTCTGTATCGGGCGTATCGTTGGGCTTTGGCAATGTTTATGTAGCCGATGAAGACGGTACCCTGAGCGCATTTTTGCGCAATGGACAAGGTGTGCGTTGGCAGAATATTGATTTGGGCTATAGGGAGCTGTCGCGGCCCACCCCCGTCAGTAGCTATGTTGCTGTCGTCGATTTTGAGGGATACCTCCATTTGCTGTCCCAGGTAGATGGCTCGCTAGTAGGTCGTAGCCGTCCTGACAGTGATGGGGCGCGAGCAGACATGATTGCCAGTGGCAATCGGCTGTGGGTTTATGGCAACAGCGGCAAGTTAACTGCTTACGATGTTCGAGCGCTGAGCGACTGATGCCGCCGGTTATCGCCCTTGTTGGGCGCCCCAATGTTGGTAAGTCGACCCTCTTTAACCAGTTGACCCGAAGTCGTGACGCGCTGGTCGCGGATCTCTCGGGCTTAACTCGAGACCGTAAATACGGTGCAGGTAAGTTGGGCGACAGACCCTACATGGTGATTGACACGGGTGGTATTAGCGGCGATGAGCACGGTATCGACGCCGCTATGGCTCAACAATCGATGGCGGCTATTGAAGAAGCCGATGTGGTACTGCTGTTGGTCGACGGTCGCGCCGGTTTACACCCAGGCGATGAGGTGTTGGTTAAGCATTTGCGTCAACAGGGCAAACCTTTCCATCTGGTGGTCAATAAGATCGATGGCGTTGGTGAAGAAGTGGCGGCCAGCGACTTCTACCGACTTGGTACCAATGACCTGCACACCATTGCTGCCTCTCACAATCGGGGTGTGCGCAGCATGATCGAGGAAGTGCTGGCACCCATTCCCCACGACGGCCTAGAGATTGACGGTCTTGCGGAGACCTTTGGTAGTGAAATCATCCGCATGGCGATTGTAGGCAGACCCAATGTGGGTAAATCGACATTGGTCAATCGTTTATTGGGTGATGACCGGGTGGTTGTGTACGATGAGCCAGGGACGACCCGCGATAGTATCTACATCAATTATGAGCGCCGAGGTCAACAGTACACGCTCATTGATACAGCTGGGGTGCGTCGACGGAAAAATGTGCGCGAGAAGGTCGAAAAGTTCTCGATCGTCAAAACCCTTAAAGCAATCGCCGATGCGCATGTTGTCATTCTTCTTATGGATGCCCACGAGGGTATCGTAGAGCAAGATTTGCACATCTTGGGGCAGTGTATTGAAGCCGGTAGAGGCTTGGTGATTGCGCTGAATAAATGGGATGGCATCGAGTCCGACGAGCGAGACTGGATTCGCACAGAACTCAATAGAAGGCTTCAGTTTGTAGACTACGCTGATATCCACTTTATTTCTGCACTGCATGGTACCGGTGTCGGCCACCTGTATACGTCCGTGCACAAGGCCCACGCCGCTGCCACCTCTTCGTTAAGTACGCCTCGCTTAACACGTATTTTGGAAGATGCCGTTGCTTCTCATCCGCCGCCAATGGTCAATGGTCGGCGTGTTAAGTTGCGCTATGCCCACGCGGGTGGTCAAAACCCTCCTTTGGTGGTCATTCACGGTAGCCAAACCGACCAGTTACCCCAGAGCTACGTGCGTTATCTGGAAAAGACGTATCGCCAGGCACTGGATTTATTCGGAACCCCAATCCGTATTGAATTGCGCACGGGTGATAATCCCTACGCGGGCAAGCGTAACAAACTGACCCAGCGTCAAGTCCAGCGCCGCCGCCGCTTGGTGTCGCACATTAAGAAAGCCGAGAAAAAGAAAAAGAATAACAAGACGCGATAGCGAGCCGAGTGATGAGGCTTGCGTGTCGCCGACGTTGCGCTAGGCTGCCCAAATATTCTTCGGGTGAATGCCTGCAATCCTAACTATATATTTCAAAAATGTAGTGGTGCCCCCTAGTATCTACCCATGCTGATTGCCTAGATCAGTGCAGAACAACAGCTGACCCCAGCGAGGAGAGTTTCTATGGGTATTTATCTCGACACCATTAAAGAGTTTGAAGGTCTTTGCAGCCAGCAAGGTAGTACTTGGGCAGACATCAGTCCCGAGTACGCCGCGCGTATGAAAGTGCAAAACCGTTTCCAAACAGGCTTAGACATTGCGCGCTACACCGCCGATCTGATGCGCACAGACATGGCCGAGTATGATGCAGACACTGCTAAGTACACCCAGTCGCTGGGCTGCTGGCACGGCTTTATTGGTCAGCAGAAACTGATCTCTATCAAAAAGCACTTTGGCACAACCGACAAAAAATACCTGTACCTGTCCGGCTGGATGATTGCGGCTCTGCGCTCTGAGTTTGGTCCATTACCCGATCAGTCAATGCATGAAAAAACCTCGGTTTCTTCGCTGATCGAAGAGCTCTACACGTTCTTGCGTCAAGCAGATGCGCGCGAATTGGGCGGCTTGTTCCGTGCCCTTGACGCTGCACGCAAGGCGGGTAACGAGGTTGAAGAACGCGATCTGATCAACAAGATCGATAACTTCCAAACCCACGTTGTGCCCATCATCGCTGATATTGACGCAGGTTTTGGTAACGAAGAGGCCACGTATCTGCTGGCTAAGAAGATGATCGAGGCGGGTGCTTGTGCTATCCAAATCGAGAATCAGGTATCTGATGAGAAGCAGTGTGGCCACCAAGACGGTAAGGTCACCGTTCCTCACTCTGATTTCCTGGCTAAAATTCGTGCTATTCGCTACGCCTTCCTCGAGTTGGGTGTTGAGAATGGCGTCATTGTTGCCCGCACCGATTCACTGGGTGCTGGCCTGACCAAGCAGATTGCTGTGACTAACGCACCTGGCGACTTGGGCGATAAATACAACAGCTTCCTCGATGGCGATTACATCGAAAGCGCTGCCGACATCGATAATGGCGATGTGGTTGTCAAAGCCGATGGTAAGTTGCTCAAGCCCAAGCGTTTGGCATCGGGTCTCTTCCAATTCAAGAAAGATTCTGGCGTAGACCGTGTTGTGCTGGATTGCATCACGTCACTGCAAAATGGTGCCGACCTGCTTTGGATCGAAACCGAGAAGCCACACGTCGGTCAGATTGCAGGCATGGTTAACCGCATCCGCGAAGCCGTTCCTAATGCCAAGTTGGTGTACAACAACAGCCCATCATTTAACTGGACACTCAACTTCCGTCAGCAGGTATTTGATGCATGGACTGAAGAAGGCAAGGACGTATCGGCTTACGATCGCACTGCCCTGATGAGCGAAGAGTACGACAGCACCGAATTGGCGCAGTTGGCGGATCAGTGGATTCAGTCATTCCAGGCAGATGCTGCTCGCGAAGCGGGTATCTTCCATCACCTGATTACGCTACCGACCTATCACACGGCTGCACTGTCTACTGACAATCTCGCCAAAGAGTACTTCGGTGACGCAGGTATGCTGGGTTACGTGGAAGGTGTTCAGCGCAAAGAAATCCGTCAGAGCATTGCCTGTGTTAGGCATCAGAATATGGCGGGCTCCGACATGGGCGATGATCACAAAGAGTACTTCTCTGGTGATGCCGCACTCAAAGCAGCGGGTGACGACAACACAATGAACCAGTTTGGCTGATTAGCCTTATACGAATAAAGCCCGCAGGTCTTTGGCCTGCGGGCTTTTTTTGTGGCCGCGCAACCTGCCGCAAGCGCTACTGTTTGGATGTTAGTAGTGCCATCTATGTTGCATTGCGATGTAGACTACGCCCCATGAAGTGGGATGATGTCGATCAGCAGGTCTGCAGTGTAGCGCGAGCGCTGGCGGTCGTAGGGGAGCGCTGGACGCTGTTACTTGTGCGCGATGCTTTTAAAGGGACCCGTCGTTTCGATGATTTTCAGCGTAATTTAGGTGTTTCTCGACATCGCTTGGCTGAGCGTTTGAAGGCCTTGGTGGAGGCGGGTGTGTTCACCAAGGTGCCGTACCGTGAACGCCCGGTGCGTTATGAATATCGACTAACCCGTAAAGGTTTGGGCTTGTATCCGGTGTTGGTCAGTTTGAGTCACTGGGGTGACCAGTGGCTGGTCGATGATGCGGGGCAACCACTCATTTATTGGCACAGCCGCTGCGGCAAACCTACAGAGCCTGTGCTGACTTGCCGAGAGTGCGGTGACCCGCTGCGCCCCGAGGAAGTATCGACCCGCCATGGACAGGTGCTGGCGGCTTATGTGGATCATTGCCTCAGCACCGGTACTGGCTTGCCCGATGATGCCGCCTTACCGCTCGCGGCTGCGGATTTTAATCGCGACTATAATCACAATACTGTCATTGAAAACCCTAACAAAAAGGAGCCTTCTTCATGAATCAGGCCACCAATCCACTGATTATGAACACCCAAGATGACACGGCCGCTATGCCAAATACCGACCGTAGTCCTGAAGCCGAGCAATTATTTCGTAAGCAGCGTTTGGCGGCCGCCTTGCGTATCTTCGGGCGCTTTGGTTTTGATGAGGGCATTGCCGGCCACATCACTGTACGTGATCCGTTGGACCCTGAGACATTTTGGGTAAACCCCTTGGGGCGTTCTTTTAAACAAGTGTGCGTCTCCGATCTGATTCGTGTTGACCACGATGGCAAAGTTGTTGAGGGTGAAGGCCTTCTCAATGGTGCCGCTTTTACCATTCACGGCCACATCCATCAGACCCGGCCCGAGGTCACTGCAGCCGCGCATGCGCATTCCTTGTATGGCAAAAGTTGGTCCACTCTGGGCCGGCTGCTCGACCCATTAACCCAAGATGCCTGTGCGTTCTTTGAGGATCACGCCTTGTTAGAGACCTATAGCGGTGTCGTGCTGGATATGAGTGAAGGCGAGGCACTGGCTGAAAAGCTCGGTCAGAAAAAAGCCATCATCCTACAAAATCATGGGCATCTAACGGTGGGACACTCGATAGAAGAGGCGGTCTGGTGGTATGTGACCATGGAGCGTAGTTGCCAAGCGCAATTACTCGCCGAGGCCGCGGGCACTCCAAAGCCCATCCCTGAGGACGTGGCGCGCCACACGCAATCAGAAATAGGCACTCACTTCGCGGGTTGGTTTAGTGGACAGCCGTTGTTCGATGTCATTTTGAATGAGCAGCCCGATTTGCTTGATTAAGCGCGCGCCTTGACGGAACCGGAGCGTTGTTGCCGGTAATCTTAGCGCTGCGAGCGGCGCAGAGCGGGCAAAAAGGCGAACAGCAGCAG
>CBFHTF010000018.1:0-35376 GCA_965658685.1 Luminiphilus sp.
TGGCATGGCTTCTGCTGGTCTATGCCCCGGTTTGTCATTGGGTATGGGGTGGCGGTTGGCTCGGCAACATGGGGTTACAAGACTTCGCTGGCGGTACGGTCGTTCACATTACCGCCGCTGTAGCGGCGCTTGTGGCGGCCATAATGATGGGGCCAAGGCGCGGTTTTGGTAGCGTGGCTATGCCCCCTCACAACCTCACAATGACGGTGACTGGTGCGGGCATGTTGTGGGTTGGCTGGTTCGGCTTCAATGCTGGCTCGGCTGTGGCTGCGGATCAGAGCGCGGCTATGGCTATGCTAGTGACACATCTATCGGCAGCTTGTGGCTCTCTGTCTTGGATGGCCATGGAGTGGATACGCCATGGCAAGCCCTCAGTACTGGGCATTGTCACCGGCATGGTAGCGGGATTGGGTACCATCACGCCTGCATCCGGCTCAGTTGGTCCAGCCGCCGCCGTGGTGATTGGCCTGAGTGCTGGCGTTATCTGCTACTTCGCCACTATCACCCTGA
Source organism: Luminiphilus sp. (assembly GCA_965658685.1). Classification (GTDB taxonomy): domain Bacteria; phylum Pseudomonadota; class Gammaproteobacteria; order Pseudomonadales; family Halieaceae; genus Luminiphilus. Next base: position 511 of record CBFHTF010000018.1, read on the forward strand.
AGAACCGCCTAAAAATTGACGATAGCTTGGATGTGTTCCCGGTCCACGGTGTCGGCGGCATTTTAGGCACGTTATTGGCTGGAATTTTTTGCTCACCCAACCTGGGTATCTTTAGCGGCAACGGCTTTTCAGAGGGAATCAACAGTATCTCAGGACAACTTGCTGTCCAGGGCATAGGGGTTATTGCAACCTTTGTCTATACCGCGATTGTGAGCTGGATACTGTTTAAACTGGTAGACCGTTTCATTGGGCTGCGAGTCGATGAAGAAGAAGAGACAGTGGGTCTTGATCTAGTGCTGCATGATGAGCGCGGCTACGATCTGTAAATTGCTGTCAAAGAAAGCGACTATTTAGAAGCGGCTATTCAAAACCCCAAGCGCGGCTCTTTTGAACCTATAACAAGGCCGCATTTGGCTGCGCGCGACCTATGAAAAGGGTGTCACAACACCCTCACTCAACCACACAGTTGATGTATGCGCGGTTATTTGCCCGATCTGGCTCGGGCTCAATGATGTCACCCACCGCATCAACAGCAACCAGCACCGAATGACTGCCAGTATCCAGTTCTAGCGGCACACTGAACACTTCCGACGCGCCCGCAGCCAACCAAGGTAATCGCAGATACTGACGTTTACTGTAACTATCGTCGGGCACAATATCGATACCAACATCACTGATGTCTAAGGTGCCTAAATTGCATACGGTAAAATGTAGCGCCGCCCCATCCCAAGTGAGCTCTTGCACTGCCAAATCGGATCCTAACTCGGTTATTCGGTTGATGGGGTAGAGAATCAGCTGGTCAACGGCAAGCAGGCGCGTATCGCTATGCTCATGGTGTAAATGGCCACCAAAACGGTGATCGTGGCTGACACCATGAATATGCAAATTTGCCCCCGCCTGTGCGACAGTGACGCGTCCCGTTTCCGGCTCCGTATCGAAAAAACCGCAGCAGTCCCAATCGAGGGCATCACCCAAATAGGCGATCTTTGACTGAGGACGTTTGGGATCAAGGGGTGCTAGCAAGTAATGTTGAAGCGTATCGTAAATGGCGGCGCCGGCGGCGGCATCACTCGCGGCAGCGCTGTTGCGATTACGCTGCCCCATACAGAGCTTAGACGCCACAGTTATCACTAGCTGATTCCATCGACAACGCACACGCAACCCATAGATAGCTGCGGGCGTCTCCAGCGTATCGATCGCGGCTTTAATCCAATCTACCAGTTGCCAATCGGGATTAGCAGCCAAAGCAGCAACATCAATAACAACACCATGGTTAGACGCATCTGAGCTGTAGCAAGCGTAAGGAAAGTGATCACTACCATCACCGGTGCAAACTTCGTGGATACCCCCAGTATTGGCGTGGCACTTAAAGATGCCTGTCGTGTTGCTTTTAGGTCGATAAACAAAGGTCAGCTCGCCATTGTCTGTACTGGTGGTAGTACCTAACCCAAGCACATCACCTTGCAGCGGTATCCGCTCAAACGGCAAGTGCTCTTTAATATCGCCCTGCACAAGGTCGGTTACCGAATTGGCAATTGTGAGATGAACACCTTCAGTCATCGTTATATTCCGACAGTAATCGTTCAAGTGCCATAATTCCCTCACCCAGTGGCACGGTAATGCCGTCCAAATCTTCCGGCAATGCAGGCGAAGAGCTATAAGCACTCTCTTCGATGCGGCGAAATAAATGGGCTGCCAGCGTGATGCCGAATGTGCCACAGGAGCTCGCTAAGGTGTGCGCTTCACGTCCCACTGATGCCCAGTTGTGTTTCGCTAGCGCTTGTTGTAACGCCTCCCATCGGTTTGCTGACTCAGTTAGGAATGTATCAACCAAACGGCGAGTAGCCTCGATACCTATATCGTTGATTAGCGCCTGCACTTTATTCGTATCGAAATGGTTAGCAGCTGATGCTGATTGATCGCCCACAGGTTCTATATCGGCTGCACTGCCTTTCGATTCGTATGCCGCAGCGGGCAACCATTCGGCCAAGGTATCTAATAATTGTTGGCGAACAACGGGCTTGGCAACGAAACCGTTCATACCGGCCGCATCAATGCGGCGCTGTCCCCGAGTACCAACGCTACCGGTAAGCGCAATGATGGGTAAATGTTTTGCATGGGGAATATCACGAATGAGGCGACAAGCTTCAAAGCCATCGACACCCGGCATCTCTACATCAAGCAACACCGCTTTGAAGGTGTTTGGGGGGCTAATGTTAATGAGTTGCAGCGCCTCTTCACCACTTTGAGCAGTGGTTACTTGGAGCCCCAAAGACTGCAAGAGATTCTCGTGCAGCATGAGGTTGCTTTGCACATCGTCAACCACCAAAACATGAGCGGATCGGAGCGATATTACTCTCTGTGACTCGTTATTGAGATCGTCTAGGGCACGCTCGACACGCTTCAACACCAAGTCAAAACTAAAAATTGAGCCCTGGCCCTCTTCTGATTCCACCTCTATGCTACCGCCCATAGCCTCAACCAGACGTTTTACAATAGACAAGCCCAAGCCAGTGCCTTGTTCTCCTGCCGTCGCATCACTGAGACCAGTGGCAAATGGCTCAAAAACCTTCGCGTGCATAGCGTCGGGAATGCCATGTCCCTCATCAATGACTGCGAAATAGAGGCGATCTTGGTCATCTGACAGCTGTCTCTCGATATGGGCTTCTAGCGTCACACTTCCCTTTGATGAGAATTTCACGGCGTTTGACAGCAAGTTCGATAACACTTGCTGCAGTAGCCTAGGGAGCCCCTCATAGTCGCTGGTAAAGCGCTGTTGACCACACCGCTGTACTTCCAGACCTTTCTGCAACGCGGTAGCACGTACCGACGCTACTGCTTCATTGAGTAATGCATCAAGTGAAAAAGGCCGACTCAAGTCTTGCAGTTCTTCGGCTTCACCACTCGCCACGTCGAGGGTGTAATTGACCACTTCCAATAAGCGCTGGGCACTTTGTTGTGCCAGCAATGCCAAATCCTTGTGTTCCTTTGTTGACAGCCCTTCAGAAAGTAACGTGAGAGCACTCATGACGCCATTAAGCGGGCTGCGCATTTCATGACTCAAATGTGTGAAGTAGCGCTGACGCGCCAATGTTGCCTGCTCGATGTCCTGTTTTGCTGCGCTCAATTCAGTATTTAAGGCCTGCAAATCTTCGACCATGGTTTGCTGAGTTGTCATGAAAAAGAGTTGATCCATTTGCACGTCATGAACCGGAAAATCAGCCAGTGTCAGCGACGTACTGGGTGAATGGCTTTGTATCCACCACAGCCACGGCACCCCAACAAAACACAATCCAGCTAAACCCTGATCAGAAAAATCAAGTAACTGCCCTCGAATCGCAAAACCATGTTCGAGGTTGTAGCCCAAAAATAGTTGCCCTTGGTGTTTCTTTGCCTGCTCAAAACTGCCATCAAAACCTGATGGCCGCTTGAATTCAAACAAGTCAAAAAAATCCTGCTGGATTTCATCGCGCAGACCAGTGTGCTGCTTCAGCAAGCTACTCGAACGAAGTGCATGACCATGTGTGTCTAGCTGGCATACCACTGAAAAGAGTCGATTCAGCTCGCTCCAAAACCCAGCCGCATTAGCCATTGCCAGACTCAATTAAGCAGATTTCAAAACGGCTCTGGGTGCCGGACTGGGTAGGAAGCGGCTCAATAGCGAGAATCTTAATAGGCTCGTTGAAGCGTTTACTGAGCCCCTCAAGCAGACCTTCAACAAAGGGGGTCAGGCCAACACGGTCGCTGCTATATAGCACCTCAACCCGATGGGAAGATAAGTGCTGAATATCAAATCGAGGCGGTTGGTACTCTAGAAAAGTACTGCTGATCCGGTCGTGTAAGGCGTTTAAGTTCTCTAAAAATTGGAGCAGGTTTGAGCCGGCGGCGCGAGCAAGAGCATCGTAGTGATGTGCCATTGTGTGCTCCACCCAATGTACACCAAATGCTCTGAGCGCATCATCGACCGATATAGCGAGTTCTTTCGCAACTGCTTGGGCTAAATCGTAGGTGATTTGATCGTCGTAACTCTGCATTGAGAGAAAGCTATCACCCGGCACATCAGAGAGCGCGAGGACACTCTGCCATCGCTCCTCACCGTGGTGGATGAGAACCAACTCTTTTAAAGATCGATTGACAACGCCATACATAATCAGATTCCACTGTGGACTTTATGACTCGCCAGCATTTTTCCAAGATTGAATCTTGCGATAAATTGTCGATGGCGCCACCTCTAGTAAGCCGGCAGCACGATTGATGTTGCCATCACAAGCATCAATTGCCGATTGAATAGCATGCTTCTCTGTTAGCCACAGAGGTTCAACGCCGCGACTTGTTGTGACGCGGCTATCATCAGCATCCGCCGATGCCGCGGGTGCAACAATACCGTCTCCCCGATCACTATCGGCAATCGCCGAACGCAAACTATCGAATCCGATGACCGAATCCTGGCTCATTAAAACCAATCGATGCACAATATTCTGGAGCTGCCGCACATTTCCCGGCCAAGGATATTGGCGTAGTTCACGCTTTGCTTCCTCTGTGAAGCCATTGACGGAACGTCGCTCATGTTCGGCGTATAAGTTCAAAAAGAATTCAGCGAGTTCGATGGCGTCATCACCTCGCTCCCGCAAGGGGGGTATTCGCAAGGGCACAACATGCAAACGGTAGAATAGATCCTCTCGCAGGCGACCTTCGCGCATTTCAAACAAGGGGTCTCTATTCGTGGCAGCAATGATTCGAACATCGGCCGCTGACTCGGTGCTGCTACCCACTGGCTTGAACACGCCACTTTGGAGAAAACGTAACAATACCGATTGCAGAGCATAGGGCATGTCGCATATTTCATCGAGGAACAACGTACCACCATTGGCGTGTTTCACCAGGCCATCTCTGCTGATTGGATTACCTCGAACACCTGCCGCCTCTCCAAACAATTCGGATTCCACCAAATCCGCTGGGATTGCAGCGCAGTTGACAGCGACAAACTCGCTACCGGCTCTAGCGGAGAGTGTATGAATCGCCATAGCCGCCAGTTCCTTACCGGTTCCACTCTCCCCGGAAATAAATGTCGTCGCATTCGAACCGGCGATGGCATCAATGGCCTCGTATACAACTTGCATGGCACTAGAACTGCCTCGCATGGGGCCAAGGTGTTGGCGTTTTTCGGACTTATCCATCAATTTTTGACTCAGTTGAAGTTTAGCTGCGGCGTTTGTCAGGGTGACACGAAGACGAGCAGCATCGAAAGGTTTATTCAGGAAGTCATCTGCACCGCGCTCAATCGCTTCATCGGCATGCCCCCCACCCTGGCTTGTCATGACAACAACCGCAGGTGGTGTAGACATTGCGGTGGTGGCCTCGAGCAAATCCAGGCCATTTCCGTCGGGTAAATGAATATCGAGTAACACAAGGTCTGGCTGAACCCTGATTAGGGCGTTTTGTGCGTCCGCTAACGTGTGTGCTGTGTGTAGTTCCAAGCCGATACCATCTAAATATGCGCGATAGATGGCACACAAGGTGGTACTGTCTTCCACAATTAGCGTTTTCATAGGCGTATCTCTTGCTCTTAGTGATTGCTCGTTACAGCCGTGGGGTCGTCGTCCTTGAACTTCTCAAAAACCCCTGCCATTTGATCACTAGCCGCGAGAAACGCTGCGAGCACATCGGGCCGAAAGTGGCAGGGTTGTGTCCTACCCTCCGCGTCACCGTCTCGCAACGTTGCCATGACTTCCTCATGACTATAGGGAGGCTTATAGGGTCTCGCCGCTCGCAGTGCGTCGTAGACATCAACCAACGCTGTAATGGATGCCTCAATAGGTATCTCAGTACCCTTCAAGCCACGCGGGTAACCCGATCCGTCCCAGCGCTCATGGTGACAACGCGCTATACGAGCCGCCATTTTCATCACTGGATCACTCGACATTGATAGAATCTTATAACCGGTTTCTGGGTGTTGTCGCATGTGGCGCGCTTCATCGGGTGTGAGCGGACTCTCTTTCAACAAGACACTGTCGCGCATACCCACTTTACCAACATCGTGTAAGGGCGCAGCTAACCGAATCATCTCACAGCGCGCCTTATCCCAACCCATTTGCGCAGCCAGTACCGACGCGTACTCACCGATACGCTTAATATGCTGTCCTGTCTCTGGGTCTTTGTACTCGGCCGCAGCGGCCAAACAAGCCAGAGCCTCCTCGTAGGCACGCTTTACGTTTCGATTGAGCGCATTAATCTCCACTTCGCTGTAAGAGAGTTGCTCACGCAAGGCCGCCTCATTGGCACGGCGCGCACGCTCAGACGCGATATGAGTGCGCGCTGCCATCATGTGTTGCTCTAACAAATCGAGATCAACCGGCTTCAGCAAAAATTCAGTAGCGCCCAGATGCATGGCACGGATAACAGACTGCGTATTACCGTTACCCGTCATAAAAATAACCTGTTTCACTCGATTCTTCCCCTCGGGAGAGGTGTTCATGTTCTCTAGCATGTCTAAACCGTGCAAGCCAGGCATCATCAAATCGCTCAACACAACAGCGATGTTCTCGTCGGCGTAAAACAGATTCAGCGCTTCTTCTCCGTTACCCGCCGCCACCACCGGAAAGCCTAGCTCAACAACAAACTCGCAGAGTTCTTCACGAATATCAGGTTCGTCATCGACTACAAGTACTTTCACTTACCACTCCTTACCACTACGGCAGCCATTGTTAGGCATGCAACGCTTGCTCCACCACCAACGGTAAACTGATGGTGATTTGAGCGCCACCAGCAACATTCTCAGCCCAGATGTCTCCTTGCATTTCCCGAACAATTCCATAACTGATTGACCCGCCCAGACCTGTGCCTTTACCTACAGGTTTGGTGGTAAAAAATGGCTCAAAGATATGAGGTAAAACGTGATCGGGGATACCTCCTCCGGTATCAGAAACCCGAATCATGACCCGTAAGCCAGCTATTTCTGCATCAACAGTCACTTTGCCATCGTGGCTATTTTCACGAATGGCATCTTTGGCGTTATTGATGAGATTAATCAACACCTGCTCGAGCTGGATGCTGTTCCCGTTTACCCACAACCCCTCTTGCTGCACTTGATTAATTAACTCGACATTCGCGAGTTTCAGTTGTTCAGACAATAAGTTGCAAGCACCGCTCACTGTGTCTGCCACATCAATGCGGGTTAGGCCCTCACTGGCAAGCCTGCCATAAGCACGCATATGATCGATAATACTTGCAGCTCGGTGCACCGCTGCGTCGATACGATCGAGTTTCGCTGTAGTATTTTCAGGGGTGGCTTTACCCTTTTTGATCGAAAAGCGCAGGTTACTGATTGCAAGAGAGATAACATTGAGCGGCTGGTTAAGCTCGTGGGCCATACCCGTTGACATCTCACCCAGTGTGGCCAATTTTGACGCTTGAATAAGCTGTGCGTTGGTCTGCTTTTGTTCAGTCATATCGGTAGCTATCACCCATAAACCGGACTCATTACCGCGCTCATCCAAACGGTGATTTACAACCAAAAGCAATGTTTTGGGTGGTCGATCATCTAGCACCAACTGCCACTCCTCTACCGTGGTGTTGGTTGCCAGCATCAATGCCGCCTGAGTCTTAAGTCTGGCGATAGCCTCTTGGCGTTGCTCAGTCATTTCACCTAGCGCATCGTTTAAGAACTGTACCCGCGAGGCGCCGTCTACAGCTAAAACACCTAGGGGCAGCGACCTTAGCAACTCGTCATAGTTGGCAGCGATGGTCGACAACCGACGCTCCCCGTAGATGATATCTTGAGCCAATGATCGAAAACTATTCTGTAGCCGGTGGATGTCACCTACGGACGAGAACGTGTTTGGCTGTATAGCCTGTAACGCACTTTCGGACCCTAACTCACCACCGCGAAAGTCTCTCCAATCATCAAATACAGACGTCAATTGAGCTAGCGGTCGAGTAAGCTGCCCAATAATCAAGCGGGTAGCCCACAAAACACTGACCAGAATGGATAGGCCAACAATAGTGGTAACAATGACCGTGTGGGCATAACCCGAAAAAAAGTGGATGAAGTCTTTTTCCGATCGAAAGCTTGCCACACCAGGAAGCACGCGGTTATAGCGTTCGATCAAGGTATTCGAGGGTGCCAGCGATACCCGAGTAGATTGGTTGATGGCATTTAATTTGTCTCGATAACGCGACTGTGCTTGAGGTGGACGCCAGACTACCCATTGCGAGGTTTCACTCAACACCTCAGCGTCATCGGGCAAGTTGAACGCATCCCCAGCCCCTACGCTATATAGAGGGTCGACTATTGCTTTTTGATAGGCGCTGAGGGCAGCTCGGAAAGCGAAACGCTGTGCGTCCTCAGCCGTCGAAAAAACCAAGACAACATCGGGGAGATCCGAGAACATGGCAATCATTGCTGGCCGTTTGGCGGCATTTTTTAATCGGAAGTCTGAATACAGTAAGCCCTCGTCACGCTGAGCCCTTGCAAACATCACGGCCCGCTCCAACAATTTTTGGTCGAGGGAGCTGTTCACCGTCACCGTACCGGCGTCGTCAATAACGGCCAAGCCTTGAAGGGTACTACGATCTTCAATCTCCAAGATCGCGAGCAATGAGCTTTGCTCAAGACCATCCTGAGTGTCAGTCGCTTTTTGTGGATTCAATACAGCCCACTGGGCGGCCATGCGCATTTTTTCAAGCGCCGTGGCCTCTGCGGACATAAACAAAGATTCAAATTGCTGATCTGCCTCTGCTTCAACAGAGTTGGCCAAAGACTGCTGCCAAGCACGCCAAAACATGGATAAGATCAAGATCAAACAGAGGCCAACCGCAATACTTACTAGCAACTCTACGATATGAACCAAGGTGGGGCGGTAACCCAACAACGTCTGTAAAGGCCGTAGTCTCTCGCTTGTGCTCAAGCAAATTAAGACAATCAAACCCTCGGTCAGCACGATGCACAGAAGTGAACTCAACGCATATCGAGTGCCATTTAAAAGCGCCTGATCAAGAGACTGATCTAACCACTGACTGTGTAGCAAGACCAGTAGAGGGTAGAACACAAACGTCAGCAAAGAGACGGCAATAAGCAGTGTCAAATCCCGGTAGCCACGCTGTCGCCATAGGGCTAAAGACATTACCAGGAGCCCACTGGTCAGAGCCTCTGCAGGTAGCAAGGAGCTACCCACATCTAGTCCCAAGATAATGACTGCCGCAGTTACCACAATCAGACTGGCAAGCAGCGTAGGGGGTAGCAGATAAGCGGCAAGAAGACCTGGCACCAAATATAGCCACACCGAAAAACCAGCCACGGGTATTCCTGGTGTCACCGCCAAAAGCACAGACGCCCCCAAGGATACGATGCCAATCCACAGCGATTGGCGGTTTGTTAGATCACTGTCGAGAGCTAACGACACTAATATCTCCAAGCCGCCGTTTTAGTCTGCATCGACACACCACCATTACGCAGTAAATTACCCACAGACGTTCGGAATCGAACAACTAAAACAGCGGTATGTCTGCTGGCTGAGTGGACGCTATCGCCGCCAGCGAAGAACATTCTGATGCGGACCGTTAGACTATCAAGACATCGGATCATACAAGTGGTGGCGCCACACTCAATTTGCATCGCAGAGTACCACAAGTCAGGGGTTTCCGATTCATCTCTCAACCACTATGCTACGACGTCACACAGGAAAAAATTGCCATGCAACACAAACGTATCCTAGTCGTCGACGATGAGGCCGTCATAGCAGAAGAGCTCTGTGAATTTTTGGAGTCTTTTGATTACCCCTGTCGATCGGCCTTCAGTGCCGATGAGGCACTGCAGATCATTGCAGAAGACACCAGCATCACTCTTATTATGACCGACATGCGCATGCCAGGACGCAGCGGTGCTGAGCTCATTAGAGAGCTTCAACATATGACCGATCGCGTTTTTCAGTATGTGATGATTTCTGGGCACCTCGATGCCGATCAAGACTTAGCGGACATCAAAGTCGAGGATGTCACGCTAATGCGCAAGCCGATCAACATCGAGGAAATGGTTGCTTACCTCGAACAACTTCAATTCATGGATTGAGTTGGTAATCTAGGGAGTAACCTCAGCCGCCGCCGCTCGCGCGTTCAAGCGGTCAAACAATGCATCTTTGTCGATAGCGATTGCAGGTACCATATCTGCACCACAAGTCGCCACCAACTCTTGGGTTTGCGCCGCCAACTCGTCGCGGACCTCTTCAATCTTGTCTGCATTGAAGCCACTAGCATCCAACGAGTCAGTCAAGACACCCAACTCGGCCAATACAGTGGCTTGAGCTAACATTAAATCAACTTGAGCCGACAATAGAGACCTTTGAGTGTTGAAGTACTCGTTTTGCGAGTCCAGTAGATCTAATAATGTCCGTTTACGTCGGTCAAATTGATCACCGTAAGCTCGGCGAGTCTTATCTTGGGCAGTGAGCTGTTGCTGCAAAAATTGCACCTGTTGCTCTAGCACCTGCACATTGTTGAAGGCAATTGAAGTCTCTCGACGAACGTTGAGACAAGCCTGTTTGTGGCTTTCTATAGCTGAGTAGTAGCGATGATAGGACTCTCTGCGGCGAGCGCTGTCACCACCACCACGATACAAGTTATACGTCACCACCAATTCTACCGCCTGAAGGTCATAATCACCGCGAAAACCCTGGGTGTTCGTCTCCTGCTCATTGCGATATCGAATATCAAAACGTGGGTACATGGGACCACGTGTGGCGCCATATTGCTGTTTCGCCGACTTAATTTCTTCAGCAGCGCGCTTGATCGCAGGGCTGTTCGTTAACGCTAACTGAAGCGCCTCAGACCGCAACGAGGGTAATGCCCCCAACGGAATGGAGGGAATCGGCAATTCTTCCGCCGGAATACCGCCAACAACCCGTTGAAATTCGGCTCGCGTGTCATATAGGTTGGTAACTTCCGTCAGCAAATTTGACTCAGCTAGGGCCATTCGCGCCGTAGCTTGCTCAAGATTAACCCCTTCATCCCGGCCAGCCGCTACTCGTTCTGCAATCTTGTCAAAAATCTGACGGTGAAAGACGTAGTTATCTTCCGCGTAACTGACCAAAGTCTGGAACTTCACTGTTTGGAGATAAGCCGTGGTGGCGTCCAACGCAATGTCTTGGGAGGCATTATGAAAATCGTGATAACGAGCCAACTTCAAATGGCCTTGGGCTCGGGCAAGATCACGGGTCTGGAATCCGTCGAATAGCAACTGGCTCACACTGAACCGGACAGAGTCTCGATCATACTCGCCAAAATCATTAAGGGGCGTTTCTCGGGACTCTCGTCCCACCTCGGCGTTAACATCAACCGTGGGATATAAGCCACCCTCCGCAGCTCGCTGCCCTTGTTTAGCGGCCTCAAACTCGTGATAGGCAGCAACAACCGCGGGGTTGGAATTCAAAGCAAGCACAATGGCTTCTCCATAGGATGCAACCGATGCCGCCTGTACCAAACCAACAGGCGAGAGGCAGAAAGTAAGAGCCAGCGCTCGAGGTAAATGCGCCTTGGTATGTTGTAATTTTCGGTTCACTTCAGGGCATCCTTTGAAAACAAAAGTCAGTATCAACAGTGCTTTGGCTTTTACAAAACATTAGACCGCCAATGATGTATTTGAGCACTTACTATCACAGAAATCACTGTATTATTCACTATCTGAGATCACCTTCTGGGGAGCTGTATCATAAGACTGGGGCATGACAGCGACGCCGTAGCCACTCTGATAGCAGTGATCGTCGGGCTGCTCCTCGGTGCGCACGTTACTGCACTCACTCTCGATGACTTCATTACGACAGCTCTGGATAACTATGAGCAGCCAGCCTCGAAACGAATCGCTCAGTGGCATGACATCATTATCAGCGCCGAGTCTGCATCACTAAGCGACAAATTGGAGTATGCCAACACGTTCTTCAACGAGCACATCACCTGGGAGCCGGATGATTACGTGTGGGGCGCTGAAGATTATTGGGCAACACCGCTCGAGACACTCGTAAAGGGCCAAGGTGACTGTGAAGACTTCGCAATTGCAAAATACTCGTCGCTCGTTTTGATGGGTGTTGCACCTGAATCCCTCCGAATGGTGTATGTCAAAGCTGATAGCAATGGCGTTACACAGGCGCATATGGTGTTGGCCTGGTACGCAAAGCCAACGTCAGAGCCCTTAATTCTCGACAACCTGGATACCGAGATTTTGCCCGCCAGTGAGCGAGCCGATTTACGCCCAGTCTTTAGTTTTAATGGCAGTGCCATTTGGATTGGAAATACAAGCACACCCAACGGCGGTAGCCCGACTGCGCGTTTGTCCCGTTGGAAGCAAGTCATTGAGAAGATGCAAGCCGAAGGCTTTGCTCAACTTTTCACGGGGAGATCGAATGTCGCTTTATAAACAACTCTGGATCGCGATCGTGTTCCTTCTTTCGACGGTTTTTGGTGTCGTGTTCCTAATCAACGGTGTCAGTACAAGTCACTACCTCGAACAACAGCTCAGCCAAAAAAATAGTGACGATGCCAGCGCCCTTGCCCTGTCACTATCACAACAAGAACTTGACCCGGTCTTACTCGAGCTGCAGCTTGCTGCTCGGCTGGATCAAGGTCACTACAAATTTATCGCTTTCACGGACATCAACGGTGAGACCTTATTCCGACGGGAAAATCCTAAAGACATGCTGCCTCATCATGAGTGGTTGGCCAGTCTATTCCCCATCAATGCGAAAACTGGAGAAGCCGAAATATCCAACGGCTGGAATCAACTTGGCACCATCACCTTGGCCAGTGATGACGGTTTTGCATATGCTGAACTGTGGCATGCAGGAGAGCGCACCATCTTTGCCCTACTGGCCGCCGTTATTATGGCGGGGTTACTAGGGAGCGTGCTGCTTCGAGCCATATTGCAACCATTGGCGCAAGTCGTCGAGCAAGCAGAGGCGATTGGTCAACGACGTTTCGTGAGCTTACCTGAACCCTTCACCACTGAATTCAGGGCAGTAACCGCGTCGATGAATGCTCTGTCCCTGCGCGTCAAGGAGATGCTGGCAAGAGAATCGCAGCGACTAGAGCGTCAGCGAGAGGTGTCTGAGCTGGATCCGACAACCGGCATTTTGCAACGGGACCCGTTCATGGCGCGTTTAAAAGCAAAGCTGAACTCCGAGGATGCCGATGCCAGTGGTTCCATTGCTCTTGTACGCATCACTGACCTTGCCCGAATGAACCAAACGTTTGGTCGTGCTGCAGTTGACACCGCGCTAAAAACCATTGGGGTGGTATTGCGACGACTATCAATGACTGAATCCAGCTGGCTAACGGGACGTCTCAACGGGTCAGATTTTGTTTTACTCGCTCCCGAAGAGAGAGACCCGCGGAAAGTTGCTGGCATATTACAAAGGATAATTGCAGACGCCTTACTGGAAAGCAGTATGCGCGATAAAACAACTCTGCCTGGTGCCTGTGTCGAATATGCTAGCGCAGATACGATAAGTCAGGTCATGACCACCCTTGATGCCGCTCTAATGGCCGCCGATGAACAGCAAGACTCAAGCATCACGCTAGCTAGCAGACATAGCGGTTCGGTGGTACCTGCCAGAGAACAAGCAAGTTTTTGGCGTGAAGCACTGTCGCAGGCTCTCAAAAATGACGGCTTACTGTTGGAGTTTTTCCCTGTGTTGACCAACAGTGGCAAGCTCTTCCACCAGGAGGGTATGGTCCGTATCAAGGTAAATAATGAGATATGCCCAGCGGGCACGTTTATGCCATGGATTCATCGTCTTGATCTAGGGGGTGAGCTAGATCGAGCTGTCGTCCAGTTGGCTATCCAACAAATTCAAAAAACAGGGCGCACCACGGCGGCTAACCTGACCGCTAACGCGCTCATCGATCCAACGTTTTCAACGTGGCTCGAGGGCGTGTTGTTAAAACTTGGCATGTTAGCCGAGCGACTTAATCTAGAGGTCAGTGAAGCAAGTGCCTATAACCATGTCGATGGCTTTCAGCGGCTCTCCCGTAGAACCCAAGCCACTGGTGCCAAGCTCGGTGTGGAACACATGGGTTACCGCATTGACGAGATCGGTAAACTCAGCGAGCTGGGCATCGATTACATTAAAATTGACGGCCTGTTTACAAAGGGTATCAGCAACAACACAGGAACGTCGGCACTGTTGCGAACCTATATCGATATAGCGCGGGCACTTGGGCTGCCTTGCATCGCAGAAGGGATTGTGAACGCCGAAGATCTGCGAGTCGCCCACGAGCTGGGCGCAAGCGCTGCAAGTGGACCTACAGTTAAGTAGCTAGTTAAATGAGTTCATCATCACTGATGAGTGGTGATAACTTATGTCGGTAACGCTCACGCAGAGTCTGCCGTTTCAAAAGCTTTTCTTGTGCTTCTGATGGTAGCTCTGTGAACAGCAGAACCTGCTTTTCCATCAAGACATCCATCAGATCTTCGAGCACCCGGATAAACTCTAGGTCAGCCTGCGCAAGCTCTACGCCGCCCCCTAAAGTGGTCGCAAAACGTTGCAAAGCGGGGTCACCATTTTCTAACCACTCGCTGCAACGATGTGTCTTCGCTAGGCTGACAGCAATCAATGAGCCACCGGCATCACGTTGTACGTAGGGCATTGACTTGTTTCCTCGTTAACAGTTAGGCAATGAGCTACTGGCTTTGCAATAAGCCATGATAACGCCGGGCATGTCCCTCAGGACAGACCCAGGACAGTATTTCCTGCTGTTATTCCCCATTATTGGTCTCTAATTTGTCATTGGAGATGTTCAATAAAAGGTCAGCCTCCAACAGCAATCCATCGAACGCTTCCGCAGAACCATCGGTTCCCGCTTGACCACTGCTGGGCTGAAGGGTGACGCCGTTTTCTGTATCGTCAGCACCACCCGGCAGGGGGATGAAATCATCCTCGCCCAGTAAATCAGCAGCCTCAATGGCAAAACTAGCATCATCCGCAGTGGTAGTAGAGCCATCGCCAAAGAAAACTTCAGACTGTCCATAGATGATGACATCACCGCCAGCGGCTAGGCCTTCACTACTGTCTTCAGCATAATTTAAGGCAATGCTATCTACGCCCAAATCAACCAGAGATACCAACTCCCCATCATCCGTAATGCCATCTGAGTCAGCATCACGCCACACTGCAAACTGCTCAAAGTCATCATCTAAGGCGCTGAGATGCCCGTCTTTATTGGTATCAAAGACGTCTGCCACAGTGGCCATATCTGTCGTCGCGGTGTCGCTCCATTCAGTGAATACATACTCGCTGGATTGATTCACCGTACCCGAATCATCGGCATCGATGACTAGCAGACCATCGTTAGGTCCGACCCAAGCGGTTGATACCGACTCTCCAGTGGTTTCATCAGTGAACACTACACCCTCTGCGCGCGAGAGGTACTCAACACCATCACCATCCAGATCGATGGCAATAGGTGCATCATGCTCTTCGTCGGCGATGGCATCGGCATTAAGAGACAACGTGCCGGCGGCGGTATCACCGTCACTATCTTGCACTGTGTACTCAATCGTCACCGTAAAGTCAGCTTCAATTGCCACACCACGAACCAGCTCGAATTGGTATGTACCGTCAGCAGTAATGGTGAGATGGCCAAACACAGTACCGCTGGCATCTAACAACGCCGAGCTGGCACCCAGCGAGAGGGTAACATCTGTGCTGTAACCCGCATTATCTGCCGCCCGAATGGTGGCACCAACCAGAGTCAAAGGAGCGTCAGCACCAGTGTCATTAGTTAGAACATTGCCCTCGCGGGACAAAATAGTAATGGGCTGGGTGACGAAGTTGACTAAGCTGTCATAGAGATCTTCTTCAACTATTTTGACAGCGTCGGTATCAGCACTATCGTCTGCTTTGAAGAATCCGGCATCGCGCTGATCGGCAATGGGCTCTAGATCACTGACTCTGCCGGTGAACTTATCACCTAGACCAACGGCATAGGATGCATCGAAATCATTGGCATTGAGGAAATCGATCCAAGCCCGCTCCTCTGATGCATCAATCTTATCCCAGTTACTTCCATCGCGCCCGGTGTGAGTGAGCGAGGTCATAAAGAGAGAGATCAGTGAATCACCACCTGCAGGTGGCGTGGTGAATGACGCTATTGTCTCAGCAAGTGCAGCGTCATAGTCGGCTTTGTAACCCTCGCCATTAAGTCCTGCAACAATGGCAGCACGCGCATCCGACAAATTGGTAAACCAGCCATCTACAGGGCCCTCGACTGCAACGGCGTTGTCCGCAAACAGAACGATACGCACGGCGTTAACGGTACCGGAGTTGAATAGCTTATCCAACGACTCTAGCAGCTCGTCACGAATCTCTCCTTTATCCCCTTCCGACATGGTTCGTGTGTTGTCAACAATTAGCACAACATTTTGCTGCTGAGGCGTAATTTGAATACCACTATCGGGTACTGTTGCACTATCTGAAACGGCAACGACACCATCATCATTAATGGTTAACTGTAAATTCGTATCGACCTGGCCATCTTCAGTGATGTCTATCGAGATAGTGCCAGAAGCAGCATCCACACCCGCTTCATGGTCGAAAGGCTGGTATTGCTTGAAGCTGTATTCACCAGTGGACTCATCGATGGTCACCATCCACGAGCCATCATCAGCGGTGAACTTGGTAAAGAATGCGCCGTTGTGTTCATAGCGCGATTCAGTAGCGGCACCTAATCCACCGTCATAATTGAAAGTGACCTTTTGCACATGTTCAAACTTCAAAAAGCCAGCTGCCGTGTCTCTTGTCGAACCCATAGTGTCAGCATCGTCCCTTGCGGCACTGGCGCTCACTGCCTGGGGCATCTGATCTACACGTAGCTGTATCACAGCCGTGTCGGTATTACCGTCGCCGTCGGTGATGGTGTAGGTGTAAGAGTCAGTGCCTACATAGCCAGCTTTTGGCGTATAGCTAAAACTTCCATCGCTGTTGATGGAAATGGTGCCACGCTGATCGGTCACTGCATCAGTAACCGCTACAGCGTTAACAACATCACCATCGCGGTCGTAGTCATTAGCGATCAAGCCTGCAGATGTAACACTCAATGCAGTGCCTTCGTAGGTTTGATAGCCGTCTGCCACCGCATAAGGACGCGCCGCCGGTGGCGTGTACACCTCGCCCAAGCCAACCAGCGTAATGGTCGCAGTGGCGACACTGTCATTATCGCTGGGCTCACTACCCTCACCACCTGGCAGCAATAGCGAGTTACCGTGCTGATCTTGGATGCGGTACACAAAACTATCCGTAGTGGTTTCACCAGCACCTAAATCATCGAATTGGTCGTTAGGGTTGTATATGAAACTACCATCGCTAGCCAAGGTTAAGGTGGCTCCGTTTGACAACGTCAGCTCACCGCTTTCAGGCAGCGTCACGAACTCGCCATCGATTAATACGCTAACTACCGAAACAACATCGCCAGCGTCAGGATCAAAATCGTTTGCCAGTACACCTGCCGATGCATCGATCACTAACGAACTATCTTCGGTAGTGACATAACTGCCATTGGCACTTGCAGGACCCGAGCCTGAAATAGCGCTGACGAAGAAATCGGAATTATCGTCGAGGCGTTTGTCGTCTTGGTCGTAAGGGGTAGCCTCGAACCGTAGTTCGTTGAATAACGGCCCGCCTTCCGCACCAATTTGCAAGGTAGCCGCATCGCCAGGGCCACCGCTAAATGCGCCCTCTGCGACTACCGTGCCGTTCAGCAGTGCCACCCAACGGCCCTGCTCCACGTTGCCGCCTTTTTCCGATTCAAACAGGTTATCAATTTCAACCGTAGCGGCATCGAGATAACCTGAGAACTGGAATAGCAATGCTTCAGAAGTGCCTATTTCCGCGTCGTACTCTAACTGCTCTGGCTTAATGTCTTCGCGAAGAGGCGCGGCAACACCAAGCTTATAAGTATCCTCGGTAGATACGGAGCTACTGTTACCAGCCGTATCGAAGGCCGATATTGATACTTGCTGGCCGTTGCTGTCGGCTTCTTGCCAACCGCTGGACTCGTGGGCAAAGCGGCCTACTGAGACGATGTAGGGGCTTGCGGAGCCGGGATCATCGGTTGCTATTGGGTTGTTGTCGTTGTCAATAATGGTTGTTGTAACGCCGTTATTACTAGCATCGACCACCAAGTTCTCGAAGCCGCCAGTGCTATCGGTGCTAATGACTAACTCGATGGTCTCCGTGCCCTCGGCAATAAAATCGTCGAGGGACGTCAACGAGAACGTCGTTGAAGACTGACCAGCCTCAATAGTAATCGGCGTTTCTGCTACGTAGTCTGAGCCATTTGTAGCGGTACCACCGTAAGTCACCATAACGGTAACATCAGTTGCAGCTGCTACTGAATTACCCATTTCATCGGTTAAGCTTAAGGTGTACGCACTTGAAGTCAGGCCTTCCTGGATCGTGGCGGGGCCGGTGATTGATAGGGTGACCGCATCACTGTCATCCGTAATCGTCGTGCTGACTGCCGTGGCGTCAAAACCAAGATTCTCAAACGCGCCCGTCGTACCCGCATTCGCCTCGGACACCGACGCAATGCTGTTCGTGATCGCATCGTTTTCCAGGTAAACATCATCGCGGTTCACCGCAACGGGATCACTGTCTCCACTGCTCGCATCCGCAGCGATCGTGATCTCCTCTCCGTTCGCCAGCGTGACCGTGATCGCATTCGCGGTCGTGACCGCCTTGCCATCGCCATCTTCCAAGCTCGCGGTATACGTGATCGAACCACCGTCTTCGCCCGTCGACGCGGTCGCACTCAGTACAACCGTCACCGCATCCGCCAGACCATCCGCAATCGCTTCGCTAGTCGTACCCGCCGTCTCCAGCGATTCATAACCACTGTTGTTCGTCGCCCGGATACCGACGACCTCTCCAGCAACCAATACCGTCGACGTCGCTGTAAACACACCCGTAGACGTAAACACTCCCGCTTCCGTCGACGAGCCAGAGTCGAACGCACTCGACTCCCCGTCCCAACTCAGCGTCGTGCTACCGCTCGTCTCTCCCGCATCAACAACAACTTGTACACGCGTACCATCATCCAACTCAAAGTTGAACGTCTCCGCCAATGTCGACGCATACGCCGAACCATCCGGACGCGCTAACGACAGCGTATACGTTACTGAACCCGCTTCTGTTGTACTGCCCTCAACGAGCGACGACTCCAATGTCGTCACCAGCGATACGTAACCACTGTTGTTCGTCGCCTCGATCTCGCCCGCGAGCGACACAGTCGTCGTATCCGTAAACACGTCCGCATCCGCCAGCGACTCGAAGTCACTCGACTCACCATCCCAACTCAGCGTCGTACTGCCACTCGTCTGGCCTTGTTCGACAACAACCGCAACCGACGTGCCGTCATTCAGTACAAACGAGAACGTCTCATCAAATCTAGGCGCAAATTCGAGATCCTCAGGACCTGATAACGTTATGGTGTACGTAATTGAGCCTGAGTTTTCATCACTACCCTCTGCCAACGTGGATGACAGGGTTGCTGTAACAGTGTCGGGACTGTCTTCGATAACGATTGAGCTTGCTTCTGCAGTTTGAGGCTCGGGTTCAGCAAATGTGACCGCAAAGCGCTGCAACGAAAATGCAGAGAATGCGACAGGTTCCACGGGATCACCAACTACTTCATTGGGGCTCCCAAGAGCGACTAGATCTTCATAACCACTGTTATTCGTGACATTGACCGGTCCATCAATACCAATAGTGGTGGTGTCTATGAAAACATCTGCATCCGGCAAGGCAATCAGATCGCTAGCGTCGGCACTCCAAGTCAGCTTGGTGCTTCCCTCTGATTCACCAGAAGCAACCAGTACGGATACCTCGGTACCGTCGGTTAGCGTGAAAGAGAACGTTTCTCCAAGATCCGCAGTCGGCGTGAATGGGAGACCATCAGGACCCGTGAGAGCAACGCGGTAAGTAATCGCACCCTCATTTTCATTACTACCAGCCTCCAACTCCGAACTGAGAGTGGCTGTCACACGATCGATGGTGTCCGTAATCGTGGTAACCGCAGCCGTGCCGTCAATCACCAACTCTTCGAAGTTGCCCCCGGTCGCCTCGGTAATCGATGCCTCAACCGTGGTCGCATCAACATAAACATCTTCATCGGCCGCAACCGTGACGTCGACCGTGCCCGTGGTACCACCATCGCCAATAGTGATGGTCTGACCATTGGACAAGGTCACCGTTACCTCACCCTGGGCCGGATTGGTCAGGGTGGCCGTGTAGGTGATCGTGCCGCCCGCTTCCGTGAGCGTTTCGGTCGCACTCAGGCTGAGTATACTCGTGTTCAGCTGAGGTCCCTCAGGGTCAACAGGCGCTTCAGGATCTACCGGCGCTTCAGGATCAACCGGCGCTTCAGGATCAACAGGAGCTTCAGGGTCAACAGGAGCTTCAGGATCAACAGGAGCTTCAGGATCATCAACCGCCGCCAACAACTGCAGATCATTATCGAACTCGCTGGTCTCAAGATCTGGCTGATCATCAATGGCAACTTCACCCGCGTTCTCGAGCTCCGCAAGCTCAAATCCAATACGCGCTAGCCGAACAAAGGAATGCCCAGAATCACCTGCAGTGCCACCCGCCGCGGTGGGCTCCAGCAAATCCAACAAATCGCCTTCACCCGATTCAACTGCAGATGCCAAGACGTCCAGGGTTTGTTCGTCGAGAACACTGCTTTCTTTAGTTTCTCTGCCATCAACCGAGAGCTCATTGCTGACCAACATTTCCCGGTTATCAGGCACCTGTACCGCAGGTGCATCCAAAGCCACTATTTCAATCGCTTGCCCTTTAGGGCTAATCAAAACGTCACCAGCGAAGATCTCATCACCCTCACGGATTTCCCTGAAAGTCCCATTTTCCGAACGGGCGTAGGCGATTCCAGTGAGCTTAGCTACCGTACCAATGACATTGGCCATTACGAAATCCTTAAATTTGTGGTGCGTTTTGTCTCATGTATACGTTATGACTGTGGGAGACAATTCGCCATGTACCAAAGGGTAATCCCTTTAAAGTTAAGCGATTAAGTGCGATTGTTAAAGAGAATTGGCTGGAAATAGTTCGGCGTTTACGGCCAATTTCGTTCAGAAATATGACAGAAACACTCGGGCTCTTGAGGTGGCACCGCACATGGAGGCGCTGGAAAAGCGTATTAGTAGGTTAAATTGACCTTTAAGCGGAGGCTGAAAAAGCAAGAGCCAGCTGCACACGATCGCGAAGCTCACACTTATCAAAAATAGCGGTCAAGTGAGCCTTGATAGTGCGCTCACTGACACCGATCTCGCCCGCTATTTCACGATTGCTGAGCCCTCGCGCTACTGCGGCGGCCACTTCAAACTCCCTCTCTGTCAACTGCGCTAGATCTATGGATAAAGCGTTTGAAAGCTCGGGCTTAGCGTTAACAGCGCCGCGAACAATACGTTGCAGTAGTGACGAGGGCATCCAGATTCCCCCAGCTTTTATGGCAGCTACCACATCCCGCAGCTGCTCTGGCACCGCCGCCGAGTGGCAGTAACCTTTGACACCTTTGGTAAACGCATCGAAGGCTTGGGCATCCGAAGGAAAACTACTGAGCACAACGAGCGCAAAACCTTGAGCGACCAGATCTTGGATTGCCGCCAAAAATTCCGCGCTGGAAAGGCTATCGCTATCGATAAACCCTATCGATTTCGCGCTTACAACTACGCCAATCGCATCTGCCGATGGGTACAGAACAAGATTAGAGAACGCAGCAGACCACCGCGGCGACGGCTCGGATCTTCGACTGACAAAAAAGACCTCGCTCATTTAGGTTCCCTAGCGCTCAGATAGAGCTCGCTGATGAGCTCGCAACACCGGCTTCATTAAGTATGACAAAACCGTTTTCTTGCCTGTAACAATATCAACTTCGACGGTCATCCCTGGAATGATGGGTTTATCACTGCCAAAGTCGACAGTTTCAGTTCTTACCGTCACCTCGTAGAACGCGTTGCCTTCCTCGTCGACAACCGTGTCGGCGCCGATCTGCTCGACCCGACCGTCTAGCCCCCCGTAAACCACAAAATCGTAGGCCGTCACCTTGACATTAGCCGCCTGACCCGGAGCAATAAATGCAATATCCTGCGGGCGAATCTTAACTTCCACCAGCAGCGTGTCATCAGCGGGAACAAGCTCCACGATGTCTCTCCCCGGCAGAACAACCCCACCAACGGTGTTGTAGTACAACTGCTTAATAGTACCTGTAACGGGCGCCACAAGGTTCGTTTGCCGCACACGATCCGACAACCCCTCTGCCATCTCTGCAAGAGCATTAATTCGAGTAAGCGTTTCTGTTAGCTGCTCGCGGGACTCGTTTTCGAATTCAAGCTTTACGCCCACTATCTTGCCCTCGGCTTCTGCAATCGATGCTTCAACTCGCTGTAATTGAGCTCTGGTCTGCTTGAGTTCGCCTTCTGCCTTATTCACTTCCCGTTCAAGACGCAAAATTTCAACCTCAGAAACAGCACCCGATGCAATCATGGGCCGTGTCGACGTCAACTCTTCCTGCGCCAACTCCAGCTCACGATCCAGCTGGGCCTCGCGCGCCGTTAGCTCAGACAACTCCTCACGCCGCTGTATCAATTGCTGCTGAGCAATATCACGCTGCACCTCCATTTCCTGAAGGCGGCTCTCATATAACCGACGCTCCTGTTGAACCACTGTTGGTGAGTTGCTTAGCATCGCCGTTGTCGGTGTAAACGGCTGTTCGTTCAACATCGCTTCCAAGCGTTCAGCTTTTACTCTGAGCCCTCGCAGCTCGGCTCGCTTCTCGCCCAACGTGGCCCGGGAGCGAGTCTGATCAAGCTTGAGCAACAGGTCACCCTTGCGTACCGCATCACCCTGACGAACCAATATCTCGGTGATAACACCACCATCTTGAGAGCCGATTACCTGAATTTGTCGCGACGGAATTACCTTACCCTGCCCCCGGGTGACAGTGTCAATTTGAGCCAGGGCCGACCACACGATTAACAACACCGTGACTAGGGCCATGGCATACAGCAATCGCTGCGCACGAATGGGTTGTTGCTCTATGGCTGCCTGTTCAGCAAGAACATCCCACCCAGGACTCGAGGGAGTAACGGGGCCTGGCAGCTCAACACCTCCAACTGCAGACTCGCTAATATCGTGATCTTGCAAACTGGCTGTCGGCTCAGTAGCGTGACCGTCGGTATCCAGTGAAGGCGATAACGGTTTCCAGTCATTCTCTGCCAGCTGGCTAAAATACGTTTGAACATCCCCGCGGCGCACCTGAAAAATATCACTCAAAGCATTTAAGGCATTCAGGATTTCAGACCGCATGACAGCACGGGGCAAATGACAAGCCTGCCACACGACTCGTCGGGAGTGGGGTAAATCACTAGCCTCATCGAAAGCGTAATCTGCTGCGACCTTGCCGATGTGCAATACCGTCTTATCAATCCGGCTGGGCAAGACGACCCAGTCATCCAGCTGCATCTCGTGAATGAATTTTTCGGCGGCTCGTGTGACCACAGAAGCTCTAGCAGGATCGCTCGAGGTCTCTAGGGTTGCGGTAACTACCTGGTAAAGCGCACGACGATCCAAACCGGAGAAATCCACAGCCACATCATCAAAAGGCAAAAACACACGATGCTGCTCGAGCATTTGCCGCTCAACAGCATCATCTTGACATGCCTTTAATACCCAAACGGTCATCGAGTTACACACCCCACCGGTTATTTGGCCTTACCGATACGGCCTTGCCGTAAAGCCGAAACAACAGCATCCCGGGGCCCATCGGCAACAATCTTGCCACCGTCCATAACGATGACGCGATCTACCAACTGAAGTAATGAGTTTCGGTGCGTCACTACCACGAGCGTCTTGTCCTCTGAGAATGCTTTAAGCTCACTGATCACCTGCGCTTCCGTTGAATGATCCATCGAACCAGTAGGCTCATCCAACAACAAAATATTCGGCTCATGCACCAACGCGCGGGCCACCGCAACACACCTGCGCTGACCACCTGATACCGAGTCGCCTCGCTCACTGATCGGCATATCAAAGCCACTCGGATGTCGATTCACGAAATCCGCGAGGCCTGCACGCTTTGATGCCTTAAGTAGAGCCTCGTCAGAGATGCCGCGGTGCGCCAAGACCAGGTTATCCCGCAACGTGCCATGAAAAAGTGTTACATCCTGAGGTACGTAGCCCACAGTACTGCGATACTCCCGGGGCTCTAGTTGCCTCAAATCAATACCATCAACAAGTACAGCGCCCTCGGTTGGTTGATAAAGGCCCATGGCTAATTTAACCAAAGTGGATTTACCCGAGCCCACACGCCCCAAGACCGCCACATGCTCACCCGCTTTAACACGAAATGAGATACCGCTCAGCGATTCTGTCTCAGACGCGGGATAACTGAACTTCACATTCTTAAATTCGAGATCACCACGGAACTGATCTCGGGACACGAACGCCCCCTCCTCGCTATGCTCAACCGGCGTAGCAAACAAATTATTAAGTCCATTCATTGCTATTCGGGCGCTGTGGAACTGGGAGATCAAGCCCGCTAGCTGGCCAAAAGGCTGAATAGAGCGCCCAGCTAACATGGTAGAAGCTATTAGCCCTCCCATCGTGAGTGCACCATCAGCAATGAGGAAGACACCCGTCACGATCACAGAGACCGATACCAGCTGCTGACACCACATCGTGAAGTGAGTCACTGACAGCGTGGATAGCCTCTGCTGCACGCCGACACCTGCAAGAAAGCGCGTGGTTTCTTCCCATTTGCGCTGCATCACAGATTCAGCACCCATAGCCTTTAAGGTATCGACCCCTGTTAGGGATTCAATAAGTGTGGCGTTGCGCATAGCGCCAGCCTGATAGCTGGTCTCTGTCAGGCGCTGGAGGCGCGGCCGCATAAACAACGCGAAGCCTATCAATAGCGCAACACAGCCCAGCACAGGTACGACAAGGGGCCACGCAATCCATGCGATCACCACTACAAATAAAATCGCAAAAGGCAAATCGACCAACGTGGCAATGGTGGCGGACGTAATAAAATCTCGGAGCGTCTCGAAGGACCGCAAATTGACAGCGAACGACCCCACCGATGCAGGTCTATGCTCCAAGCGCATACCTAGGGTGTGCTCCATGATTCGAGCCGACAAGTTGACGTCGACACGACGACTGGCCAAATCCAAGAAATAGCCCCGCAGCGTACGAAGGGTAAAGTCACCGACCATTACCACTAACACACCCACAGCCAACATCCATAGAGTTTCAAATGCTGCATTGGGCACCACGCGGTCATAAACGTTCATGGTGAACAGCGGTAGGGCCAGACCGAAGACATTGACGAAAAAGGCCGCCAGCAAAACATCGCGGTAAACCGGCGTGTTGAGCTTCACAGCGCTCCAGAACCAGTGACCTTCCCGCTTCAGGTCGTCTCCCTGGACACGACCATCGAAACGAAATCGAGGTCGCGCTAAAAACACATAGCCAGACGTCTTCTCATGAAGTTCGCTGAGAGGCTCCTCCACAGGTGCATCCAACAGCTCAGGATAAATAACGCGTGCATTACCCTCTTTGCCCCGACCCATGTACACACAGGCCGAATTGTCCTTGAGCAGCACAATGGTCGGGCATACCGCGTCGGGGATCGCGTCCAGTGACATTTCAGTTAGACGGGAATTGAGCCCCGCTCGGGTCGCCGCACGCTGCAACAGATCAGGCGTAAAACCCGCATCACCCATCGGCAGTCCAGCTGTCAGCGAATGCGACGTTGCAGGGACACCCAGGCAGCGCGTTACTATCAGCAAGCACTGAAGCAGGCAGTCATCTTCTGTCGGCTGCATTATTCTCCAAAATCGCAAAGACCTTACACACTTGAATTAGAGTATGTCAGGGCGAAGACTTGAGGGCTAGCCACCGATAGGAAATGCTTATCAACGAATCCTAGACCGCTCTGTCAACCGGGCGTGGCTAAAGAACAATACGGCCGTCAACAATAGAACCGCACCGCCTTGATGAGCAGCCGCAACGGGAATAGCAATATGCGTTAGTAAGGTACTAATACCCAGGCCAATCTGCACGACCAATGCGATGGCCATAAGCACCGATGCAAGTTGTACACGACCATCATCGCTTGCTCGCCAGTTTAAAAAAGCAATAAGCGGGATCACGATGGCTAGGGTGTAGGCAAACATACGGTGGTTGAAATGGATGGTAGTGACCTGCTCAAAGGCGGAGATATATCCTTCAGCATAGAGACTAGGAGGAAAAAAGTATTCACCCATCAATGGCCAGGTCGGGTACGAAAACCCAGCATCCGTTCCAGCCACAAACCCGCCTGACAAAATCATTAAATAGACCACGACCGGCAACAACATGGGCGCCCATTGCGGTCTATTGGGAATGCGACGAGCAGGCGCTGTAATGCGCAGCACCAGCCAAACCATGAAAGTGTAAACAGCAACTGCCAAGCCAAGATGCGCAGTCAGCCGATATTGAGAAACATCGGGGCGATCAACAAGCCCGCTCTTTACCATGTACCAACCAAGCAATCCCTGACAGCCGCCAAGTACAAACAGCGTCAACAGGGGCGGCAGGAGCTCTCGTCTCACCATACCTCGCGCAATAAAAAAGACTAAAGGCAGCAGGTAAAGCAGGCCGATCAGGCGTCCAAGCACTCGATGCAAGTACTCGTACATAAAAATCACTTTGAAACCACTGAGCTCCATATCAAAGTTAATTTTCTGATACTCGGGGTACTGCTTGTACTTATCGAAGGCTTCCTGCCACGCCTGCTCGGATAGCGGTGGCAGCGCTCCCATAATCGGCTGCCATTCCACCATCGACAATCCAGAATCTGTTAGGCGGGTTACCCCCCCCAACAAAATCATGCCAAAAATAACGGCAGCACAAAGAGTCAACCAGCGAGCAATCCAGCGATCATTGGTATCGTTTACGTGGCTATGCATACTAAATTCTCAGAAAAACGGCCGAACGAAAATATTTCGGCTGGGTATTCTAGCGGATTGCGTGCTTTAGCGGCGGCTTAGCGTAGAATCCTCGCCCCTTAAAGGAGAAGAGCATGTCGATTTTACGCCTCGATCAAGTTGAACTTCACTTTGGCACCCACATCATCCTTGATCGCGTCAATTTGCAGCTTCAGCGCGGCGATCGACTGGGTCTCCTTGGCCGCAATGGCGCCGGCAAAACCACGCTGTTCAAAGTACTCGCTGGGGATATCCTCCCCGATGACGGCGAGCGCTGGATGGCGCCCACCACACGCTTAGCTAGGCTCGAGCAAGAATTACCCGCTACCGATGACTTGAGCGTCTATGATTTGGTCGCAGGAGGGCTAGCTGAGGCTGGCCAATGGATAGCCCGATACCACCAACTGATTGAGCAGGGTATCGATGCCGACATGACAGAGCTCGCGAGGGTCCAACAGGCGCTCGAAGCCCATGACGGTTGGCAACTGCAGCAAAAGGTGGAAGCCACCATCGATCGCCTGGCATTGCCCGCAAATAAACGCCTCAGTGAACTGTCGGGCGGTTGGCGCCGGCGAGTCTCCTTAGCTCGAGCCCTGGTGGGTGACCCCGACATATTGTTACTCGACGAGCCCACAAACCATCTCGACATACCCACTATCGAGTGGCTGGAAGAACAGCTAGATAACTACCGAGGTGCATTGGTACTCATTACTCACGATCGGCGATTTCTGCAGCGAGTGGCCACTAGCATCGCTGAGTTAGACCGCGGTCACTTATCGCTGTGGCGCGGTGACTATCAGGGTTTTCTAAACTTCCGAGAGCAAACCTTGGCTGCCGAAGAGCGCGCTAATGCGCTATTTGACAAAAAATTAGCACAAGAAGAAGTGTGGATTAGACAGGGCATCAAGGCCCGCCGCACCCGCAATGAGGGCCGGGTTAGGGCGCTTGAAGCCATGCGCGAGCAGCGCTCGCAGCGACGAGTTCGCCAGGGTAATGCAAGTTTTGATGTGGAGGCTGCATCAGCATCAGGCAAAATAGTCGCTGAGGTGCAAAGCGCCAGTTTCGCCTACAACGATAAATCCATCGTGGAGGAGTTCTCAACCATCATTCAGCGCGGTGATCGTATTGGCATCGTCGGTCGCAATGGTGTCGGCAAAACCACCCTCGTGAAACTACTCTTGGGGGAGCTAACACCTACCGCAGGCCAAGTGAATATCGGTACCAAATTGGAAATCGCCTACTCCGACCAGCTACGTGGACACCTCGACCCAGATGCCAACCTCATCGACAATATTTGCGGCGGTCAAGAATTCATTGAAATCAACGGCAAGCGTAAGCACGCCATTAGCTATTTGGGTGATTTTTTGTTCAGCCCTGACCGGGTGAGAACGCCGGTAAAAGCCCTATCCGGTGGCGAGCGAAACCGAGCAATTTTGGCGAAGCTATTCACTAAACCCGCTAATCTGCTGGTTCTCGACGAACCTACCAACGATCTCGACATAGAAACCCTAGAGCTGCTCGAAGAAATTCTGATGGAATTTGATGGCACCGTACTACTGGTAAGCCACGACAGGGACTTCATGGATCGTTGCGTGACTAGCTTACTCGTCATGCACGGAAATGGTCGCGTTGAAGAACAGGCTGGCGGATTCAGCGATTGGGAGGCGCGTGGCGGTAGATTGGTGGCCCTAGAGTCACAGCCCGACAACGCACAGGGTAGCTTGCATGCTAGCAAGTCCGGGGAGGCAGTCCCGCCGCCAGCCAGCGACGTGGAACTCCTCGCACCCAAACGAAAACTCAGCTACAAAGAGCAACGCGAACTCGATGCTCTGCCAGCAAAAATAGAGGCCTTAGAAACTGAGCAAGCCGCCCTTGAAGCGGCTATGGCTGATCCGGCTTTTTTTAATCAGAGTCCAGAAGAGGTCAACACCAAAATGGCTGAACTCAAAACCATCTCAGAGGCACTAGACGCGGCTCTGGAGCGTTGGGCCGAGCTGGACGATTAGCTACACCAACACCGAGGCTACCGCATCTACCACGCTGTCCATATTCCCCGCGTTCAAACTCGCAACATTGATGCGAGAAGAATCAAGCATGTAAAGACTGCGCTCAGCGCGTACCTGTTGTGCCTGTTCGGTACTCAGCCCCAAAAATGAGAACATGCCTTTTTCACGGGCTATAAACGAGAAATCGCGGCCAGTGCGTGCCTGTAGTCGATCACGGAATTGGGCACGCAAACCGTTGATTCGCCCACACATGCCGTTTAGCTCAAGCTCCCACGTAGCACGTAACTGATCATCACCAAGGATACGACCCGCAATAATGGCGCCGTGAGCTGGGGGCATCGAATAAATGCGTCTCGCAGCCGATTTGGCTTGGCTTGCGGTCGCGTCAGCATCCCGCTCGCTACCGCACACAAAAATCGCCAGACCGGTTCGCTCCCGATATAAGCCCATGTTCTTAGAGCAAGATGCGGCAATAACAACCTCTGGCACACGATCAACAAGCGCGCGCAGACCAACCACATCGGCCTCTAATCCGTCACCAAAGCCTTGATATGCAAGATCGACCATCGGCGTAAAACCCTGATCAGCGGCCATATCTGCCATTACCTGCCACTGCTCAGTGCTCAGATCAGCACCACTAGGGTTGTGACAACAGCCATGAAATAACACAATGTCGCCGCGTCCAGCTTGTCGTAAATCCTCGACCATAGCGTCGAAATTAACGCCGTGCGTTGATGGATCGTAATAACGATACTGGGTGATCTCTAATCCAACACTGCCGATAAGCGGAATATGTACCGGCCAAGTGGGATC
Organism: Luminiphilus sp.; assembly: GCA_965658685.1. Classification (GTDB taxonomy): domain Bacteria; phylum Pseudomonadota; class Gammaproteobacteria; order Pseudomonadales; family Halieaceae; genus Luminiphilus. The sequence continues at coordinate 30,355 of CBFHTF010000018.1, forward strand.
ACTCACCCACACTCGACCCGGCCCATTGGCAGCCTTTAACACCTCAGCGCCCAATCGTACTGCCCCGCATCCTCCAGGCGCCTGCACTGCAGCAACATGACCGCCTCGGGCATTAAGACGCTGCTCGCCCAAAATGAGCGCCGTCATTCCATCAATAAATGCCTGGTCCCCCTGAGGCGGAATGTAGGCTTTGGTCACCTCCTCCTCAATAAGCTGGCGCTGTGCCAACTTAACCGCCTCAAAAACAGGACAAACACCCGACTCATCCATGTAAATACCGATAGTGAGATCGACCTTATCGGGGTTAGTGTCGGCACGACAGGCCGCAGCAAGACCGAGAATCGAGTCAGGGGGTAAAACGGGCAAATGCTCGAACATGATCACTCTCATTGGGAAAAGATGCTGAAAGTATGGGGCTTCAGGCAATTTGTTGCCACTGCTTCTGACTGCGCAAAGCCGTAAATTGTTATGCTTAAGTCCTCTCAATTGCCAGTAGGCGAGCGGTCATGACCACCCACCGAGACACACTCTACGCAAAAACACTGGGCGACCCCGGTCTTTTTACCTTTAACAGTGCAGTGGTCAACGTCTTTCCCGATATGATCAAGCGCTCCGTACCAGGTTACGGCTCAGTCATTGCCATGACGGGATTATTGGCCGCCAGGCACGCGCGCCCAGGTACACGTATCTACGATCTCGGCTGCTCATTAGGCGCCTCGCTTTTGTCATGTGCTGAGCACTCCGCAACTCTCGGTTGTGAATTGGTGGGTATCGATAACTCCCAGGCAATGCTCAATCAGTGCGAAGCAAATCTTAGGGCTGCACTACCCCACCGAACAGTGACGTTGATCGAAGCTGACATCTCAGACATTGACTTCCAAAACGCCAGTGTCTGCATTCTCAACTACACACTTCAATTCGTACCGATAGCCAAGCGCCTCCCGCTATTACAGAAGCTGCGCGCCGCCCTGCGCCCAGGTGACATCCTGATCCTCTCGGAGAAGTTAACGCTAGAGCCACAGGCCATGGATGACTTGATGGTGAAACTCCACCACGACTTCAAACGCGCTCAGGGTTACAGCGATCTGGAAATAGCCAACAAGCGGCAAGCATTGGAAAACGTGCTCGTACCGGAAACCCGCGACGAACACAAAGCGCGCCTATTACAAGCAGGCTTTAGCCACGCCGATGTCTGGTTTCAATGCGTAAACTTCGCCTCTCTGGTAGCGGTGGCATGACCATCCCTTCAGAGTTGCTACCCGACCTTCAGGCACTGGAGAGACGTTGGCGCCAGTCGAACCTAGAGCCTTGGCTCAACCAGCTGCCCCAACAATTGTCGCAAGGCATGGCCGAAGAGCGGTACGGCGATCTGCCCCGTTGGCGCCGAGCGTTGTCAGCACTGCCCATACTAAATAGTGATTCCATTCAACTTGACGCCCCCCGGGTAGGCTGTAGTGGCAGCATCTCAGCAGAGCAAAGCGGTGCATTAAACGAGGCTTTGCAAGGCCTTCACCCTTGGCGCAAAGGCCCGTATCAGCTGTTCGACACGCACATCAATACTGAGTGGCGATCGGACTGGAAATGGGAACGATTACTGCCGGGATTGGCGCCATTAAAGGGGCGCAAAGTGCTCGATGTTGGATGCGGCAGTGGTTACCACTGTTGGCGCATGCTGGGTGCAGGTGCACAAGAAGTGATCGGCATCGATCCGACACCACTGTTCGTGCTGCAGTTCAAAGCACTCCAACACTACCTGCAACAACCCAATATCCATGTATTGCCAGTGCCCATGGAGCATATTCCGCGACCTTTAAAAGCATTCGACACCGTATTTTCCATGGGCGTTCTTTATCACCGACGCTCGCCGATGGATCATCTTCTAGAGCTCAAAGATGCACTTAGACCAGGGGGCCAATTAGTACTTGAAACGTTAGTGGTTTCGGGCGACGAGCACACGGCCTTGGTGCCGACAGGGCGCTATGCTCGTATGGGCAACGTTTGGTTCTTGCCAAGCACCGCCAGCCTGTGCAAATGGCTGACTAAATTGGGCTTTAAAAACTGTAGGGTGATCGATACCAACATCACGAGTACTGAAGAGCAGCGCAGCACCGACTGGATGCGCTTCCACTCACTTGCACAGTTTCTGCAGCCCGATGATCCAAGCCGAACGGTAGAGGGCTACCCAGCGCCATGCAGAGCAATTGTCACCGCCGACGCCTAGCGACAGAGCACACTTTGCTCAATGGAGTTGTTGGGAGTCGCGGGCGTTATCGAATACAACATCAAATACCTCGCGGAAACTGCGCACAAAATGAACGGTCAGCCCCTCTCGCAGATAGTCAGGCAACGCCTCATAATCAGGTTTGTTGGCGTTGGGCAACAGAATTTCTAGAATCTTTGCCCGGCGGGCAGCGATGATTTTTTCTCTAATACCGCCCACCGCCAGCACCTGCCCCGTCAGTGTTAGTTCGCCGGTCATGGCCAATGGACGTTTAATACGCTCGCGACGTGCCAACGACACCAAGGCTGTGGCCATGGTAATGCCGGCACTGGGACCGTCCTTGGGTGTTGCCCCCTCTGGCACGTGCAGGTGGACCATGGACATATCGAAAAAGTCTTCATCGCAGCCGAAATCGCGCAAATGCGCGACCACATGGCTATAGGCGATATCTGCACTCTCCTTCATGACATCACCCAGCTGCCCAGTCACCTTGAAACCTCTGTTTAGGGTGTGAATCTTGCTCGACTCAATAGCAAGGGTGGCACCACCATTTGCAGTCCAGGCTAACCCGGTGACCACACCTCGCCCCCGTGTTGGTCGTTCGCTCTTGTAGCGTGGCTGTCCCAGCAACTCGAGGACTTCTTTCTTGCTTATGCGCACCCGATCGATATTTTCATCGAGCATCTTTACGATGGACTTCCGAATCAAACTCGCCAACTGTTTTTCCAGTTGCCGCACACCGGCCTCCCGGCAATAAGACTCGATAACCACCTTGAATGCGGCTTCGTTCATCTTAATTTGCGCAGCCTTGGCGCCGTGGCGCTGGAGCAATTTTGGCCAGAGATGGTTCTTAGCAATCGCCAGCTTTTCCTCGGCGATATACCCAGCCAATCGGATAGTTTCCATGCGATCAAGCAATGCAGGTGGAATGGTATCGAGCTGATTCGCCGTGCATACAAAAAGTACTTTTGACAAATCCACCCGCAAATCGAGGTAATGATCCAGAAATTCACTGTTTTGCTCAGGATCCAGTACCTCCAGCAAGGCCGATGCGGGATCACCTTGATAGGAAGCGCCCACCTTATCGATTTCATCGAGCATGATGACCGGATTTTCAACCTCAACTTCTTTCAAAGCCTGCACCAGCTTGCCCGGCATAGCACCGATATACGTTCGACGATGTCCCTTTATCTCGGCCTCATCACGCATGCCACCCAAACTAAACCGGTAAAATTGGCGACCGAGAGCATCGGCAATCGATCGACCAATACTCGTTTTGCCGACTCCGGGTGGTCCAACCAGCAACACAATGGAGCCGTCAATAGCGCCTTTAAACGCACCCACAGCAAGAAACTCAATGATGCGTTTCTTGACGTCGTTCAGACCATCGTGGTGGCTATCCAACACTTGACGTGCTTGGGTCAAATCGAGATTGTCTTCAGACACTTGGCCCCAAGGCACCGACGTTATCCAGTCGAGATAATTTCGTGTCACACCATATTCGGGCGAACCAGACTCCAAGACCTTCAGCTTGTCGAGCTCTTGCTCAAATCGCGTCATGACATGTTCAGGCGCGTTTCGTTGAGCCATGCGTTCGCTGAAGCGTTCCGCGTCAGATGTACGATCGTCTTTCGATAAACCCAGCTCACGCTGGATAATTTTCATCTGCTCTTTAAGAAAAAATTCACGCTGATGCTCAGATACCTTCTCATTCACTTGGCTCGAAATTTGCCCTTGTATCTCCGCAACCTCGCGCTCCCGCTTCAGTAGCTCTAAGACCTGTGTCATGCGCTGAATGAGAGGCAGCGTTTCGAGTACAGATTGCAATTTATCACCGGTGGCCGTCGTCATGGCTGCGGCAAAATCAGCAAGTAAACTTGGCTGATTCGGGTTGAAATTGCCGATGTAATGTTTGAGCTCTTCGCTGTACAGTGGATTCAAGGGAAGTAACTCTTTGATAGCGGCAATGATTGCCATGGCATACGCCTTCACTTCATCACTATCGGGATCATCAGGCGCCCTTGGGTACTCTACCTGCGCAATGAAGGGGCCTTCACTGTTTAACCATCTCACCAATCGGAAGCGACGAACTCCCTGTGCAAGGAACTGAAGATTCCCCTCGCCTGCTGCTGGTGCTCGGTGTAAACGCACCACACACCCCATGCTTGGAAAATCGGCTTTGGCGGCGTGCAAAGGATTTACATCACCCACCCAAGCCATTCCCAGTAAGCCCGAGCCCTGATCACTGAGTGCTTTTAATGTTTTTTGCCAATGTTCCGGGTTTAAGCCGATGGGTTGCATCTGACCGGGGAAAAACGGCCTCCCTGGCAGCGGCAGCAACACGAGCGTCTCGGGGAGCACATCCTCAGCCAATGCAGGAGCAGACCCACTATCACGTGCATGAACCTCGCTATCGCGCTCAACGACAAATTGAGCAGAGACACCCTCGATGACATCGTCGATCGTATCCTCTGAGCCCAACCGAGTGTCATCGGAGTCGTGGTCGTCATTTGTCATAGCTGATAATCCTCGTGCTGTTTCTGCTGCGAGACTCAATGGCATGGAGCGGTGAGCGCGCCCACCACGGGTCATGCGATAATGTCGGTCATCGGTAGAGAAATGGGTCTTATTGCCCTGAAGTTCAAGCAGATCGGCAATAACACCGCCTCGCTAGGCGCACTCGGCTTATTTCATCTCTAACTTTGCCCAAGACCACAACCATCAACACCGCGCACAACGAATTGTGACGCCGAGTCCAGGCCAAGCAAATCATTGACGGGAGTTATCAAATGAACGCGTAC